>JAICUU010000253.1 GCA_025935675.1 Burkholderiales bacterium
ATGACACGAGGGTCGCTTCGCAGCGGCGAATCCGCGGGCACCGGCTCGATCGGCAACACGTCGAGCGCGGCCCCCCGCAGTATTCCAGCATCGAGCGCGGCAAGCAATGCGGGCATCGCAACGACCGCGCCGCGCGCGGTGTTGACGAGCGTCAGGCCGCGCCGCGCCGCGGCGAAGAAGGCGTCGCCGACGAGACCGCGCGTCTCGGCGTTCAGCGGCGTGTGCAGCGACACGACGTCCGCCGCGGCGGCGAGCGACGCGAGCGTCGGCATCCGCTCGACGTAGGCCGGGAAGTCGCCGTCGATCAGGTAGGGATCGAACGCCACGACGCGACCGAAGACGTCGCGGGACACGTGCGCCATCCGCTTGCCGATGCGTCCCAGGCCGACGATGCCGAGCGTCAGCCGCGATGCGCGGGGGATCGTCCCGGACGACAGGAAATGCCACTTCCCCGCGCGGACGTCGCGGTCGTAGGCGACTACGTTGCGGATCGACGCCAGCGCGAGCGCCAGCGCATGCGTGGCGACCTCGCCGACGCCGTAGTCGGGCGAATTGGTCACCCACACGCCGTGCGCGCGGGCGGCATCGGTGTCCACGGTATCGAAGCCCGCGCCGATGCGGCTCACCAAGCCGAGCGACGGCAGTGCCGCGATGACCCTGGCGGTTATCGGCGCGTACTGCAGCAGGATCGCCGCGCAGTCGCGCGCGGCGGCGATGACCTCGTCCTCGCTGCGGCATTGCGCAACCACAAGCTCGCAGCCCGCGCCTTCCAGGATCGAGCGCTCCAGGGCGATCTCGTGATAATCGTAGTCGGCGAACAGGACTTTGGGCAAAGGGATTGGCGACGAGGAACGAAGGCGATGCAGCGTAAGGGCGCCCGCGGCCGCCGGTCAAGGCCGGCCGCGGCGAAATCGTCCGCCGCCGCGCGCTCGCCTGCGAATGCGCAGGCGTGCCGAACATGGAAACTGGCAGAATCGACCTTTCAACGGAGACTTGCGCCATGTCCACGATTCTCGCGACGACGATCGCCGGCAGCCTGCCGAAGCCCGCCTGGCTCGCCGAGCCCAACACGCTGTGGGCGCCGTGGAAGCCCGAGGCCGCGGCGCTCGCCGAGGCCAAGCGCGACGCGGTGCGCCTCGCCGTCGCCGACCAGGAGCGCGCGGGCATCGACATCGTCACCGACGGCGAGCAGACGCGCCGCCACTTCGTGACGTCGTTCATCGAGGCGCTCGACGGCGTCGACTTCGACCACAAGAAGGTCGTGCGCATCCGCGAGCGCTACGACGCCGCGGTACCGGTGGTAACCGGCGACGTCGTGCGGCGCCATCCGGTATTCGTCGACGACGCCGCGTTCCTGCGCAGCACGACGACGCGGCCGGTCAAGTACACGCTGCCCGGCCCGCTGACGATGGTCGACACGCTGTTCGACGCCCACTACCGGAGCCGCGAGAAGCTCGCGTGGGCGTTCGCCGGCATCCTCAACGACGAGGCGCGCGCGATCGCCGCCACGGGTGTGGACGTCATCCAGTTCGACGAGCCGGCGTTCAACGTGTATTTCGACGAGGTCCGCGACTTCGGCATCGCCGCGCTCGAGCGCGCCGCCGACGGGCTCGGCGTCAAGACGGCCGTGCACATCTGCTACGGCTACGGCATCAAGGCGAACAACGACTGGAAGAAGACGCTCGGCGCCGAATGGCGCCAGTACGAGAAGACCTTCCCGTTGCTCGCAAGCTCGAAGATCGCGCAGGTGTCGCTCGAATGCGCGAACTCGCACGTGCCGATCGACCTGATCGGCCTGCTCGAGGGCAAGGACGTGATGGTCGGCGCGATCGACGTCGCCAGCGAGCGGGTCGAGACCCCCGCCGAGGTCGCCGCGGTGATCGAGAAGGCGCTGGGCTTCGTCCCGGCCGAGCGTCTCTATCCCTGCACCAACTGTGGAATGGTGCCGCTGCCGCGCGACGTCGCCCGCGGCAAGCTCGCCGCGCTCGCGGAGGGTGCCGCCAGGGTCCGCCGCGACCGCTTTGGCGGGGGGGCTGCAAGTTCTTGAATTCCGGTATAATCCGCGGCTGTTTTGAAGTAAGAGGTCCTGAAGATCGCTGGCAGCACGCAGTCGCCCCGATTGGCGACGCGGCGGCCCCGAGGTTCCTGTCCTTGAGATCGAAACATGGCGGCGGGCCAGATCCCGCCATATTTGCATCATTACTCAAGGAGTAGTTCCAGATGGCAACCGGTACGGTCAAGTGGTTCAACGACGCGAAGGGTTTCGGCTTCATCACGCCCGATGGCGGCGGCGAAGACCTGTTCGCGCATTTCACCGCGATCAAGATGGAAGGGTTCAAGACGCTCAAGGAAGGCCAGAAGGTCGCCTTCGACGTGACGACGGGCCCCAAGGGCAAGCAAGCGTCGAACATCACCGCAGCGTAAGCACCGCTCACCTTGCAATACGAAAAGCCGGGCCCCGTGCCCGGCTTTTTTTCGCCTCGCTTCCGGCGCGCCGGCAGACGGCGGGGACGCCCTCGCTAGAATGCCGCGATGATCGATTGCCCCAATTGCCGGGAGCCGATGGCGGCGCAGCCGACGCCGTCGTTCGGCGCCGTGCCGCACGACATCGAGGTCGACGCCTGCACGTCGTGCAACCTCTTCTGGTTCGACCGCGCCGAGAGCATGGCGCTCACGCCGCAAGCGGTGCTGTCGCTGTTCCGCCTCGTCGGCGAGGCCAGCGCCGCGCGCACGCCGCTGCATGACGCGATGACCTGCCCGCGCTGCCGGCATTCGCTCGCGTTCACGCACGACATCCAGCGCCGCACGCGGTTCACCTACTGGCGCTGCACGTCGGGCGACGGCCAGCTCATCACCTTCGGCCAGTTCCTCGCCGCCAAGGACCTGATCCGCCCGCCGTCGGCGGAGGAGCTCGCGCGGCTTCGCGCGACGGTACGCTCGGTGAACTGCTCGCAGTGCGGCGCGCCGGTCGACCTCGCGACCAGCAGCGCCTGCGCACACTGCGGCGCGGCGATCATGCTGATCGACCCCGACAGCATCGCCAAGGCGCTGAAGGAGCTCGAGAGCGCCGCGGGCAATGGCGCATCGCCGCCGGTCGGCGCCGCCAGCGCCGAGGCGGCGCGGACGGCGATGACCAACGCCCAAATCGACGCGCTGTTCGACCTCGAGCGTACGCGCGAGCGCGACGAGCATCACGGCGACCTCCTCGCCATCGGCGCGCACGCGATCGGCGCTGCGCTGGGCGCATTCTTCGCGTTGCGCTGAAGCGACAGGCGGCGCGCGACGACCGCGACGACTGAGACCCACCGACGCGCCCGTGCCCGACCGTCCCCGCCCCGATGCCGCACCATCGCCCGCGCCGCGCCGCGTGCTGTTCGACCACGTCCCGAAAACCGGCGGCATGTCGTTGCACGCGGTGCTGCAGGCGATCGTCGGGGCCGAGCGCTGCTCGCCGATCCTGACCGGCTCGCTCGATGAAGCGCGTCACGAGTTCGCGCGCTACCGGTGCGTGTCCGGTCATTTCTATTTCCAGCCGCAGAGCGACCTCGCCGGCCCGTGGTCGCTGACCGTGCTGCGCGATCCGGTCGAGCGCGTGCTGTCGCATCTCGCGTACGAGCGCTACGACGTGCCGGCTTCGGGCAGCGCGAGCGGCCAGCGGGCGCGCGCGATCGACACCGCCGCGGATCTCGACGCCGCGCTCGACGCCGCCGACCCGCAGATGCTGGCGCTGGTCTCGAACACGATGGTCGCGCATTACGCACCGCTCGCGTGGAATGGACGCGAGCCGCTGTCCGACGATGCGCGACGGCTCGCGCTCGCGAAGGAGGCGCTCGAGCGCTTCGACCTCGTCGGCCTCACCGAGCGGATGGAGGAAACGGTCGACCTCGTCTGCCTCGCGCTCGGTGCGCCGCCGGTGCCGCTGCCACGGCTCAACGTCGGCAGCCGGCGCCTCGTCGCGCGCGATCTCCCTGCTTCGACGCTCGCGCGGCTGCGAGCGCTCAATACGCTCGACGACGAGCTTTATGCCCATGCGCGCGAGCTGCACCATGCGGCGCGGCGGCGCGCGGTGTTCGCGCGCGTGCCCGCGGGGATGGAGGCGCCGGGCGTCGAGG
This sequence comes from Burkholderiales bacterium, assembly GCA_025935675.1. GTDB lineage: Bacteria > Pseudomonadota > Gammaproteobacteria > Burkholderiales > Casimicrobiaceae > VBCG01. The sequence continues at coordinate 4,113 of JAICUU010000253.1, forward strand.
CGGCGGTGTCGCCCGCGTCGGAAGTGGCGGCGTCGGACGCCGGGACGGCAATGCCGCAGGTGGCGCCGGCGGCCACCGACGACCCGGCGCCGGCCGCGCGCGCGCCGCGCAACTTCGGCAGCCGCGAGGTCGAGATCGTGCGCGTCGATGCATGGGGCATCGGCGGCCTCGGCAGCAACGTGCTGGCGGGCGAGGACGTCGGCATCCGCGTCGCGTTTCGCGCGCGCGACGCCGTCGACGACCTCACC
>JAICUU010000033.1 GCA_025935675.1 Burkholderiales bacterium
ACGATTCCCGGCGACGCGTTCAACCGCGCGCTGACGCGCGTGTGGCTCGGCGATCATCCGGCGCAGGCGAGCCTCAAGTCGGCGATGCTGCACGGCGCGGCGAACTGACGTGTCGGAACGGCGTCGAATGGACGTCGGCGCTCGGTAAAATCGGCCGATCGCCCGGAATCGACGATTCCGGCCCGCCGCGCGCGCGGCCGTCCAACGACAGGATCCCCGAATGCCCCACCGCAAGTCCCTCGCCCTCGTTGCGGCGACGATGCTCGCTACCGGCAGTGCGCTGGCCCAAGCGCCGGCGAAGCCGGCTTCGCAGCCCGCACCGGCGAGCGCGCCTTTTGCCACGCCGTCGACCGCTGCGTCGCCGGCCCAGGCACCCGATCCGCTCGCAGCACTCGCCTGGCTCGCCGGCTGCTGGGCGGGCGACGTCAACCAGCGTGCGTACACCGAGCAATGGACGAAGCCTGCGGCGGGCATGATGCTGGGACTCGGGCACACGGTGATGGCCGGCCGCACGCTGTCGTTCGAGTTCATGCGCATCGAGGCGCGCAGCGACGGCAGCATCGCCTACGTCGCCAAGCCGACCGACAAGCCCGAGGAAGCGTTCGTGTACCAGGGCTCGAAGGACGACCACGGCGCGACGCGCTACACGTTCGCCAATCCGTCGCGCGACTTTCCGACCGAGATCGCGTACGCGCACACGCCGGCCGACGAGGTCTTCGCCTACGTCATCGGCAAGGTCAACGGCCAGGATCGACAGGTGATCTACCCGTTCAGGCGTGTCGACTGCCCGGCGCCCAGCGCCGCACCGGCGACGACCGCAACCGCCGCGCCGGCCACGACCGCGACCGCCACGCCGGCTGCCACCGAGCCACCGGCGCCGCCGAAATGACCGACGCGCGCTCGCCCGCCCTCGCCGCGTTCGAGAAGATGCTGGCGACGGGCAGGGACGGCGCGCTGCTGCGCTATTCGCTCGGCAACGAGCTCTTGAAGGCGGGCGATCCTGACACGGCGGTCGGGCATCTCGCCAAGGCGGTCGAGCTCGATCCGCGCTACACGGCGGCATGGAAGCTCTATGGCCGCGCGCTCGCCGAGGCCGGCCGCGTCGACGACGCCATCGTCGCCTACGGGCGCGGCATCGAGGTCGCCGAAGCGCGCGGTGACAAGCAGGCCGGCAAGGAGATGACGGTGTTCATGCGGCGACTCGAGCGCGCGCGCGCCACCGGCAAACGTGCTGCCCCATAGCGGCAGGCGGGCGTGGGGGGAAATGCCCGCCGCGCTCTATACTTTGCCACCGGCGCCGCGCGCGACTTCCCCGGACGCGGCGTGCGCCGCCAGGCGGGCACAACAAAAGCCATGTCGCAAGCGGCCGGCATCGTCACGTTCCTGTTCACGGACATCGAGGGCAGCACGCGCTTGTGGGAAGCCGACGCGGCCCGGATGGAGTCCGCGCTGGCGCGCCACGACGCCCTCGCCCGCGACGCGGTAAGGCGTCATCGCGGCACGCTCGTCAAGACCACCGGCGACGGTGTGCATGCGGTGTTCGACGATCCGCTCGACGCGATCCGCACGGCGCTCGACCTCGAGCTGGGCCTCGCCGACACACCGGGGGACGGCATCGCGCTGGCCGTGCGCTGCGGCATCCACATGGGCGCGGGGCAGCGCCGCGACGGCGATTTCTACGGGCGTGCGATCAATCGCGCGGCGCGCATCATGGCGGTCGCGCACGGTGGCCAGGTGCTCGTGTCGAAGGCGGTCGCCGACGTCGTCGCCGAGCGCATCGAGGCGCCGACCAAGCTTCGCGACCTCGGCTCCGTGCGGCTCAAGGATCTCGCCGCGCCGGAGCGCATCTACCAGCTCGCGCATCCGGGCTTGCGCGAGTCGTTCCCGCCATTGCGCTCGCTCGAGTCGACGCCGAACAACCTGCCGGCGCAGCTCACGTCGTTCGTCGGCCGCGAGCGCCAGCTCGCCGAGGTGGCGTCGCTGATCCGCAAGACCCGCCTCGTCACGCTGGTAGGGCCCGGCGGCATCGGCAAGACGCGGCTCGCGCTGCACGCGGCCGCCGAGGTGATGGACGCCTTTCCGGACGGAGTTTTCGTCGCCGAGTTCGCGCCGCTTTCCGATGCGCGCCTGTTGCCGCAGGCGGTGGCGTCGGTGCTCGGCGTCAAGGAGGAAGCCGGTCGGCCGATCGTCGACACGCTCGCCACGTACGTGCGCGGCAAGCGGCTGCTCATCGTGTTCGACAACTGCGAGCATCTCGCGCAAGGGTCCGCCGAGCTCGCACACGCGCTGCTGCGCGGCGGCGCCGACCTGCATATCGTCGCGTCGAGCCGCGAGCCGCTCGCGATTGCCGGCGAGCAGCTCTATCCGGTGCCGGCGCTGTCGATCCCCCGCGAGGTGGCACCTGCCGCGCGTGCGCCGTCGATCGAGTCGCCCGCAGCGCGGCGATTCATCGCCGACGCGATCCACGAATCCGAGGCGGCGCGGCTCTTCGTCGAGCGCGCGACGGCTGCGCGCCCCGGCTTCGCGGCGCAGGACGACGATGCCGCGGCGATCGCCGGCATCTGTCGCCAGTTGGATGGCATCCCGCTCGCGATCGAGCTCGCCGCCGCCTGCACGCGCACGATGTCGCCGGCGCGCATCGAGAAGCGCCTGTCCGACCGCTTTCGCCTCTTGTCATCGGGCGATCGCACGGCGCTGCCACGCCAGCAGACGCTGCGCGCGCTGATCGACTGGAGCTTCGACCTGTTGACGCCGGCGGAGCGTGCGCTGCTGCGCAGGCTCTCCGTGTTCGCGGGCGGCTTCACGCTCGACGCCGCCGAATCCGTCGGCGCCGGCGGCGAGGTGTCGGCCGACGACGCGCTCGATCTCGTGACGCGCCTCGTTGAAAAGTCGCTGGTCGCGTTCGACGCCGACCGCGATCGCTACCACCTGCTCGAGACGGTGCGCGAGTACGCGGTCGATCGCTTGCGCGAGGCCGGCGAGGAAGCCGAGGTGCGCGGGCGGCACTTGCGGTGGGCGCTCGAGTTCGCGCAACACGCCAAGGTCGCGCTCATGGGTCCGGCGCAGGGCGAATGGCTGACGCGGCTCGACGGCGAGCTCGAGAACCTGCTCGCGGCGCACGCACACTGCGGCGAAGCCGCGGGTGGCGGCGAAGCCGACATGCGCCTCGCCGATGCGACCAAGCTCTACTGGTTCTACCGCGGGCTGCTGGGTGTCGGACTGCGCGTCACGAGCGAGGCGCTGGCGCGGCCCGACGCCCATGCGAGCGCGACGTTGCGCGCGCGGCTCCTGCTCGCGGCAGGCCAGTTCCGTTCATGGGCGGGGCAGTACGACAAGGCGTATCACGCGCTCGAGGAAAGCCTCGCGATTGCGCGCGACGCGGGCGATACGACGCTCGTCGCCACCGTGCTGCAGCCGCTCGGGCTCGCGGCGCTGGGGCTCGGACGGCGCAGCGATGCGCGTGCCTATCTCGAGGAAGCGCTGGCGTTGGCCCGTGCGGGCGGCGATCCGCGGGAGCTCGCCGCGGCGCTCAACCAGATCGCGCAGGTCGAGCGCATCGATGGCCGCATGGCGCGTGCCGACGAGCACTACCGGGAGGCGCTTCCGCTCGCAAGGGAGGCGGGCGATCTCGCGGTCGTCGCGGTGACGCTGCTCAACGTCGCGATGACGGCCATCGCGCGCGGCGCGGCGGCCGAATCGGTGCCGATATTGCGGGAGACGCTTTCGATCACGAGCGCGACCGGTGATCGCCTCGCCGGCATTTCGACGCTGGACGCCTGCACGGCACTGGCCGCCGCGCTCGATGATTTCGCCGGCGCGGCGCGGTTCCATGGCATGGCCGAGGCGCTACTCGCGCAATCGGGCATGCAGCGCGATCCGGTCGACACGGCGTTCGTCGCGCCGTGGATCGACCTTGCGCGCCGCCGCACCGACGCCGAGTTCGCGGGCGCGGAGCGCGATGGACGCGCGCTCGACTACGAGGGCGCGGTCCAGGCCGCGCGAGCGTGGCTCGCGCGGCGGTAGGTGAGCACGCGTCCCCGGTGGTGCGTCACTTGTTCACGACCCAAGGGTCCGTCGCTTGGATGGTGCCGGGTACGCCATCATCGAGCTTCAGGTTGATCGTGTATTTCCATTGAATCTTGTTTTGGTTCCCGGCGTTGGTGCAGTGGAATGACTTCTTCTCGTCACCTCCGGTGACCTTTCCCTTCGCACAATCCCTGAAGGGCCCCTCCTTCCCGTCCTGCATTTGGAAGGCGATGCCGTTGGTGTCGAAATTGGCGTTCCCACCCGATTTCAGGTGCCACTCGACGTATTGAATTACATCGGACGGTGAAGGGTCAATGATGATGTATGCGGGCGCGACGGCGAAACAATAATCGCCACACATGTCGTCGGTCGGGTCCTCGTAATCGATTTCCACGCTGCACGTGGTCGCGGTAGCGTTGGTTTTGCAGCGCACATTGTCCTTGGACTTGCCCTTGCCATGCGACCACGGATTCGAGGAATCGCCCCCCGACGGCGCCATTGCACTACAAGCGCCCAGCAGGAGCGCCGATGCGACGAGAGACGTGAACTTGATGCGCATGCTCATGTTCATTGAGGTTCTCCCAGGACGCAATGAAACCCGAGGTCGATGCGACGGGCGCATCCAGTGCCCGGCGCGCCGGGCAATTCAATGATTCACCACCCACGGATCCTTCGGCGCGATGACGAGCACGTTGTCGCGCCACTCGAGCCGAACCGTGTACTTGTATTTCCCCGCGGGCGCGCGGTCGACGCACGAGAACGCCTTGCCGTTGGCGGCGACCGCGCAGGTGAACCGCGCGTCCTCGAACGTGATGCCGTCGCGCGGGAAGAACACCTTGTCGAACGGCGCGGTGCGCGGGATCCGCCACGTCAGCGTGGCCGGCCCGGCGCTCGCCGTCATGCCCGCGACCTCGATATCGCGCGCGTCCGATTCACAGCCGAACGCCGTGCAGGCGATGCCGACGTCGATGCTGCAATGTCCGCCGGCCGCGCAGGCGACGGGAGCCATGCTGGTGCCCGGCGCCGACGGGTCTTCGTTCACGGGGAAATTCATGCAGCCGCCGGCTGCGAGCAGCGCGACGACTGCCGCGGACGCCAAGACTTTTCGCATATTTCCCCCTCGTGGCCCGGCGGCCTGAGGCGTCCCCGGGGCGGGGCGCCTTGGCGAACGGGCGGACCAGTCTAGCGCCGCTGCGGCGCGCCGCGCCATCGCCCCGCGTGGCGAATATTCGACGTGTGTCGCGGGCGCAACATGCGCGCCGCGCGCTTCGCCTTTCCTGACAGCGCGCCGCTCAGCCGGGGCGCAGCGTGCGCACCGCGTCGACGCCGCGGTTGGCGAGCGCGTCGGCGCGCTCGTTCTCGACGTGGGCGTTGTGGCCGCGCACCCAGTGCCAGCGCACGCGGTGGCGAAGTGCGGCCGTCTCCAATGCCCGCCAGAGCTCGGCGTTCTTGACGGGCTTCTTGTCGGCGGTCTTCCAGCCGTTGCGCTTCCAGCCGTGGATCCACGTCTCGATGCCGTTCTTCACGTACTGCGAGTCGGTCCACACGTCGACGTCGCGCCCGGGCGGGATGTGCTCGAGGCCGCGGATGACGGCGGTGAGCTCCATGCGGTTGTTGGTGGTGTCGCGCTCGCCGCCGAAGAGCTCCTCCTCGGCACCGGCATCGACGATCAGCACGCCCCAGCCGCCGGGCCCGGGGTTGCCCTTGCAGGCACCGTCCGTATACAGGGTGATGCCGCTCGCCGCGCCGGCCGCCGCGCGCATGGAACTTCCCTGCGCGCTCACGCGTCGCCGCGGAACGTGACGGTCTCGCGCTCGCGCCGCGCCGCCGGCGCGAACGCCTTGCGGCGCTCGCGGCGCACGCGCGCCGGCATGATGACGCGCATGCCCGCGACGCGCTTCATCGCGCGCAGGAAATACACGCCGCCGCCGATCGGCCACCAGCGATCGCCGGCCTTCTCGAAGAACCCGCAGCGCTCGAGCCAGCGCTGGCTCGCGAACGGCGGCGCATAGGCGTCGAGCCGGCCGCCGATGACGTCGAAGCCGAGCAGCGTCAGCCAGTCCTTGACGCGGTAGAGCGCGATGAAGTTGCCGTTCCACGGCGGCGTCTGCTGGCGCCCGAAATAGCGCTTGGCGCCGTACAGCGAGAAGGGGTTGAAGCCGGCGATGACGATCTGGCCCTCGGGCCGTGTCACGCGGTAGGCCTCGCGCAGCATCAGGTGCGGATCGTCGGTGAACTCGAGCGCGTGCGGCAGCACGACCAGGTCGAACGTGTTCTCGGCGAACGGCAGGTAGTGCGGGTCGGCGATCACCGTCGCCGGCGGGTCGTAGTCGAGCGTCCAGCGCGAGGGAATGCGGTTCTGCGCGAGGAAGTCGCGGTCGGGAAGGCCCACTTGCAGCGCGTAGTAGCCGAAGATGTCGGCGACCGTGTGGTCGAAGTAGCGCTGCTCACGCTCGAACAGGTACGTGCCGAGCGGCGTCGCCGCCCATTCGGCGAGCGTCGTTGACACGCGCCCGGGGGCGTTCGAACATTCGTCCATGCCTTCGATTATCGCCATCCCGGCCTTTACCGACAACTATATCTGGTTGATCCGCAAGGGGCAGGAAGCCGTCGTCGTCGATCCCGGCGACGCCGCGCCGGTGCTCGACCACCTCGCACGCGAAAAGCTCGTGCTCCGCGCGATCCTCACCACGCATCATCATGCCGACCACGTCGGCGGCGTGCCGGCGCTCGTCGAGCGCTTCGCGGTGCCGGTGTTCGGCCCCGCGCGCGAGTCGATCCCCGCGCGCACGACGTCGCTGCGCGAGGGCGATCGCGCCGACGTGCCGGGCATCGGCGTCACGCTCGACGTGCTCGACGTGCCGGGCCACACCGCCGGCCACATCGCCTACGTCGGCGACATCGGCGGGCCGGTGGTGTTCTGCGGCGACACGCTGTTCGCCGCCGGCTGCGGACGGCTCTTCGAGGGCACGCCCGAGGAGATGTGGGACTCGCTGTCGAAGCTCGCGCGCCTCGCGCCGTCGACGCGCGTCTACTGCGCGCACGAATACACGCTCGCCAACCTCGCGTTCGCCGCGGCGGTTGAGCCCGCGAACGACGCGATCGCCGCGCGCGCCGCCGTGGAGGCGGCGAAGCGCCGCGAGGGCCTGCCGACGCTGCCGTCGACCATCGGCGAGGAGCGCGCGACGAATCCGTTCCTGCGCGCCGACCTCGCCGTGCCGCGGCGCGCGGCCGAGGCGCACGCGGGCCGCCCTCTCGCGACGCCGGTCGCGTCATTCGCCGCGCTGCGCGAGTGGAAGAACGGCTTCAAGTGATCGCCAACGGTTGACCCTTGCCGCCGGCGCTTCTAACATGCGGCGTTTCCGGCCGCGCGCGACACGCGCGCGCCTGCCGCCCACCGTTCGCCATGCGGACCGCGAGACCAGGCTGATCGTTGCGTCTTAGATTCCTTACCGCTGTCGCCGCACTTGCCCTCGCGGCCTGCGCGACGACGCCGCAACCCGGCGCACCGGTCACCGAGCCGGCGGCGCCGGCACCACCCGCTTCCCCGCCTGTCGAATCGCCGCCGATCGTCGTCACGGCGCCCGCGCCGCTCGAGCCGTTCGCGCCGGCGGAGATGGCCGAGCTCGAGCCATTGCCGATGCCCGCGCCCGACCTGTGGGACCGCATCGTCGACGGCTACTCGATACCCGATCTCGTCGACGATCCGCTGGTCGCCAAGTGGGAGCGCTATTACGCGTCGAAGCCCGACTACGTGGCACGGATGGTCGACCGCTCGCGCCGCTACCTCTATCACATCGTGTCCGCGGTGCAGTCGCGCGGGATGCCGCTCGACCTCGCCCTCCTGCCGATGGTCGAGAGCGCGTTCAATCCCAACGCGCTGTCGACGAGCCGCGCGTCGGGCATCTGGCAGTTCGTGCCGTCGACCGGCAAGACCTACGGCCTGAAGCAGAACTTCTGGGTCGACTCGCGGCGCGACATCGTCGCCGCCACCGATTCCGCGCTCGACTACCTCGACATGCTTTACGTGCGCTTCGGCGACTGGCAGCTCGCGCTCGCCGCGTACAACTGGGGCGAGGGCAACGTCCAGCGCGCGATCGACCGCAACCTCGCGCGAGGGCTGCCGGCCGATTTCGCGAGCCTCACGAAAGTGCCGGCGGAGACCCGCAACTACCTGCCCAAGCTGCAGGCGGTGAAGAACATCATCCGCGACCCCGACAAGTTCGGCCTCACCATCGACGACATTCCCGACGCGCCCTATTTCACCGTCGTCAAGACGACGCGGCGGATGGACGTGCAGCGCGCCGCCGAGCTGGCCGAGATGCCGCTCGAGGAATTCGAGATGCTGAATCCGCAGCACAACCGGCCGGTGATCGCGGGCGCCGACGAGTACACGATCCTCCTGCCGATCGACCGCGCCGAGGTGTTCGCCGCCAAGCTCGAGCTGTCCGACCAGCCGCTCGTGTCGTGGCAGGCGTACCGCACCAAGTCCGGCGAATCGCTGCCGCAGGTGGCGGCGCGCTTCGGGATGTCGCTCGACACGCTGCGCGCAGTCAACGGCATCGGGCCGCGCGCGCACGTGCCGGCGGGGTTCACGCTGCTCGTGCCGGCGGAGAGCCCGACCGAGGCGACCGCGATGTCGCTGTCGCAGGCGGTGTTCACGACGGTGCCGCAGGGCCGCACCACGTACTACCGCGTGCGTCGCGGCGACACGCTGTCGTCGATCGCGCGCCACCACCGCGTCAGCGTGGCCGACCTGCGCAGCTGGAACGGCCTCACGCAAAGCCGGATCACCGTCGGGCAGCGCCTGCGGATCGTCGGCGAGGCGCCGGCGTCGGCGCAGCGCACGAGCGGCGGCCACGGCAAGTCCGCGGTGCGCGAGACCTCGGCGCCGGCGAGCGCCCGGAAAACGCACAAGCCGGCGGCGCATCGCGCCCATGCGCCGGCGCAGGCGCGCGACAAGGCGCACGCGAAGCCCGCCGTGCAGGCGACGGCGTCGGGAGGCAGCGGCTAGGGATCCCGGGACGCGCGCGAGGCGCGCGACGGCAACGGGCAAAAAAACGGGCGGCCTGGGCCGCCCGTTTTGCTTGCCGGAAAGACGCTTACTTCTTCTTCGCGGTCTTGCGCTTCGCGGTCTTCCGCTTGGCGGTCTTGCGCTTCGCGGTCTTCTTGGCGCCCTTCTTCGCGGTCTTGCGCTTCGCGGTCTTCCGCTTGGCGGTCTTGCGCTTCGCGGTCTTCTTGGCAGCCTTCTTCGCGGTCTTCCGCTTGGCGGTCTTGCGCTTCGCGGTCTTGCGCTTCGCGGTCTTCTTGGCAGCCTTCTTCGCCTTCTTCGCGACCTTGCGCTTCGCCGCCTTCTTGGGCGCAGCCTTCTTCGCCTTGCGGGCCTTGCGTTTCTTCGGCGCCGGGGCGGAAGCCGTCGGGGCCATCATCGACATCATGTCAGCCAACATTGAAGTTCTCCTGTCTGAGTTGCCAGAACTGTTATCTGCTTCTGGTCGCAGGCATTCGCCGTTTTTGCCAGCACCGGAAACTGCGCCGGCACTTGACAAATCCAATGACACCTGCTGGCTGCATTCTAGCCAGATTTCAACGATTTGCAAGATTTCGCGCGTTGTTGTATGGGCGCGTCCGGCGGTTGTTGCGTATTCGCACACGCGTTCGGCGCGCATTTCGGCGCTCGTTCGAGGTGACGTTCTACGTCACCCGCGGCAGTCGCGACTCGGACGCGAAGAGATCGTCGACGCGCTCGCGCGCACGGACTTCGAGCGCGCGCGAGCCCTCGACGAGAACCTCGGCGGCGCGCGGGCGCGAGTTGTAGTTGGAGCTCATCGACATCGCATAGGCGCCCGCGGTGGCGATCGCGAGAAGGTCGCCGTCGGCGAGCGCGAGCGCGCGCTCGTGCGCGAGGAAATCGGCGCTCTCGCAGACCGGGCCGACGATCTCCCACGTCTCCGTTGCCCCGTCGCGCGGATGCACCGGGCGCACGTCGTGCCACGCGTCGTAGAGCGCCGGGCGCATGAGGTCGTTCATCGCCGCGTCGACGATGGCGAAGCGGCGCTCGCCGCCGCGTTTCAGGTATTCGACGCGGGTGACCAGGATGCCGGCGTTCGCGACCAGCGCGCGGCCGGGCTCGAAGAGCAGCGTGTGTCGTCGCTTGCCGACAGCACGGCGCACCGCCGCCGCATAGTCGGCGGGCGCGATCGGAACCTCGTCGCGATAGCGCACGCCGATGCCGCCGCCCAGGTCGACGTGCGCCAGCGGAATGCCCGCCGCCTCGACCCGGTCGGCGAGGTCGAACACGCGCGTCGCGGCCTCGACGAGCGCCGCGAGGTCGGTGATCTGCGAGCCGATGTGGCAGTCGATGCCGGTGACGGCGATCGACGGCAGCGTCGCGGCGTGGCGGTAGAGATCGATCGCCTCGTCGTGCGCGATGCCGAACTTGCTGGTGGCGAGACCGGTGGCGATGTAGGGATGCGTGCGCGCGTCGACGTGCGGGTTGACCCGCAGGCTCACCGGCGCGCGGCGGCCCGCCCGCGCCGCGACCTCGGCAAGACGCGTCAGCTCGGCCGGCGACTCGACGTTGAAGCACAGGATGCCGGCGGCGAGCGCTGCTTCCATTTCGTCGACACGCTTGCCCACGCCCGAGAACACCACGCGTGACGGGTCGCCGCCGGCCGCCAGCACGCGCGCGAGCTCGCCGCCGGACACGATGTCGAAGCCGGCACCCTGCCGAGCGAGCACGTCGAGCACGGCGAGGTTCGAGTTGGCCTTGAGCGCGTAGCAGACAAGGTGAGGCATGCCCGCGAACGACGCGTCGAAGGCGCGGAACGCCGACTCGATCGCGGCGCGGGAATAGACGTAGAGCGGCGTGCCGAAGCGATCTGCAAGGCTCGCGACCGCGACGTCCTCGGCGAAGAGCTCGCCGCCGCGGTACGCGAAGGCGCTCACTCGGATTTGCCGGATGACGGCAGCTCGACGCCGGGCGGCGGCGGGGGCGCGGCCTTGGTGCCGGGCGGCGCCTTGAGGGGCCCCTTGATGCCGCACGCGGCGAGCGCCGCGGCGAGGATCGTCACGATCGCTATGCGCCGCGCGCAAGGAAGGAAATCACGTACCATCGGCGAGGATCGTAACACCGGCCGAAACGTGCAAACCGAAAGCGCCTTCATCGCCATCGCCGACCGCGTGCTCGCCGCGATCGGCGCCGCGCTCGACGACGCGATCGCGCAAGGCGACAGCGACGCCGACTGGAGCATCCACGAGGGCATCCTCACGCTCGACTGCGACGACGCCGGCAAGGTGATCGTCAATCGCCACGTGCCCAATCGCGAGATCTGGGTGGCGGCGAAAAGCGGCGGGTTCCACTTTCGCGCCGACGGCGGGCTGTGGCGCGACACGCGCAGCGGCACCGAGCTCGCGAGCGCGCTCGCGGCGATCGTCGCCGCGCAGGCTGGCCTCGTGCTCGCGCTGCCGATCCTGCGCGCCGACTGACGGCACGCCGCTCACGCCGCGAGCAGCGCTGTCCAGTCCTCGAGCGCGCGCCGGCGCGATGCATGGCCCGGCAGCAGCCGCTCGACCACCGACCAGAAGCGCGCAGAGTGGTTGAGCTCGATGAGGTGCGCGACCTCGTGCGCGACGACGTAATCGGCGAGGGCCTCGGGAAGTTGCACGAGGCGCCAGTTGAGGCGGATCTCGCCGCGCTGGTTGCAGCTCCCCCATTCGCTGCGGGCGTTCGACAGCTTGACCACCGGCATCGTCGCGGCGATGCCGTGCGCATAAGCGGCGACGCGCGGCACGAGGAGCCGCATCGCCTCCTCGCGCAGCCAGTGGCCGACGAACGCGGCGACGCGCCGCTCGTCGTGCGACGCCGGGTGCAGCACGGTCAGGTCGAAGAGGTCGTGGTGGATCGCCGAGCGCCGCGCCGGGAACACCGCGAGCGCGAGCTCGAGCCCGCGGTAGAAGATCGGCGCGCCGGTCTTCCATTCGCGCGGAAACACGTCGCGGCGCCGCGTCCGCCATTCGGCCAGCGTGCGCAGTATCCAGCCGCTGCGCTCGGCGAGCGCGGGCTCGATCTCGGCCAGGCTCACCCACCGCGGCGCGCGCACCGTGAGGCCGTCGAGGTCGATCTGCATGCCGATCGTGCGGCGGCGCGCGCGGTGCAGCCGGTAGTCGAGCGCCTCGCCGGCGAGCACGATGCGGCGCAGGCGGCCGCCGGCGACGACCTCGTCGGGCGTCAGCAGCGCCTGGAGCAGTGTCATTGGACGCCCCTTCGCGCTGCGCGCTGCGGGGTCGATTCGCGCTTGGGGCGGCCCTGCGCGCTCATGCCGGCACTCCGATCCGCGCGACCTCGCGCTCGATCCACTCCTCGACCTCGCGCGTCAGCTCCGCGGCGTCACGGCCGGCGGGCGCGATCGGCGCACCGATCGACAGCGTGATCGTGCCGGGCCGCTTGCCGAGGATGCCTTTCGGCCACAGGTAGCCCGCGTTGTGCGCGATCGGCAGCATCGGCGTTTCGAGCGCCATTGCGAGACGTGCGCCGCCGGTCTTGTAGCGGGCGCGCGTGCCGGCGCGAATGCGCGTCCCTTCCGGGTAGACGCAGATCCAGAACCCCTGTGCGAAGCGCTCGCGGCCCTGCTCGGCCATCTCGCTCATCGCGTCGCGGCCGGCGCTGCGGTCGATGGTGATCGGCGAGGCGAGCGCGAACCCCCAGCCGAAGAACGGGATCGACAAGAGCTCCTTCTTGGCGACGAACGCGAGCGGCGGGAAATAGAGGTTGAGCGCCAGCGTCTCCCACGTCGAGCTGTGCTTCGACATCACGATATGCGGCGTCGACGGCACATTGGCCAGGCCCTCGACGCGCCAACGGATGCCGCAGATCCAGCGCGCGGCGTAGAGCACGACGCGGCACCAGCTCCGCGCGAGCCGGTAGCGCGGCACGCGCGGCAGCCACGCGAGCGCCACCATCACAAACGCGAAGAACAGCGTGACGAGCGCCTGGACGGCGAGGAAGACGAGCGAGCGCAGCGCCGACATCGCGCTATTCGCCGGCGATCAACGCCGCCGCGGCGAAGGCGAGGTCGGGAAAGATCACGGTGTTCGGCGGATAGCCGCCTTCGCGCAGCGTTCGCTCGCCCTTGCCGGTCAGCACGAGCATGGGCTGCGCGCCGACCGTGGCCGCCGCCTCGAGGTCGCGCAGGCTGTCGCCGAGCGCCGGCACGCCGGCGAGGTCGACGCCGAAGCGCCGACCGATCTCCATGAGCATCCCGGCCTTCGGCTTGCGGCAGTCGCACTGCGCGTCGGCCGAATGCGGGCAGAAGAACACGGCGTCGATGCGGCCGCCGGCTTGCGCGAGCGCGCGGTGCATCTTGTTGTGGATCGTGTTGAGCGTGCCGATGTCGAAGAGCCCGCGGCCGATGCCGGACTGGTTGGTCGCGACGACGGTGCGATAGCCGGCCTGGTTCAGGCGCGCGATGGCCTCGAGGCTACCGGGAATCGGAATCCATTCTTCCGGCGACTTGATGAACTCGTCGCTGTCGACGTTGATGACGCCGTCGCGGTCGAGGACGATGAGCTTCGGCTGGCGCGACCCGGCGGGAGTTTCAGGCGAGAGCTGGACCACGCCGGGAATTCTAAACGCGACACGGCCCGCGGAGAATGCCGATGGGCCCCGGCGGTCGCGCGCGGCGCCCGAACGTGACGCGCATGCAACGCCGGGCCGTGCGATCGAGGCTTGTCGAACCGCTATTGCGCGAGCTTGCCGATGTCAGCGACGCGGTTCATCGCCTGCGCGACGAAGCGCAGGAGCTCGAGGCGGTTGGCGCGCACGGCGGGGTCGTCGGCCATCACCATCACGTCGTCGAAGAACGCGTCGACGGCCGGGCGCGTCGCGGCGAGCGCGACGAGCGCGCCCGTCCAGTCCCCCGCGCGGCAGCGCGAATCGACGTCGGTGGCGATTTCCGCGAACGTCCCGGCAAGGTGCTTTTCGGCGCCCGGCGTCAGCAGCGAATGGTTGAGCGCCAACGGCTGCACCGCCCCGCCGTAGACGAGCTCGATGCCGCTCTTGCGCAGGATGTTGGCGATGCGCTTGTTGGCGGCGGCGAGCGCCGGCGCCTCGGGCAGCTTCTCGAACGCGCGGATCGCCGCGAGCTGCGCCGGAACGAGCCGGTAGTCGCCCGGCATCCGGTCGACGACCGCGGCGACCTGGGTCGCCGTGTAGCCCTGCTCGCGGAGATACCCGCGCAGGCGCTCGTTGAGGAACGCGAGGACGTCGACGCTCGCGTCCTGGACGGCGGGCACGCCGCGGAACGACGCGAACGCAGCGTCGACGAGCGGCCCGATCGGCGCGGCGAGCTCGCGCTCGACGACGATGCGAATGATGCCGAGCGCGGCACGGCGCAGGCCGAACGGGTCCTTGTCGCCGGTCGGCGCCTGGCCGATGCCGAAGAGGCCCGCCAGCGACTCGAGCTTGTCGGCGAGCGCCACCGCCTGCGCGACGCCGGTGGCCGGCAGCGCGTCGCCGGCGAAGCGCGGCGCGTAGTGCGCGGCGATTGCGTCGGCGACCTCGGGCGCCTCGCCGTCGGCGAGCGCGTAGTAGCGGCCCATCGTGCCTTGCAGCTCGGGAAACTCGCCGACCATGTCGGTGACGAGGTCGGCCTTCGCGAGGAGCGCCGCGCGGTCGGCGAGCTTGGCGTCGGCGCCGATCGCGCGCGCCACGGTAGCCGCGATCGCGCGCACCCGCTCGACGCGGTCCAGCTGGCTGCCGAGGCGGTTGTGGTAGACGACGCTCGCGAGGCGCCCGACGCGTGTCGCGAGCGGGTCGCGGCGATCCTGGTCGTAGAAGAACTTGGCGTCGGCGAGACGCGCGCGCAGCACGCGCTCGTTGCCCTCGACGATCGCGGCGGGATCGGCGGGCGCGATGTTGGCGACGACGAGGAAGCGGTTGACGAGGCGGCCGTCGTCGCCAGCCAGCGCGAAATACTTCTGGTTTTGCTGCATCGTCAGGATCAGGCATTCCTGCGGCACGTCGAGGAACGCGGCGTCGAAGCCGCCCGCGTAAACCTGCGGCATCTCGACGAGCGCCGTCACCTCGTCGAGCAGTGCCTCGGGCGCGATCACCGTGGCGCCATTGGCGCTCCCGTCGAGGCCGGCGACGATCGCTGCGCGGCGCGCCGCGAACGACGGCATCACCTTGCCTTCGGCCTCGAGGGTCGGCGCCCAGGCGTCGGCCGAGGCGATTGCGATCTCGCCGCGCGAGAGGAAGCGATGGCCGAGCGTCGTGCGTCCCGCGTCGAGGCCGAGGGCCGTGATCGGCACGACGGCGTCGCCATGCAACGCGACGAGGCGATGCGCCGGCCGCACGAAGCGGACGTCGTTGAAATAGCCGCCGGCGCCGGCGTAGGCCATCACCTTGGGAATCGGCAGCCGCTCGATCGCGTCCTCGAGCGCCGCTTGCAGCGCGACCTGCAACGAGCCGCCCTTCGCCAGCGACTTGAGGTAGACGTAGTCCGCCTTGCCGTCCGATTGCGTGAAGATGCGATCGCTGCCGCTCGCCGCGTCGAGTGAGGCAGTGGCAAGATGCGGGCGTCCCATCGCCGCGAGCTTCTTCGCGAACGCCTGCGACACGGCGCCCGACGCATCGCGCGCGACCTTGACCGGCAGGAGCTTTTCGGTGATTTCCTCGTCGGGCGCCACCGCGCGCACGGCGCCGATCGCGATCGCGAGCCGGCGCGGCGTCGCGTACGCAACGGCCGCCGACGCGGGCTCGAGGAAATGCCGCTCGGCGAGGCCGCGCTCGATCGCGCCGGCGAACGCGTCGCCGAGCGCCTTCAGCGCCTTCGGCGGCAGCTCGTCGGTGACGAGCTCGACGACGAGCGTCGCGGTGCCCGCGCTGTCGCTCACGCCTCAGCCTCGGCGTCGCGGTACGCAGGTGGCAGTGTCGCGCGCAGCGCCGCGGGCACCATCGGGAAGCCCAGCGCGCGCCGCGACTCGACATACGTCGCCGCGACCTGCCGCGACAGCGCGCGGATGCGGCCGATGTACGCCGCGCGCTCGGTGACCGAAATCGCGCCACGCGCGTCGAGCAGGTTGAACGTGTGCGCGGCCTTCAGGATCATCTCGTACCCCGGCAGCGGCAGCTTGGCGTCGAGTAGCGACTTGGCCTCGGCCTCGTAGAAGCCGAAAAGCCGCAGCATCTCGGGCACGTTCGAGCGCTCGAAGTTGTACGTCGACTGCTCGACCTCGTTCTGGTGGTAGACGTCGCGGTAGGTCAGCGTCGTCGCCGTGGCGTCGTCGCCGCGCGTGTTCCACGCGAGGTCGAACACGTTGTCCTTGCCCTGCAGGTACATCGTCAGCCGCTCGAGGCCGTAGGTGATCTCGCCGGTGATCGGGTTGCAGTCCTGGCCGCCGACCTGCTGGAAGTACGTGAACTGCGTGACCTCCATGCCGTTGAGCCACACCTCCCAGCCCAGCCCCCACGCGCCGAGCGTGGGGTTCTCCCAGTCGTCCTCGACGAAGCGGATATCGTTGCGGGCGAGGTCGAAGCCGAGCGCCGCGAGCGAGCCGAGGTACAGCTCGAGGATATCGGGCGGCGAAGGCTTCAGCACGACCTGGTACTGGTAGTAGTGCTGCAGGCGATTGGGATTGTCGCCGTAGCGGCCGTCCTTCGGCCGTCGCGAGGGCTGCACGTACGCGGCGCGCCAGGGCTCGGGGCCGAGCGCGCGCAGGAACGTCGCCGTGTGCGACGTGCCGGCGCCGACTTCCATGTCGTATGGCTGCAGGAGCGCGCAGCCCTGGCGGCTCCAGTAGTCCTGCAGCCGCAGGATCACGTCCTGGAAGGCGATCATCGTGTGCGGGCGGGCGGCGCGAGGGCGCCGGTGCATGCGTTGCGAAAGATGGAATTCTAGCGGGTCGGCCGCGGCGGTCCGCCCGTGCGGCGCCTTGCGATCGCGCCGGCGACCAGCACGACGGCGGCGCAGGCGAGCGGCAGCGCGTCGCCGAGCGCGAGGTACGGCGTCGAGCCGGTGCGCCCCTCGACGCGCACCTCGAGGATGCCGCGCGTGTACCACGGCAGGCTCGCGAACTCGCGGCCGCGGAAGTCGATCGCCGAGGTGATGCCGGTGTTGGTGGCGCGCAAGAGGGGGCGTCCGCTTTCGAGCGCACGCATCGCCGCGATCTGGTTGTGCTGCCACGCGGCGATCGAATGGCCGTACCAGGCGTCGTTGGTGACGTTGACGAGCAGCGTCGCCTCGCGGGAGGCGTGTCGCAGCTCGCCGCCGTAGGCATCCTCGTAGCAGATGTCGACGGCGACCTTCTCGCCGGCGACGTCGAGCGGCGGCGCGTTGGCCGGGCCGGGCGTCTGGTCGGCGAGCGGGATGTGCAGGATGTCGTTGATGAAGAAGCCGAGCAGCGGCTTCGCCGGGATCGTCTCGCCGAACGGCACGAGGTGGTGCTTGCGATAGATCTGCGAGCGGCTCGCGCCGACCGTGACGACACTGTTGTGGATGCCCGGATCCTCGCCCGGCGCAGCCGGCGGCGACAGCGTGAAGATGCCGACCAGCGCATCGCCGTCGCGCGCATCCGCGGCGCGGCCGATCCGCTCGAAGATCGCGTCGGGCACCTCGTGCGCGAATACCGGCATCGCGCTTTCGGGGAACACGATGAGCCGGCCGCGGCTCTGCTCGGCCAAGAGCGCGTAGAGCTCGAAGTTGCGGTCGCGGTACGCGGGATCGAACTTGTCGCGGAGCGCGACGTTGCCCTGGATCAGCGATACCGCGAGCGTGCGGCCGGTCGGCGCCGTCCAGGACACCCGCCAGAGGAGCGCGCCGGCGACGAACAGCGCGACGATCGCGCCCGCCGTCGCGACCACGCGCCGTGGCAGGCGCGCCGCCGCGGCGTCGATGCCGAGCGCGGCGAGCGCTGCGACCAGCGCGACGGCCAGCGAGACGAGCGTCGTGCCGCCGAGCGGCGCGAAGCCCGCGAGCGTGCTGCCGGGTAGCTGCGAACTGCCGAGCGCGAGCCAGGGAAAGCCGGTGAGGCCGCGCACCCACTCGGCGATCGCGAATGCGCCGGCAATGGCGGCGGCGCGCGCGAGCGTGCCGGGCTCCGTGAGGCGCACCGCGACGTAGCCCGCCAGCGCCGGCCACAGCGCCAGCCACGCGACAAACAGCGCGGTGCCGAGTGCTGCGAGCACGGGCGGCATCCCGCCGAACGTGCCGATCGCGACGTAGACCCACGACGCGCCGGCGCCGAAGAGGCCCACGCCGAACGCGTAGCCCGCTTGCGCGGCGTCGCGCGCGCGCGGCGCGCCGAGCCACAGCGCGAACAGCGCCGTCGTGCAGGCGATCGCGAGCAGCGGCAGTGCGAACGGCGCGAACCCGAGCACGGCGATGACGCCGAGCGCGAGCGCCGCCACGTTCGCGAGCGCCGGGTGGCGGGAGGTCGTGCCGGGCGAGTCGGCCACGCGGTCAGCCGGCGTCGGCCGGCGGCGCGGCCGGCGCGACGCGCTCGACGTTGAGCGTGTGGATGCGCCGGCTGTCGGCGCGCACGACGCGGAAGCGCAGGCCGTCGATCACCACGGTCTCGCCGCGCTTCGGCAGGCGCCCGAACGCGCGCAGCACGATGCCGCCGACGGTGTCGACGACGTCGTCGTCGTAGCTCGTGCCGAATTGCGCGTTGAAGTCGTCGATCTCGGTCTGCGCCTTGACGCGAAAGCGGCCGTTGCCCTCGGCGATGATGTTGTCCTCGCTCTCGTCGAAGTCGTACTCGTCCTCGATGTCGCCGACGATCTGCTCCAGCACGTCCTCGATCGTCACGAGGCCGGACACGCCGCCGTACTCGTCGACGACGATCGCGATGTGGTTGCGGTTGGCGCGGAACTCGCGCAAGAGCACGTTGAGGCGCTTCGACTCCGGCACGAACACCGCGGGGCGCAGCCGGTCGCGCAGGTTGAACGCCTCGGGCTCGGCGTAGTAGTTGAGGAGCTCCTTGGCGAGCAGGATGCCGATGACGTCGTCCTTGTTCTCGCCGATCACCGGGAAGCGGGAGTGATTGGTCTCCAGCACCAGCGGCATGAAGTCGGCGGGGTCGTCGTCGATCGACACGCAGTCCATCTGCGCGCGCGGGATCACGATGTCGCGCACCGTCGACTCCGACACCGACAGCACGCCCTCGATCATCGCCAGCGCGTCGGCGTCGATGAGCTTGCGGTCGAAGGCGCCGCGCAACTGCTCGCGCAGCTCGTCGCGACTCTCGGGCTCGCGCGTCAGGAGCGCCGCGAGGCGCTCGAACAGGCCCGGCTTGTCGTCGTCTCGACCGTTGTCGTCAGTCACGGCGCGTACGGGTTCGCGAAGCCCAGCGCCGCGAGCAGCGCGGCCTCGCGCCGCTCCATGCGAGCGGCGTCGGCGTCGCGCTCGTGATCGTGGCCCTGCAGGTGCAGGAAGCCGTGCACCAACAGGTGCGTGCAATGCGCGATCACGCTTTTTCCCTGCGATTTCGCCTCGCGACGCAGGACCGGCACGCACAGCACCAGGTCCCCCGTCAATCCCCCGCCGTCATCGTACACGAACGTCAGCACGTTGGTCGGGTGGTCCTTGCCGCGGAAGCGCGCGTTGAGCGCACGGCCTTCGCGCGTGCCGACGAAGCGCACGGTGGCGGCGAACGCGCGCGCGGCGGCCAGCGTGGCGATGCGGCGCACGCGCGTCGCCGACGGCAGGCCGCGCCGGGAGACGGCGTATTGCACGCGGACCTGCGGCGGCGGCACCGCGCGCGCGCGCGCCGTCATGGCGACGCGTCGCGGTCGTAGGCGTCGATGATCTTCTGCACCAGCGGGTGGCGCACGACGTCGGCGCTGGTGAATCGGCAGAACGCGATGCCGCGCACGTGGCGCAGCACGCGCTCGGCCTCGATGAGCCCGCTCTTCTGGCCGCGCGCGAGGTCGATCTGCGTGACGTCGCCGGTGACCACCGCCTTGCTCGAAAAGCCGATCCGCGTGAGGAACATCTTCATCTGCTCGGGCGTGGTGTTCTGCGCCTCGTCGAGGATGATGAAGCTGTGGTTGAGCGTGCGGCCGCGCATGTACGCGAGCGGCGCCAATTCGATTGTCTGGCGCTCGAGGAGCCTAGCCGCCTTGTCGAAGCCCATCAGGTCGTAGAGCGCGTCGTACAGCGGCCGCAGGTACGGGTCGACCTTCTGCGCGAGGTCGCCCGGCAAAAAGCCGAGGCGCTCGCCCGCCTCGACGGCCGGGCGCACGAGCACGATGCGCTTGACCGCGTCGCGCTCCAGCGCGTCGACGGCGCAGGCGACCGCGAGGTAGGTCTTGCCGGTGCCGGCGGGGCCGATGCCGAACGTGATGTCGTGCGCGACGATGCCTTTCAGGTACGCGACCTGATTGGGTGTGCGGCCGTGAAGGTCGCTGCGGCGCGTATGCAGCACCGGCGGCTCGTTGCCGATAGCGGCGTCCGCCGCGGTGAGCGCCGAAGGGCCGCCCTGTTTGCCAACCGGGGGCGCTCGCCCCCCCGAGGGGGGGAGCGCGCGACGCGCGCTTCGGGGGGAGTCTTTCTGCCGCGCCACCTCGACGAGGCCGAGCTGGATGTCCTCGACCGACAGCGGCGCCGTCGCCTCGCCGTAGAACCGCTCGATCGCGGTGGCCGCGTGTGCCGCGTTGCGCGCGGTGCCCTCGATGTCGAACGTGCCGCCGCGGCGCGCGATCGTGACGTCGAGCGCGGCCTCGATCTGGCGCAGGTTGGCGTCGAGGGGCCCTGTAAGGTTGGCGAGCGCGCGGTTGTCGAGCGGCGCGAGCGTCACCTGGCGATGCGTCGTCATCGCGCGCCGGGCCCGCGATGGCGTCGCGGCGTCATGGCGCGCGTCACAGCGTTCCGCGCACCAGCGGCGCCTTGAGCGCCTCGTCGAGGGTCTCGATCGACTCGGCCAGATGCGCGCGCGCTTCCGCCGAGTAGCCGGGCCTGCCCATCGCCGCCGCCATCTCGCGGCGCAGGCTCTTCGCGTCGGCACGCGCGATCGCGCGGGCGTCGGCCGGCATCCCGAGCACCGGCCGCAGGACCTGGCGCGTGATGTGCGCGATGTACTCGCGCTGCAGGTTTCGGCGCAGCAGCGGGATGTCGTGTCCCGTCTTCAGTTCGCTGAAGATCGC
>JAICUU010000185.1 GCA_025935675.1 Burkholderiales bacterium
GAGCCGGCGCCGTGCAAGCGCGGCTGCCGGCTCCCATTGGGCCAGCGCGACGCAATTGCGAACGAGTTGCGCGAGTTGCAACGAGCGCGCGATCGCGTCGGAGAACATCGGCGCGAGTGCTGCGAGCTCGGACGGCGGCACCGTGCGACAGAAGTTGTAGAGCCCGTGGAAGCCGAACGGCATGCCGGCCGGATAGGCGGCTTCGAACGCGAAGCGATCGGCGAGCGCTTCCGGCGCGAAGCGGATGCCGAACTCGCGCTCGAGCAGCGGCCGGTACGTGCGCCCGATCGTGACGTCCTCGGCGTCGACGAGTTCGATGCGCGGGTCCTGCAGCGCGTCGAGGAGCTTGCGCGAGCGCAGCGAAAATCCGCCGTTGCCCACGCGCATTGCGTCGTCGTACCAGTACCACTTCGCGCCGATGTAATCGCAGTCGAGGAACGCGGTGTCGAACGCCTGCGGATTGACGACGTAGCCGTCCCATTGCACGAGCAGCACGTGCGGCGTCGCCACGTGTTCGGCGAGCGACTTCAGCACGAAGCGCGAGTAGTCGTCGCGCGAGGCGAGCGGCGCGATGGGTACGACATCGATGCCGCCCGGCACCATGACGTCCGGTGGGACCGCATCCGTGAAGAATGCGATGCGACCGAAGCGTACGCCGCGCAGCGAGCGCTCGAGCGCGCGCAGCGCGAGCGCGTGGT
This sequence comes from Burkholderiales bacterium, assembly GCA_025935675.1. Classification (GTDB taxonomy): domain Bacteria; phylum Pseudomonadota; class Gammaproteobacteria; order Burkholderiales; family Casimicrobiaceae; genus VBCG01. Next base: position 699 of record JAICUU010000185.1, read on the forward strand.
TGCGCGTGTCGACGCAGGCGAGCGTGACGCCGGGAAGCTCGAGCGTCGTCATGCGGCTGCGGCAGTGATCGGGCCGCTCGCGGCGATCTGCTTTCGCCACGCGTCGACGATGAGCGTCATCCAGACGATCGCGAGCGGCGCGATGTGCAGCAGCGCACGATTGATCGTGGTCTGCCCGGCCACCCAGTCGCGAGCGTTCGTGAACGCGAACACGACGGCGAGGAACGCGAGGCCCGCGGCGACGATCGCCGACAGCGGCGCGAGCGCCGGAGTGCGCACCACGCGCCAGCCGACGATGGCGGTGGCGATGAACGCGTACCAGAGCAGGTTCCAGTTGCCGAGCAGGAACAGGCTGTCGACGAGCCCCTGCCACGGCGGCGCGAAATCGAGGTGCAGCCGATAGCCGAGCACCACCGGATGCGTCTGCGCGAGCACGAGCAGCGCGAACAGGGCCACGAGCGCGCCCGCGCCGAGCACCCGCGGTGCGCGACGGCCGGCCAGCACCACGACGAGCGCGGGCACGAGCGTCAGCGCCCACACGATGCCCGGCGTCTTGATCGTCGGGCACGCGACCGCAAAGAGCAGGGCGAGCAGAAGATCGGCGAGTGCGCGCGATCGCGTCCAGCGCCATAGAGCGACGGCGGCCGCGGCGTAGTACACCGCCATCGGAAAGTCGGCGTAGCCCGCGAGCGCGACGTGGATGTTGGCGAGCGGCAGCGACGACGCGAGCCACGCGCCGATCATGCTGCCGATCGGCGGCAGGCCCGCGTCGCGCAGCGCGCCGTACACGGCGAACGCGAGTGCCACCGCGACGATCCACCACGGCACGTTCATCAGCGCGTCGTCGAAGCGGCCGAGCGCCAGGCTCGACCACACCTGCCACAACGGTACGGTGGCCGGGTAGTTGGGCGACGCGTCGTGCCATACGCTGCCGTTCGCCGCGAACCACGCCTCGCTGCCTGCGAACGGCACCATGTGGCCGAGCGCATACCAGACGCGCGCCTTGGTGGCCCACTGGATCCACGCATCCCACGGATACAGCGGCGTCCACACGATGTCGAGCAGAAGCAGTGCAAACCGCACGGCGAGCCAGGCGACGAGCGCAAACCAGAGCGCGCGCATCGCGGGCGACATCGATGCGTTGCTTCGCTCTTCCGCGAACACGACACCGCGATGACGCTGGAAGGCCATGAGCCACACGCCGATGCCGATCGCAGCGAGCGCGAGCGGAAGCGCGATCGTCGCGATGCCGAAGCGAAGTCCCGCGAACGACAACACCCGCATCCAGAGCGTGAGCACGAACATGCCGGCGAGCGTTCCGGCACCGAGCGTCCACGCCGGGTGGCTGTGCCCTCGCAACGCGACTCGCGTTTCGAACCGCTGTGGATGCGACAGCACCACCACCAACGCCACGCCGAACAGTGCGACGAGCGCCCAGGCAGCGCCGAGCCGCAGGGTGTCGATCATCGGCGTGCCTCGTGCGCGGCGGTGGCGTCCGCGGTCGCGGTCGATGCCGTGCCCTGCAGCGCGAACAGCGCACCGCCGTGCTCGAGCAGGCGCAGTTCGGCCGGAATCGTGACGCCTTCGAAGCGCAGGCGCTTCCTGGCCGCGTCGTACTGCACGCCGCGACGCTCGTAAACGACCAGCCAGTCGCCGCTCTTGAGTTGCGAAGGCGGCGGCAGCACGTCGTGGTAGGCGTCGAACCACACGTTCAGCGGATAGAGGTGATACGCGGCGCGGCCGCGGAAAAAGTCGGCGTTCGCGACCACGAACACGCGGGCGCCGCGCTCGGGCATCAGCCGGCGCGCATCGTCGATGAACGCGTAGAGATTCGCGTCGTCGGCGGCGAGGTGCTTCGCGTGCAAATCCTTGCCCGCGTAGCGGCGCGCCGCGAGGTCGACGTTATGCGCGAGATTCTTCGTCCAGCGCGCATCGAGCACGAGCCAACCGGCGAGCACCAGCGCGATCGAGCCCGACGCCAGCGCGGCCGCGGCGCCGCGACGATGCGCCATCCAGGCGAAGACGCCGATCGCGAGCGCGATCGCGCATGCGAGCAGGAGCGGCAGCGGCAGCGCCTGTCCGTCCGCGCCGCCCGCGATCGTGTTGATCGACGCGCCTGCGAACGTTTCCGGCGTCAGCCATTCGTCGACCCGATCGCGCAGCGTGCTCGCGGCATCGCCGGATTTCGCGACGGCGCCCTGGATTTCGACCGGCTGCTCGAAGCGACCGTTCAGCACGAGGCCCAGTCCCGCGATGCGCCCGAGCCAGTGCGCATTCCCCTGCAGGTCGATTGGCATCGCCCGGCCCGAGACGACGTCGAGCGGCACCGTGTTGACGCGCGCAGGCTCGACATCGGTGCGCCAGAGGAGCGCAACCTTGACGCCCGCGGGAACGTTCTCGACGCGAAACGCGACGATCGGAAAGTCGCGGGCGCGAAAGTCGCTCGTGACCGACACGATCGCGTTGCCGTCGTCGCCCGGTTGCGTGACGACCAACCGGCCGTTCGCCACGTCGCCGCTGCCGCGCGTGATGGCGAGGCGGTCGACACCGAACGACAGGTCGCTCGTCCCGGCGAACCAGCGCGACGATGCGAGCGCGAGATACGCGATCAGACATGCGGCGAGGCTTGCGACGAAAAGCGCGGCGACGAACCGCGGCGAGAAACTGCGCGCAGGCTGGGTGGCGGGCGTCGGCGCGGGCGGCGCGACGACGTCCGCGGGCGCGTCGGCGCTCAGTGCGCGTTGCGGGTCGTCAGGATGTGCCAAATCGTCAACGCGAGGATGCGCAGGTCGAACCACGGCGACCAGTGCTCCACGTAGTACAGATCGTATTGTATGCGCTGCGACAGGTCGCTTGCGCCGCGCAGGTCGTTCACCTGCGCCCAGCCGGTGATGCCGGCCTTGACGATGTGCTTCTGCATGTAGCCGGGCACGCGATCGCGGAATTGCGCGACGAATTCCGGCCGTTCCGGACGCGGTCCGACGAGTGACATCTCGCCGCGCAGCACGTTCAGCAGTTGCGGCAATTCGTCGAGCGACAGGCGTCGCAGCAGCGCCCCGAACGGCGTCGCGCGCGTTTCGCCGTGCACCGACCATACCGGTCCGCTCGTCTTCTCGGCATCGACCGGCATCGTGCGGAACTTGAGCATCGAGAACGCGCGGCCGTTCCACGTCACGCGCTCCTGACGATAGATGACCGGGCCGGGCGAGGTGAGCTTGATGGCGATCGCGATCGCGACGAACAGCGGCAGCGTCGCCACGACGAGGAGTGCCGCGAGCACGTAATCCTCGATCGCCTTCCACGAGGCGCGCGCGTCGCCGAGCGGGGTGTCGGTGAGGTTCAGCACGGGCATGCCGGCCATCTCGCTCACCGAGTGGTTGATCAGGTGGAAGCCCTGGATGTCGGGCACGAAGCGGATCAGCGCCGGCGTCACGCGCAGGCCCTCGGCGCAGGCGCGGATGCGCGCCTCCTCGTGCAGCGGCAGCGCGATCCACACTTCGTCGGCGGGCTCGTCGATCAGGTCCTGCGGCAGCCGCTCGATCGGACCTTTGATGGGTACGCCGCCGTCGACGCGGCCGATGTCGTGCGCATCGTCGCTGTAGAAGGTGCGCACGGACAGCCCGGTCCACGGCGCGTGGCGCAAACGCTCGGCGACGTTGCACGCGTGCGAGCCGCTGCCCACCACCACCACGTGGCGCAGGTTGCGGCCGCGCCGGCGCAGGGCGCGTAGTGCGAGGCGGATCGCCGCCCGCCACAGCACGTGCACCGCGAAACCCCCACTCACGAGCATCAGCACCCACGCGCGCGAGATCGTGGCGCCGGTCTTCGTCAGGAACAGGAATACGGCGCCAGAGAGCGCGATGGCGAGCCACGCGACGAACAGGCGCCCGATTTCGTCGCCGAAGCTCGTGCCGCGGCGCGACTGGTAGAGGCCGACGGCGGGAAAGATCGCGAAGCCGAGGAACGCGGCCGCGCCCATCGCGACGAGGTATCGCTGCGGCGGGCCTTCGAAGTTGGGGTGAATGACGTAGGCGACGTACGCAGCCAGCACGACGTACATCGGATCGACGACGCGCAGCGTTCGCTCGAGGAGCGTCGAGTTGTCCTTGAGGATGCTGCGCATCGCTACGCGATTACGTCACGACAGGATCGTGGTGAAGTGAGCGGCGAACTCGTCGCGAAAGCGCTGCCGGGAGAAGCGCTCGGCGTTGCGGCGGCAATCGTCGGCGGCGATGGTCGTGGCTTCGAAGCGCAGCACGGCGTCGACGATCGCGTCGGACGATTGCTCGTCGAACAGCACGCCGGTCGGCCGGGCGTCGTCGAGTCCGCGGATCGTCTCGCCGACACCGCCGCGCCCGTAGGCGATCACCGGCGTGCCGGCCGCCTGCGCTTCGAGGGGCGCGATGCCGAAATCCTCGCACGCGGCGAACACGAATGCGCGGGCACGACCGACGGCGCGCGCGGTGGCGTCGTCATCGAGGCGTCCGGCGAGCGCGACGTTCGGCGGAAGATTGCGCGCGAGGCGGGCACGCTCCGGGCCGTCGCCGACGATCGTCAAGCGTCGTGTGGGGAGCCGCCGAAAGGCCTCGATCACGAGATCGACGCGCTTGTACGGCACGAATCGCGTCACGGTGACATAGCCTTCGCGCTCGCTGCTCGCCTCCCGCGCGAACCGTGCGACGTCGACCGGCGGGTAGATGACGTGCGCGTCGCGACCGTAGCACCGGCGGATCTCGGCGGCGATGTGGTTCGAGTTGGCGACGAAGTGGTCGACGTCCCGGCTGGCGGCAAGATCCCATTCGCGAAACCGGGCCTGCACGCGTTCCGCGAGGCCCGCGCGCCATCCGGGCGTCGAGGCGACGCGGTCGCGGTAGGTGTGGGCCATCGCCCAGGCGAAGCGGGCGGGCGAGTTGCAGAAGCAGATGTGCGTTTGGCCGGCGCGCTTGCGCACGCCCTTGGCGACGGCGTGCGACACGGACACGACGACGTCGTAGGCCGAGACGTCGAACCGCTCGACGAGCGACGGAAACAGCGCCGCGGCGTAGCGAAACCAGGATCGGGCGCCGGGTAGGTGCTGCAGCGGCGAAGTCCGGATGGCGGCGGGGCCGAGCCGTCGTCGCTCGCTCGGCGTCAGGAAGTCGACGAGCGTGAACACGGGCGCGGCGGGAAAGAGCTCGAGCAGCGCCGAGAGCACGTCCTCGCCGCCGCCCGGGGCCTCCAGCCAATCGTGGACCAGTGCGACGCGCTGATGCAAGCAGGTAGCTCCTCGAAGGTCGCAAGCATACCGGCGCGGAGGCGCCGCGCCTCGTCTTGCCGTGCAACTGGGGCGACGGTGCGCGTGCGTGGCCAAAACGTGGAGAGGGGTGTTGACGGCTCCGCTTTTCGTGCTAGAATCGCGCCTCTTTGCTGCTACGTTCCCGAGTCACCGGGAAAGTTCGCTTGAAACGAATCCAGGCGACCCCATGTAGCAGAGTCGCTCTTTAACAATCAGCAATCGATAGGTGTGGGTACTGAGGCGGAAGCCTCGGGTGCTTGCGGGCTGGTCTCGCGGGTGTCCTGGGGGGGTTCCAAAATCTTGTACTCACACGACGCTAGTGCGGTTGGTGCCTGGTTTTAACGAATCGAGGTGCCGATCGTGGCCGTTTTCGTTCTCGTCAAGGGGCGAAGGCGGCGAAGTCAAGTGAGTTTTGAGTTCTTGAGAGATCGAACTGAAGAGTTTGATCCTGGCTCAGATTGAACGCTGGCGGCATGCTTTACACATGCAAGTCGAACGGGGTGAGGGGGCAACTCCTCATTCAGTGGCGAACGGGTGAGTAATGCATCGGAACGTGTCCCGTAGTGGGGGATAACGCCGCGAAAGCGGCGCTAATACCGCATACGCTCTGTGGAGGAAAGCCGGGGATCCGAGGGAAACTGAGGACCTGGTGCTAGGGGAGCGGCCGATGTCCGATTAGGTAGTTGGTGGGGTAAAGGCCCACCAAGCCTGCGATCGGTAGCTGGTCTGAGAGGATGATCAGCCACACTGGGACTGAGACACGGCCCAGACTCCTACGGGAGGCAGCAGTGGGGAATTTTGGACAATGGGGGCAACCCTGATCCAGCCATGC
>JAICUU010000241.1 GCA_025935675.1 Burkholderiales bacterium
AACACGTCCTGCGGCACGCCGGCGGCGTGCAGCATCTCGCCGATCGCGATGCCGGTCAGCGTCGCGTACTCGCTCGGCTTGTAGAGCACCGCGTTGCCGGCGATCAGCGCCGGCACGAACACGTTGCCGCCGACGAAATACGGGTAGTTCCATGCCGAGATGTTGGCGATGACGCCGAGCGGCTCGTGCGACACGCGCTCCTCGAGCTTGTGCTCGGCTTCGGTGTGCACGGTGGCGTCGCGCAGCGTGCGCGCCGATGCGCCCAGGAAGAAGTCGATGCGCGCGGCGAGGCCGTTGAGCTCGTTCCTCGACTGGCGGATCGGCTTGCCGACTTCGGACGTGAGCGTCTGCGCGAGCTCGTCATGGCGGCGCGTGAGCTCCTCGCGGAACGCGCGGATGGCGTCGAGGCGGCGTTTCATCGGCAGCGCCGCCCAGCGCGGCTGCGCGGCGCGCGCGGCGTCGTACTTGCGGCGCACCGCGGCATGGCCGTCGACGGCGATCTCGGCGATGAGCGCGCCGTTGGCGGGATTGCGGATGTTCATGGGCATCGGGTGTCTAGAGCGCGAGCGCCTCGGCCTTCATCCTCGCGTGGCGCAGGAAATCGTCGAGGAGCGGCGTGTCGTCGATGAACGAGCGGTCGCCGGGGGGATGGAATTCGGGATGCCATTGCACGGCGTGCACGTACGACGAGCCCGTCCAGCGCACCGCCTCGACGAGGCGGTCAGGCTCGGACCAGGCCTCGACGACAAGCCCGCGCCCGAGGTCCTTGATCGCCTGGTGATGGATCGAGTTGGTCTTGACGACCGGCGTGTCGGGATAGAGCCGCGCGAGCGACGAGCCCGCGACGATCGACGTCGCGTGCACGTTCTTCTCGTAGATCGACCAGTCGCGATGATTGAGCGCGTGCGGCAGCTGCGTGGCGATGTCCTGGATGAGCGTGCCGCCGAGCGCGACGTTGACGAGCTGCAGGCCGCGGCACACGCCGAGCACCGGCTTTCGTGCATGGACGAACGCGTTGAAGAGCGCGATCTCGTAGTCGTCGCGAACGCGGTCGCCCGTCCAGCGCGGATCGAGCGGCGCCTCGCCATAGCTCCCGGGCGCGACGTCCGAGCCGCCCATCAGCACCAGCGCATCCATTTCGCGCGCGTAGGCCGCCAGCGTCACGCGGCTGCCTTCGCGGCGGGTGCCGCCGTCGGGCGACGGGATCATGAACGCCAGCACGTCGCGCTGCATCAGCCAGTGCGCGACGTTCTGCTCGATGTACTGGAGCGTCATGCCCTTGAAGATCGCCCGCGCAGGATCGGCGTGGAAGAAGCTCGCCGAGATGCCGACCTTGACGGTCACAGCGCCGCCTCGAAGAGCGCGGTGAACTCGCCGGCCGAAACCGGCCGCGGGTTCGTCTTGTGGCAGCCGTCGGCGACCGCGACGGCGGTGAGCGCCGGCAGGTCCTGGCGGCGAACCGGCCGTCCGCCGCGCACGCCTGCGAGCTGCGCGGGAATGCCGATTTCGCGCTTCAGCGCGCCGAGCCACTCGACGAACGCTGCCGCGCGCGCTTCGGGCGAGCCGCGGTCGCCGCCGGGCGCGCGCGCGACATGCGCGAGCTCGGCCATCCTGTCGACCGCGGCGGGCAGGTTGAAGCGCATCACGTGGTCGATCATCACGCCGTTGGCGAGGCCGTGGTGCAGGTCGGCGACCGTGGACAGCGCATGTGCGCACGAATGCACGGCGCCGAGATCCTTCTGGAACGCGATCGCGCCCATCATCGAGCTCATCAGCATGTCGGCGCGCGCGTCGCGGTCGTGGCCGTTCGCGACGGCGCGGGCCAGCGCGCGTGCGGCGATCCGCACGCCCTCGAGCGCGATGCCGTCGCACAGTGGGTGGTAGGCCGGCGACAGGTACGACTCGACGTTGTGCGTCAGCGCGTCCATGCCGGTCGCGGCGGTGACCGGCGCCGGCAGGTCGAGCGTGAGGTCGGGATCGGCGAACACGATCCTCGCGAGGAGCTTCGGCGAGAACAGGATCTTCTTGACGTGCGTCGCGTCGTCGGACACCACCGCCGAGCGGCCGACCTCGGAGCCCGTGCCGGCCGTCGTCGGCACGGCGACGAAATACGAAAGGCGATCGCCGATCTGCCGCACCTGCGGATGGTCAAAGGCGTATTCGAGGACGTCGCCGTCGTGGCCGGCCATGACGAGCACCGCCTTGGCGACGTCGAGCGCCGCGCCGCCGCCGAAGCCGATCACCGCGTCGGCAGCATGCGCGCGCGCCGCGGCGCCGCCCGCCATCGCCTGCGCGCCGGTGGGATTGCCGAACACGCCGTCGAACAGCGCGACGTCGAGTCCCGCATCGCGAAGCGCCGCGACGAACGCCTGTGCGACCGGCAGCTTGGCGAGCGCGCGATCGGTGACGACGATGGGCCGCGCCAAGCCGCGCTCGCGCAGGTGCGGCCCGACCTCGCGCGAAGCGCCTGCGCCGAAGCGGATCGTCGTCGGAAAACCGAATGTCTCGATGGCCATGAGGGTCTAGATGATCTCGAAGTAGCGCTTGCGCTCCCAGTCGGTGACGGCGTCGAGCCACTGCCGCCATTCCCATTCGCGCGTCGCCGCGAAATGGTCGACGAACTCGTCGCCGAACCAGTCGCGCGCGAAATCGGACTGCTGGAAGATGCGCGTCGTCTCGATCAGCGTGCGCGGCGCGCGCGGGATGTTCTCGCCGCCAACGTTGGTGCCGGCGATCGGCGGCGTCGTCAGCTTGAGGCCCTTCTCGATGCCGGCCATGCCGGCGGCGACGCACGCGGCGATGCCGAGGTAGGGATTGACGTCGGCGCCGGGGCAGCGCGTCTCGAGCCGCGTCGACTTCGGCCCGCCCGGGATCACGCGAAAGCTCGCGGTACGGTTGTCGACGCCCCATGTCGGCTTGACCGGCGCCCAGAAGCCGTCGACGAGACGCTTGTAGCTGTTGATCGTCGGCCACAGCATGGGACCGAGCTCGAGCAGCCACTGCAACTGGCCGGCGAGGTAGCTCTCGAACACCTTGCTCATGCCGCCGCGCGCGGCCGCCTTGGCACCGGCGTCGTAGAACACGTTGCGCTTGCCATCGGACAGGCTCTGGTGGCAATGCCCGGAGCAACCGGGGTAGGACGCGCTCCACTTGGCCATGAAGCTCGGCATGATCTCGTAGCGCGCGCCGATCTCCTTGGCGCCGGACTTGAACAGCACGGCACGGTCGGCCGCCTCCATCGCCTCGGCGTAAACGATGGCCGCCTCGAACACGCCGGGCCCGGTCTCGGTGTGCAGGCCCTCGATCGGCACGCGGAATGCATCCATCTCCGCGAACAGCGCCGCGAAATAGTCGCGCGAGTGGTTCGCGCGCAGCAGCGAGTAGCCGAACATGCCGGGCGTGATCGGCGCGGGATCGACGCCATGCTTGTCGGCCCAGCTCTGCGGCGTCTCGGCGAAATTGAAGAACTCGAACTCGAGCGAGGTGAGGGGGTTGAAGCCCGCCTTGCGCGCCCGCGCGACGACGCGCGCGAGCACCTGGCGCGGGTCGATCGGCAGCGGCTCGCGGCCCTTGCGGCCTTCGCGCACAAAGCTCGCCAGGAAGAAGTCGACGCCGCCGTCCCATGGCACCGTGCGATGCGTGGCGAGGTCGATGCGTGCCGTCGCATCGGGAAAGCCCTTGTGCCAGCCGGTCAGCGTGGTGTTGTCGTAGCAGACGTCCTGCGAATCCCAGCCGTAGACGACGTCGCAGAAGCCGAAGCCGTTTTCGGCGGCCGACAGGAACTTCTGCTTGTGCACGTACTTGCCGCGCAGGATGCCGTCGATGTCGACGACGGCGAGCTTGACGCGCTCGCCCGGCGATTGCATGACCTCGGCGATGACCTTGCTGTCGGACGCCATTCGTGTTTTCCCCTGGGGTGGCCGCGCCGCGATGCGGCGGCGCGATCGAAGCGCTTCTCGGGCGCTGCGGATGCTAGTGTACCGGGCTCCGCGATCCAACCGGAATCCGTCCATGCCCGCGCACGCGACATGAGCGCGCAGGGCCATCCGATGACCCGCGCACGCGCGCTCGTCGCGCTCCACGTTGCCGCGCTGTGCTTCGGCGCGACCGGCGTCATCGGCGCGTGGCTCGCGCTGCCGGCGGCCGAGATCACCGAAGGACGCTGCGTCGTCGCCGCGCTCACGCTCGCCGTCGTGCTGCGCCGGCGCGGCGAGCGGCTCGTCGTGTCGCGTGCGCTCGTCTTCAACGGTCTTTTGCTCGCCGCGCACTGGACGGCGTTCTTCGCGGCCGTCGAGGCGGGCGGTGTCGCGGTCGGCGCGCTCGGCTACGCGAGCTTCCCGCTGTTCGTCGTGCTGTTGGAGCGTGCGCTGGCGGGGCGTGCGCTCGACCGCGCGAGCATGGCGACCGTCGCGCTGGTCTTCGCGGGACTCGCGACGATGGCGCTGCCGGGAGTCGCCGTCGAAGGGCTCGTGCCGGGACTCGCCCTCGGCGTGCTGTCCGGCGCGAGCTTCGCGTGGCTGTCCGTGCGCGTGCGCCTCATCGTCGGCACGCTGCCGCCGGTCGCGCTTGCGCTCGGTCAATGCGCGTTCGCGGCGCTGTGGCTCGCGCCGCTCACGATGCTCGCCGCCGGCTGGCGAGCGCCCACGCCCGGCGAATGGGCGGGCATCGCGATCCTCGGCGTCGTCTGCACGGCGCTCGCGCATACGCTCTTCATCGGCGCGATGCGCATCGTCTCGGCGCATACGGCGAGCGTCGTCGTCGCGCTCGAGCCGGTCTACGCGATCGTGCTCGCGGCGGCGTTGCTACGGCAAGTGCCAGGCGCGGCGACGTTGGCGGGCGGCGCGCTGATCGTCGCCGCGGCGTTCGTGGCGACGCGTCGCCGCGACGCCCCCGTGCCGCTCCCCGGCTGAAACC
>JAICUU010000022.1 GCA_025935675.1 Burkholderiales bacterium
AGCGCGGTGCGCGCCGGGCCGTCGGGCATCGTGCGCGCCTCGTCGTAGAGCGCGTCGAACGCCGGCAGCTTGAATCGCGAGTCGTTCGCCTGGCCGATGTTGGGGCCGTACAGCACCTGCATGAAATTCTCGGCGTCGGGATAGTCGGCGTTCCAGCCGTCGCTTCGCATCATGATCTTGCCTTGGCGGGCCATCTTGCGCAGCTCGGGGGTGCGGTCTTTGCGGAACTCGATCCGCAGGCCGATCGCGTCCATCTTGCGCTTCCACAGCTCGTCGGACTGGCGCGCAATCGAATTGGGCGACGACCAGTAGACGAGCGTCAGCGGCTTGCCGTCCGGAGTCTCGCGGTAACCGTCGCCGTTGCGATCCTTGTAGCCGAAGCGATCGAGCAGCGCGCGCGACGACGACGGATCGTAGAGCTGCGCGATCGTCTTGCGCGGCGAGTAGCCTTCGATGTCGGGCGGGATCAGGCCCTGCGCGGGGAGCGCGCGGCCCTGCAGGATCACCCGGATGTACTCGTCGGCGTCCCAGCCCATCGCGATCGCGCGCCGCAGCGCGATCTTGTCGTCGGTGTAGCCGCCGACCAGCGGATCCTCCATGTTGAAATACGTCCACCAGACGTTCGGCCGCATGAACACCTGGTGTTGGTAGCCGCGCTTCGCGTAGACGGGCCGCAGCTTGCCGTCGACCAGCAGCTCGTCGACGAACTCGGTCGGGAAGATCTCGAGGAGGTCGAGCTCGCCGTTCTGGAACGCAAGCCATTGCGACTGGCCTTCCTCGATGATGCTGATCTCGACGCGCGCGTTGCGCGGCAGGCGCTTGCCGGCGAGCGAAGCCGCGACCGCCTTCCATGCGTCGGGGTACGCGGACGTCGGCGTGTAGATGTCCTCGCGATAGCCCGGGTTAGCCTCGAGCACGATTCGCGAGCTGCGCTTGTATTCCCCGAGGCGGTACGGGCCGGTGCCGATCGGATGCGCGCCGAAGTCGCGGCCGTAGCGCTCGACGACCTCGCGCGCGACGGCGCCCATCGACGGGATCGCGACCTTGTAGGGGAAGCGATAGTCGGATTCGACGAGATGGATGCGCAGCGTGTAGCGGTCGACGACCTCGAGGCCCGCGATCGGCGCATCGTAATCGAAGCGCCCGCTCTTGCGCGCCGCCGCCTGCGCCGCGTCGCCGCCGACGAGCTTGCCCTCGAGCACGAACGCCCAAGGCGAATGCAGCGCGGGGTCGAGGTGGCGCGCGAAGCTGTACGCGTAGTCGGCGGCGACGAGCTCGCGCTTCTTGCCGCCGAACGCCGGATCGTCCTGGAACCAGATGCCCTTCGCGAGGTGGAACGTGAACGTGCGCCCGCCGTCGCTCACCTCCGGCAGCGCCGACGTGCGCGCGACGAGCTTGACCGGCCGCGCGAGATAGTCGTAGTCGAGCAGCGGATCGAACACCGCCTCCATGACGCTGCCCGACGCGGCGTCATTGCCGGCCACCGGGTCGAAGCTCGTCTCGCCGATCGAGAACACCACCCGCAGCGTACCCGGCGGCGCGTTGGCGGCGCGCGGCGCGCCGGCGGCGACGAAGGCGGCGGCGACGAAGGCGGCGATGAAGGCGGCAAGGTGCACCGCACGCCGATGACGGACCAAGGTCGAAGTGTGGCGAAGACGGCGCAGCATGGGCATGATGGCGAGCGGCGCGTGGATGACGGCGGCGCGGCCGCAGCGCGCCGGTCGCCATTGTAAGGAACGCGCACGCCCCCGTGAGCCGGCGTGCGACCGGCGGTGGCCGCGCAACGACACGCCGTCCGCGCCTGCCGCCGCCGGAGCGCGGCGCCGTGCGCGTGGCCACGAAGGAGCGATTCGCCGATGGAAATGAAGAAGATGTCGGGCGGCAGCCTGCGCGCCGCCGGTTACGACGAGAAAGGCCGCAAGCTCGTTGTCGAGCTCACGGCAGGGACATTCGAATACGCGGGCGTGACGCCGGAGATGTGGCGCCGGTTCTCGTCCTCGTCGTCGCCGTGGAGCTACTTCCGCGACAACATCGAGGAGGAGTTCAACCCGCGGCGCATCCGCTGACCACTCCCTCTTCCGCATGCGCGAGAGGGTCGGGGTGAGGCCCCCTGCACCACCTCACCCCTCACCCTGCGCTCTCCCCGCACGCGGGGAGAGGGTGTCATTGCACCGTCAGCTTGCGACCGGCGGCGGGCGCTTTCTTGACGAGCGTCAGCGCGAGCACGCCGTTCTCGTACCTGGCCTCGCTGGCCGCCTCGTCGATCTCGGTCGCGAACGTGAACGTGCGCGTGGCCGAGCCTTCGTAGCGCTCGCTGCGCAACACGCGCTCGCCTTCCCGCGTCTCGTGGTCGCGCTTCACTTCCGCGCTGATCGTCACCTCGCCACCTTCGATCGTGACGTGGATGTCGTCCTTGTTCACGCCGGGAATCTCGGCGCGCACCGTATAAACCTTGTCGCTCTCGCTCGCGTCGATGCGGATCTCCGGGCCGGCCTTGACGGCGTCGGACGGCTGCAGGAACCCGCGCAGCACCTCGTTGAACGCGGCGCGCGCGAACGGGTCGTACACTCGCAAATGATGCATGGCATCTCCTTAGGATCGGTTGTCTTCGGGCGGACCGGGCGCCGCGTACAATCGTCGGCACGTCGTCACGGCCCCTGTCGCCGACATCGGGTCGTGGCAGGTGGTTTCAAGGACTTGAGATGACCAAGAGCGCCCCCAAGTCGCACGCTTCGCCCGCGATCAAGGCGACGCTGATCCAGCGCCGCCGCGAGCTGCGCGACGAGATCCGCGAGCAGTTCGCCGACCACGACGACCCGAAGGTGATGGCGTTGCGCAACCGCCTCGAGGACACGGACGACTGGGCGGTCGCCGACGAATGGGCGGCGCTCGACATCGCGCAGGTGTCGCGCGACGTCCGCGAGCTCGCCGCCGTCGAGTCGGCATTGACGCGAATCGCGGACGGCAGCTACGGCACGTGCATCGATTGCGGCGAGCCGATTCCCGCCGCGCGCCTCGCCGTCAATCCGTCGGCGGCGCGCTGCATCGCCTGCCAGGAGCGCTTCGAGGCGAAGCAGGCCGCCGGCAGCGCGCCGCCGACGCTGTAGCGACGTTCCATGTCGTCATTCCCGCGAATGCGGGAATCCAGCGGTAGCGCTTCGCAAGCATCGTCACGGCTGGATTCCCGCTTGCGCGGGAATGACGGGCTGTGCCGCTCGGGCAACTAACGTCGCGCGCGGCGACTACCGGGGCCCCCGGGCGCGAACCGCGCGAGCCACGCGCGGAACTCGCGGTACCAGAGCCGCGAATTCTGCGGCTTCAGGATCCAGTGGTTCTCGTCGGGGAAGTACACGAGCCGCGCCGCCACGCCCTTGGCCTTCAGCGTGTTGTAGTACTGCAGCGCTTGCGTCGCCGGCACGCGGTAGTCGAGCTCGCCGTGGATCACGAGCGTCGGCGTCTTCGCGCGCCGCACGAAGTGATGCGGCGACTGTGCCATCACGCGCGGCTCGTTGTCCCAATGAAACGCGCCGAGCTCGCTTGCGAAGAACCGGTAGCCGTCGGTCGCCATCATCGACACCCAGTCGTAGCAGCCGGCGTGGCAGACGTAGCTCGTGTAGCGGTCGGTATGGCCATTCATGTACGCGACCATGTAGCCGCCGTAGCTGCCGCCGGTGGCGGTCAGGCGGTCGCGGTCGATGTAGCCCTTCGCGAGCATGAAATCGGTCGCCGCCTCGACGTCGGCGAACTCCTTCTTGCCGTATTGGCCGGTGATCGACTCGATGAAGCGCTGGCCGAAGCTCGAAGAGCCGTGGTAGTTGACCATCGCAACGACGTAGCCCCAGCCGGCGAACACGTGCGAGTTCCACCGGTAATGCCAGCCATCGTGGTGCGCGGCATGCGGTCCGCCGTGGATCGAGTGCATCAGCGGCCATTTTTTCGCCGGATCGAAGGCGGGCGGGTAGGTGACCCAGAGCTGCACCGCCTCGCCGTCAGCGCCGCGGATCGTGAACTCGCGCGTCTCGCCGAACGCGTGTCGCGCCATCAGCGCACCGTTCAGCGATTCGATCGAGCGCTCGCCGCGGCCGTCTCCGCCGACCGCGTAAAGCGACGCCGGGTGCGCGCTCGTCGCGCGGTCGAACGCGATCACGCCGCCGTCGCGCGATTGCGCGAAGCTGCCGATCGTCCCGCCTTCGGCGATCCGCGTCAGGGCGCGGCCGCGCAGCGCGACGCGCATCAGGTGGACACGCGCGCGGTCCTCGCAGGTGAACAGGAGCGCGCCGCCGTCGGGCGTCCAGCGCACGTGCGTCGGCTGGCGGTCGAGCCGCGGCAGGATGCGCGTCACGGCACCGCTCTTGCGATCGACGAGACGAATGTGCCCCTGGTCGTTGAACGCGCGCCGGGTGTTGAAGGCGATCTGCGCGATCACCGTGCCGTCCGGCGAATACACCGGGAAGCCGTCGTCCATGCCGCTCGCCGCGGTCAGCGCGCGCTTGCGGCGCGTGCGCGTGTCGACGAGCACGATGTCGCGCCGGTTCATCATGCCCGGCTCGGGCGCGGGATCGATGCTCACCGCGATCTCGCGGCCGTCGGGCGCGATGTCGTAGTCCTCGGCCGTCGGGTCCCATGGCGGCAATGCGAGCCCCGTGCCAGCGAGGAGGTCGACGCTGCGGCCGGTGGCCACGGTGCACGCGAACACATGCGGCTCGCGGCCGTCGGCGATCCAGCGGTCCCAGAACCGGTATTCGCTGCGCTCGGTGACGATCGCCTTGACCTTGTCGTCCCTGCGCGCCTTCTGCCGCTTGCCCTGCTGCGCGTCGCTCGCGAGGTCCGGCCACACGAACGACACGAAGGCGATACGCTTGCCGTCGGGAAACCACTTGAGGCCACGGCAGCCGGTGCTCTGCGACGTGAGCCTGCGTGCCTCGCCGCCGTCCGGCGCGATCAGGTAAACCTGCGGCTCGTCGTCGTCCTTGCGCTTGGCGATGAACGCGATGTGGCGGCCGTCGGGCGACCAGCGCGGGTCGCTGTCCTTGATGCCCGCGGTGAGCATCCGCGGCTCGCCGCCGGCTGCGGTGGGGAACAGCCACAACTCGGTGCGTTCCTCGTTCTTCGCCATGTCGAACGACGTGACGGCGGCGCAGGCCGTCGTGCCATCGGGCGACAGCGTCGGCGCGCCGATGCGCTTCAGCGCCCACAGCGCCTCGACATCGAGCGGCGGCTTGCGTTGCGGCATGGTCGGTCGCTTCCCTGTAAAATCGACCGCGCATTCTAGCGCGCGACGACGCAGGCCAACGCCCGCGTGCCACCCGGAGAACACCGATGACCCCCATGCCCTATCGCCGGCTCGGCCGCGCCGGCCTCAAGGTGAGCGCGCTGTCGCTCGGCTCCTGGATCACCTACGGCAACCAGATGGGTACCGACGTCGCGCGAGCGTGCATGACGGCCGCCTACGACGCCGGCATCAACTTCTTCGACAACGCCGAGGTCTACGCGGGCGGGCAGTCGGAGACGATCATGGGCGAGGTGCTCAAGAAGACCGGCTGGCGGCGCGCGTCGTACGTCGTGTCGACGAAGTTCTACTGGGGGCTCAACGCCGGCCCCAACGAGAAGAACACGCTCAACCGCAAGTACCTGATGCAGGCGATCGACGGCTCGCTCGCGCGCCTCGGGCTCGACCACGTCGACCTCGTGTTCTGCCACCGGTCCGATCCCGATACGCCGATCGAGGAGACCGTGCGGGCGATGCACGACATCGTGCAGTCCGGCAAGGCGATCTACTGGGGCACGTCCGAATGGGCGGCGGCGGAGATCGCCGCCGCCATCGAGATCGCCGAGCGCAACCACCTGCACAAGCCGGCGATGGAGCAGCCGCAGTACAACCTGCTGCACCGTCACCGCGTCGAGGTCGAGTACGCGCGACTGTTCCGCGACTACGGCATCGGCACGACGACCTGGAGCCCGCTGGCGTCGGGGCTTCTCACCGGCAAGTACAACGACGGCATCCCGAAGGATTCGCGCGGCGCGCTGAAGGGCTACGAGTGGCTGCAGGCGCGGTTGACCGACGAGGCCGGCATCGCCCGGGTGCGTGCGCTCGCGCCGGTCGCGCGCGATTTGGGCTGCACGCTCGCGCAGCTCGCGATCGCGTGGTGCCTCGCCAATCCGAACGTGTCGACGGTGATCACCGGCGCCTCGCGCGTCGACCAGGTCAACGACAACCTGAAGGCGCTCGATGTGCAGCCGTTGCTCACGGCCGACGTGATGGCGCGCATCGCCGAGATCGCCGGGCCGCCGCAACCTTGACGCGCCGCCGCGGCTCGCCGTAACGCGCGCAGTCGGCGGCCGGTGGCGGCCGAGCCTCGCCGCGCTCCATTCCCGATCGCATTCCCCATGAGCGCTTCACAGCCGATCGCCGTTCTCGCGCCCGGGCGCGAAAAGTCGCTGCTCGCCGGGCATCCGTGGATTTTCTCGGGCGCGATCGCGCGCGCTCCCGACGCGGCGCCCGGCGCGACGATCGACGTCGTCGCCGACGATGGCACGTGGCTCGCGCGCGCGGCGTTCTCGCCGAGCTCGCGGATTCGCGCGCGCGCCTGGACGTTCGATCGCGACGAGCCCGTCGACGCCGCGTTCTTCGCCCGTCGCATCGCCGCCGCCGCGTCGCGCCGCGCCGCGCTCCTCGACGCGGACCACACGGCGGCGCGGCTCGTGCATGCCGAGGCCGATGGCCTCCCCGGCGTCATCGCCGATCGCTACGGCGATGTCGTCGTCGTGCAGCTGCTCGCGGCGGGCGCCGACGCACACCGCGCGGCGATCGTCGACGCGCTCGTCGCGACGACCGGCGCCGCGGCCGTCGTCGAGCGCTCCGACGCCGACGTGCGCGCGCTCGAGGGACTGCCCTCCGCCACCGGCATGTTAGCGGGAAGCCTGCCGGCGCGCGTCGTCATTCGCGAGGACGGCCTCGCGTTCCGCGTCGACGTCGAGGCCGGGCAGAAGACCGGCTTCTACCTCGACCAGCGCGACAACCGCCGGCTTGTGCATTGCCACGCTGCGGGCCGGCGTGTGCTGAATGCGTTCTCGTACACCGGCGGCTTCACGCTCGCTGCGCTTGCGGGCGGCGCGACCGAGGCGCTGTCGATCGACAGCTCGGCGCCGGCGATGGCGCTGGCCCGCAGCAACCTCGCCGCGAATCCCGCGATCGCCGGCGCGCGGGCGCGCTGGCGCACTGCCGACGTGTTCCGCGAGCTGCGCGAATTGCGCAACGCCGGCGAGACCTTCGACCTCGTGATCCTCGACCCGCCGAAGTTCGCGCCGACGGCCGCCAGTGCCGCGCGCGCGGCCGGCGCGTACAAGGACATCAACCTGATGGCGTTCAAGCTGCTCGCGCCCGGCGGCCTGTTGGCGACGTTCTCATGCTCGGGCGGCATCGAACTCGCGCTCTTCCGCAAGATCGTCGCCGGCGCCGCGGCCGACGCCGGCACCGACGCGACGCTCGTCGCGACGCTCGGCGCCTCGCGCGATCACCCGGTCACGCTGCGCTTCCCGGAAGGCGAATACCTGAAGGGCCTGCTGTTGCGGAAGTCCTGACGCGGCATTGCGCGAACGATCGCCCGCGCCAAAAACAAGGCCGCGGTTTTGAGGCCGCGGCCTTGCAGTGCGATGGACCGGACAGGAGGTCAATCCATCGGGTTCAGCGATGCTGGCTGAATCGGTGTGCGAAGTCGGCTGGCGCGCGCGTCAGGCCGCCTTCTTCATGCATTCGCTCATGAACTTCTTGCGATCGTCGCCCTTCATGCCCTTCGACTGGGTGTTGCACTGGCCCATCTTGCTGTCGTAGGCCTTCTTCTCGTCGGACAGGCAGGCCTTCATGAACGCCTTGCGGTCGTCGCCCTTCTTGTCGGCGGCCTTGGCGTTGCAGGTCTTCATGCGCTCCTGTTGCGCGTTCGGCGCCTTCTCGGGGGCGGCCATCTTGTCGGCGGCCATCGCAGGCGCTGCGGCAAACGCGGCAAGGAGGGCCAGGGTCATCAGGGGTTTGATCATGGGTTCTCCGGAACGATCAGGACAGGGCCTTTCGGGTGGCGCTTCGCCGCGGGAACCCGTGGCGACACGACTTGGAGCCGAGTCTACGGACCCGGCAGCGCGTCCGCAATGTTTGCGGACCGGCGCGCGCATGACGTGTTGCGCAGTCGCATCGTGCAGCGCAGCAACGTCCGTGGCAAAATGGGAATCCTCAGGGGTGTCACCCGTTAACACCTTGTTTTTGCTTGACCATCGTCAATTGGAGTCCGCCGTGGCCAACCCGATCGCCCCGCCGCCGTCGCCGCGCACCCTGCCGCCCGAAGCGCTGCGGCGCGTCGACGACACGCGGATCACCGAGATCACGGAGCTCGCGCCGCCGTCGCATCTCTTGCGCGAGTACCCGCTGTCGGAACGCGCGGCGGACACGGCGTTCGACGCGCGCCACGCGATCCACCGCGTGCTGCATGGGGCCGACGATCGCCTCGTCGTGATCGTCGGGCCCTGCTCGATCCACGACTACGACGCCGCGATCGACTATGCGACGCGCCTCGCCGCGGTGCGCCGCGAGCTCCGGCACGAGCTCGTCGTCGTGATGCGCGTCTATTTCGAGAAGCCGCGCACGACCGTCGGCTGGAAAGGCCTCATCAACGATCCGCGCCTCGACGACAGCTACCGGATCAACGAAGGGCTGCGGCTCGCGCGGCGCATCCTCCTCGAGATCAACGAGCTCGAGCTCGCCGCCGGCACCGAGTACCTCGACATGATCACGCCGCAGTACATCGCCGACTTGATCTCGTGGGGCGCGATCGGCGCGCGCACCACCGAGAGCCAGGTGCATCGCGAGCTCGCATCCGGGCTGTCGTGCCCGGTCGGATTCAAGAACGGCACGCACGGCGACGTCAAGATCGCCGTCGACGCGATCAAGGCGGCGTCGGCGCCGCATCATTTCCTGTCGGTGACCAAGGGCGGCCACTCGGCGATCGTGCACACCGCCGGTAACGAGGATTGCCACATCATCCTGCGCGGCGGCAAGGTGCCCAACTATGACGCGGCGAGCGTCGAGTCAACGTCGCGCGAGCTTGCCGCTGCCGGCCTCGCGGCGCGGCTGATGATCGACTGCTCGCATGCCAACAGCCGCAAGGAGCCGCAGAACCAGATCGGCGTGGCCGCCGATATCGCGGCGCAGGTCGCGGGCGGCGACGCGCGCATCTTCGGCGTGATGCTCGAAAGCCATCTTAACGCCGGCCGCCAGGATCTCGTGCCGGGCCAGCCGCTCGCCTACGGCGTGTCGATCACCGATGGCTGCATCGGCTGGGACGACACCGTGTCGACGCTCGAGACGCTTGCGGCCGCCGTGCGCGAGCGGCGCCTGCGGCCGGACTGAAGCGCGTGCCGTGCGCGACGCCGACGCCCGCGCACAGCGCGTCGAGCCCGCGCCCGCGCGCCCCGGTTACCGCGCGCCGCGCTGGCTCGCGGGCTCTCACCTGCAGACGATCGGCGCGTACATGCTGCGTCGTCCCGCGATCGGGTGGCAGCGCGAGCGCGTCGAGATCGGCGACGGCGACTTCTGGCTGTTCGACTGGCTCGATGCAGGCATGCCGGACGATGCGCCGCTCGTCGTGCTGTTCCACGGCCTCGAAGGAAGCTCGCGCTCGCACTACGCGCTGGCGCTCGCCGCGCATGCGCGCGACATCGGCTGGCGCCTCGTCGTGCCGCATTTCCGCGGTTGCGGCGGCGAGCCGAATCGCCTGCCGCGCGCCTACCACTCGGGTGACCACGCCGACGTCGGCGCGATGCTCGCGGCGGTGCGTGCGCGGGTCGGTCCGGACGCGACGATTCACGCGGCCGGCGTGTCGCTCGGCGGCAGCGCGCTCGTCAACTGGCTCGGGCGGCACGGCAGCGAGGCGCAACGGCTGGTGGCGAGCGCCGCTGCGGTGTCGACGCCGCTCGACCTGATGGCCTCGGGCATCGCCATCGCGCAAGGCGCGAACCGGATCTACAGCTGGCATTTCCTGCGCGACTTGAAGCCCAAGGCGCTGGCGATGGCGGCGCGCTTTCCCGGCCTCCTCGACGCCGCGCGCATCGCGCGCACGCGCTCGATGTGGGCGTTCGACGACGCCGTCACGGCGCCGCTGCACGGCTTCGCCAACACGCGCGACTACTGGACACGCGCGTCGTCGGCGCCGTGGCTTGGCGGCGTGCGCGTGCCGACGCTCGTGATCAACGCCACCAACGACCCGTTCGTTCCGGCGGCGTCGCTGCCGGATGCGCGCGACGTCGCGCCGGCGGTCGTGCTCGAGCGGCCTCGCCACGGCGGCCACGCGGGCTTCGCGGCGGGGCCGTTCCCGGGCACGCTCGGGTGGCTGCCGCAGCGCTTGCTATCATTCTTCGCCCGCGGCGCGTAGCGGCACGCTCGAGCCCCCACTCGCATGCACGTTCCTCCCGAAATCTTCAAGGCCTATGACATCCGCGGGATCGTCGATCGCACGCTGACGCCGCCGATCGTCACCGCGATCGGGCGCGCGCTCGGCAGCCTCGCGCGCGAGCGCGACTGCGACACGATCGCGATCGGCCGCGACGGCCGGCTGTCGGGACCCGCGTTCGCCACCGCGCTCGCCGACGGCATCCGCGGCGCCGGCACGAACGTCGTCGACGTCGGACTCGTGACGACGCCGATGACGTACTTCGCGGCCGAGCATCTCGCCACGCGCTGCAGCACGATGGTCACGGGCAGCCACAACCCGCCCGATTACAACGGCCTCAAGATGGTGATCGCCGGCACCACGCTGTCGGGCGCCGACATCGCCGCGCTGCGCGAGCGCATCGAGTCCGGCCGCCTCGCCAGCGGCGCCGGCAGCTATCGCACGGCCGACATTGGCGAGGCGTACCTCGCGCGGGTCACGCGCGACGTCAAGCTCGCGCG
Organism: Burkholderiales bacterium; assembly: GCA_025935675.1. GTDB lineage: Bacteria > Pseudomonadota > Gammaproteobacteria > Burkholderiales > Casimicrobiaceae > VBCG01. The sequence goes on from JAICUU010000022.1 coordinate 10,937, forward strand.
GCCGATGCGCATCGCCGTCGACTGCGGCAACGGCGTCGCCGGCGCGTACGCACCCGCGCTCTATCGGCGGATGGGCTGCGACGTCGTCGAGCTCTTCTGCGATGTCGACGGGCGCTTTCCGCATCACCATCCCGATCCCTCGCAGCCCGCGAACCTCGCCGACCTCGAGGCACGCCTCGCAGAAGGCGATTGCGAGCTCGGCCTCGCGTTCGACGGCGACGGCGACCGCCTCGGCGTCGTCACGCGCGACGGCCACGTGATCTATCCCGATCGACAGCTGATGCTGTTCGCCGCCGACGTGCTGTCGCGCGCGCCGGGCGCCACGGTGATCTACGACGTCAAGAGCACGCGCAACCTCAAGCCCTGGATCGAGGCGCACGGCGGCCGGCCGCTGATCTGGAAGACCGGCCATTCGCTCGTCAAGGCCAAGATGAAGGAGACCGGCGCGGCGCTGGCCGGCGAGATGAGCGGCCACACGTTCTTCAGCGAGCGCTGGTACGGCTTCGACGACGGCCTTTATGCCGGCGCGCGTCTCCTCGAGATCCTGTCGCGCCACGCCGATCCCGGCGCGGTGCTCGACGCACTGCCCGACGCGCTGTCGACGCCCGAGCTGCAGATCCCGGTGAAGGAAGGCGAGCAGCATGCGCTGGTCGAGCGCATCGCGCGCGACGCGCGCTTCCCGGACGCGCGCGACATCGTCGCGATCGACGGCGTGCGGGTCGAGTATGCCGACGGCTTCGGCCTCGCGCGCGCGTCGAACACCACGCCGGTGATCGTGCTGCGCTTCGAGGCCGACGACGCCGCAGCGCTCGCGCGCATCCAGCGCGAATTCCGCGGCGCGCTCACCCGGTCGATGCCGGGCGTGGCGCTGCCGTTCTGAGCCGAGCGATGGCGAGCGTTCCTGACGCCGCCGCCCGCGCGCCGACGAGCGTCACCTACGACGACATCGTCGCCGCGCGCGAGCGCATTCGCGGCGGCATCTACGAGTCGCCGTGCGTCGAGTCGATCCCGCTGTCGAACCTGACCGGCGCGCACATCTACTGCAAGCTCGATTACCTGCAGCGCACCGGCAGCTTCAAGGAACGGGGCGCGCGCAACGCGCTGCTGCAGCTCGACGCCGCGCATCGCGCGCGCGGCGTCATCGCCGCGTCCGCCGGCAACCACGCGCAGGGCATCGCCTACCACGCCGGGCTCCTCGGCATCCCGGCCACGGTGGTCATGCCGCGCTTCGCCGCGCTCGTCAAGGTCGCGAACTGCCGCGCCCTCGGCGCCGACGTCGTGCTGCACGGCGCCGACCTCGGCGAGGCGCGCGTCGAGGCGGAGCGCCTCGCGACGGCGCGCAACCTCACGTTCATCCACCCGTTCGACAATGCGCACGTCGTCGCGGGCCAGGGCACGCTCGCGCTCGAGGTGCTCGAGCAGGCGCCGGACCTCGACGCGATCGTCGTGCCCGTCGGCGGCGGCGGTCTCCTCGCTGGCATCGGCACCGTCATGAAGGCGCGCAAGCCCGACGTCCACGTCGTCGGCGTCGAGCCCGAGCGGGCTGCGTCGCTGGTCGCCGCGCGCGCGAACGGGGCGCCTGTCGACATCAAGCTCGCGCCGACGCTCGCCGACGGCCTCGCGGTGCCACGCACCGGCACGATCCCGTTCGCGATCCTCGAGCGCGTCGTCGACGAGCTCGTCACCGTCGACGAGGCAACGATCGCGCTCGCGATCCTGCGCCTGATCGAGCTCGAGAAGAGCGTCGTCGAAGGCGCCGGCGCAGCGCCGCTGGCGGCGTTCCTCGGCGGCAAGCTCGACCGCCTCAAGGGGCGCAAGGCGGTGCTGGTGCTGTGCGGCGGCAACATCGACCTGACGATGCTCGACCGCGTCATCGAGGTCGGCCTCGTCGCCGACGGCCGCATGTGCCGCTTCACCGTGTCGATCAGCGACCGCCCGGGCGGCCTCGCGCGCCTCGCCGAGGTGATCGCCGCGACCGGCGCATCGGTGCGCGAGATCGTCCACGATCGCACGTTCGCGGGCTCCGACCTTTCCGAGGTGCGCGTCGTGTGTGTCGTCGAGACGACCGGCCGCGATCACATCGCGCTGCTCGACAAGGCGCTCGCCGAGGCGAACATCCGCGTCGTCGCTGCGTAATCGCAGGGTCAGCCGCGCTCGATCGCGGGCTCGGCGAACATCGACGACACGACGACCTTGCGGATCGACTTGTCGTCGGGCACGACGTAGAGCACCGGTGCGAGGATCTCCTCGAAGATGCCGCGCAGGCTGCGCGCGCCGGTCTTGTACTCGATCGCGAGCTCGGCCACCTGCTCGAACACCCGCGGCTCGACGACGAGGTCGACGCCCTCGGCGGCGAAGAGGTCGCGGAACTGCGGATAGATCGCATGCCGCGGCTCGGTCATGATCCGCACGAGGAGCTCGCGCGACAGCGCGCCAAAGCGCGCGATGATCGGCAGCCGGCCGGTGAACTCGGGGATGAGGCCGTACGTGAAGAGGTCGGTGGGCTTCACGCGGCTGTTGAGCCGGTCGAGGATGCTGCGGTTGTCGCCGCTCGACGTGGCGATGAATCCGTAGCCGTGCGTTTGCGAGCGGATGATCTCGTCGAGCCCGACGAACGCGCCGCCGCAGACGAACAGGATGCCGGTGGTGTCAAGGTAGCGGCCGTCGGCGAGGCGCACCTGCGCGCCTTCCATGATCTTGAGGAGCGCGTGCTGGACGCGCTCGCCGGAGGTCGTGCCTTCCGCCGTTCCCTTGGTCTTGAGCTTGTCGATCTCGTCGATGAACACGATGCCGCGCGCCGCCGCCGCGAGATCGCCGCCGGCGCGCTCGATGAGCCGCTGCAGCACCGCCTCGATCTCCTCGTTGACGAAGCGCGTCTGCGCGAGCGCCGTCGCTTCGGCCGACGCGAACGGCACGCCGAGGATCGCCGAAAGGGTCTCGCACATCAGCGTCTTGCCGGTGCCCGATGGCCCGATCAGCAGCACATTGCTCTTCGTCACCACGTCGTTGCGCGCCGCGGCGCGCGCGACCTTGCGGAAATGCGTGTAGACGGCGACCGCGACGACCTTCTTGGCATCCTCCTGGCCGATCACGTGGTGGTCGAGCTCGCGCACCAGCGCGGCGGGTGTTGGCGTTGCAGGCGTCATCGGCGGCAATCCGCTCGGGCGGCTAGCATGGAATGCGCAGCCGCCGCATCAGCGTGGCCAGCACCCACGCGGGCCCGATCAGCAGGAACTTGACGTCGTCGAGGAACGCGGGCTTGCGGCGCTCGACCTTGTGACCGACGAACTGCCCGATCCAGGCGACGACGAACACTGCGACCGCCACGGCGGCGACATGGCGGTCGAGCCGCACGCAGGCCTCGATCGCGAGGCCGACGAACGCCAGCATGCCGAGGGCGACCGGCACCGACAGTACCGCATAGAATGCGAGCGCGAGGGCGCAGAGCACGATCGCGGCGTAGGGCGACACCCACCACGCGAGCGCGATCGCGCTCCATGCGATCGCCGGCACGCAGATCCAGTGGATCGCCTCGTTGACGCGGTGCCGGTGAGATTCGCCGTAGCGCGCGAGCCACGCGTCGAGCGTCGTCATGGCGATGCGCGATTGGTTGAACGTCCCATGTGCCCCGCAGCGTCGATCACACTATAATCCCGGTCAAGCCGCCCGCCCGACTGCGATCGTACACGTCGGCGACGATCGAGAGCGGACGTTCGCAAATCGTCTTCGTTCCGGAGGAATCCATGAGATCTTTCGCATCGCTTTGCCGCGTCGCCGCGGCCGCCGCCGCGCTGGCGCTCGCCGCGCCCACACCGGCGGCCGAGCAGTTCATCAACGTCCTGACGGGCGGCACGAGCGGCGTGTACTACCCGCTCGGCGTCGCGCTCGGCGGCATCATCGGCAAGGCGATCCCCGACGCCAAGACGTCGGTGCAGGCGACCAAGGCCTCGGTCGAGAACCTCAACCTCTTGCAGGCAGGCCGCGGCGAGATCGCCTTCACGCTCGGCGACTCGCTGTCCGACGCGTGGAAGGGCAACGAGGAAGCGGGCTTCAAGGCGCCGCTCAAGAAGCTGCGCGGCATCGCGGCCATCTACCCCAACTACATCCAGATCGTCGCCAGCAAGGATTCCGGCATCCGCACGCTTGCCGATCTCAAGGGCAAGCGCGTCTCGGTCGGCGCGCCCAAGTCGGGCACCGAGCTCAACGCGCGCGTGATCCTCAAGGCGGCGGGGCTCGAGTACAAGGACCTGTCGAAGGTCGAGTACCTGCCGTTCGGCGAATCGGTCGAGCTCATGAAGAACCGCCAGCTCGACGCGACGTTGCAGTCGGCGGGCCTTGGCGTGTCGTCGCTCCGCGATCTGGCGATCTCGCTGCCGATCGTCGTCGTGCCGATCCCGGCCGATATCGTCAAGAAGACCAACGACCCCGCATACCTCGAGGGGACGATTCCGGCGAAGACCTACGACGGCCAGAACGAGGACGTGCCGACCGCGACCGTGCAGAACTACCTCGTCACGCACGAGGGCGTCAGCGAGGACACCGTCTACAGGATGACCAAGGCGCTGTGGACGCATCTCGACCAGCTCGTCGCCGCGCATTCGGCGGCCAAGGCGATCAAGCTGTCCAACGCGTTGAGCGGCATGCCGGTCCCGCTGCATCCGGGCGCCGCGAAGTACTACAAGGAAGTCGGCGTCCTCAAGTGACGCCGTGCGTGGCCGGCGCGCGCCTCGCGCGCCGGGACCACGCGAGGCGCGTCGCCCCACCCCGCAGCGCGTAGCGCGGAGGACCATCCAGTGAGCGCCCATGCCGAAACGAGCCGCGAGCACGCGGGCGGCGACTCGGGATTCGACGAGAGCGGCGTGCGCCGCGAGCTCTCCGGGTTCGCTGCGAAGGCGGTCGCGGCGGTCGCGATCGCGTTCTCGACCTACCAGCTCGTCATCGCGGCGTTCGCGCCGCTGTCGAGCCTGCCGACGCGCTCGCTGCACGTCGGCTTCCTGCTCGCACTGTCGTTCACGCTGCACGCCGCGGGCAAGTGGTCGGCGCGCCATCGCATTCCCTGGTACGACGCGCTGCTGGCCGCGCTCGCGTTCGCGCTGTCGACCTATCACCTCGTGTTCGAGGCGGCGCTGATCCAGCGCTCGGGCGACCCGAGCACGATGGACCTCGCGGTCGGCGTGATCTTCATCGTCATGGTGTTCGAGGCGGCGCGCCGCGTGCTCGGCATCGCGCTGCCGCTGATCTGCGGGGCGTTCCTCGCCTACGGCCTGTTCGGCCAGTACCTGCCCGCGGCGATCGCGCACCGCGGCTACGGGTTCGACCAGGTCGTGAGCCAGCTGTTCCTCGGCACCGAGGGGCTGTTCGGCATCCCTACGCTCGTATCCGCGACGTACATCTTCCTGTTCATCCTGTTCGGCAGCTTCCTCGAGCACGCGGGGATGATCGGGCTCTTCAACGACATCGCGCTGGGCTTCGTCGGCGGCGCGCGCGGCGGCCCCGCCAAGGTCGCGGTGATCTCGTCGGGGATGATGGGCACGATCTCGGGATCGGGCGTCGCCAACGTGCTGACGGTCGGCCAGTTCACGATCCCGCTGATGAAGCGCTTCGGCTATTCGCCGATCTTCGCGGGCGCGGTCGAGGCGACCTCCAGCATGGGCGGCCAGATCATGCCGCCGGTGATGGGCGCCGTCGCGTTCATCATGGCCGAGACCCTCAACATCCCGTACGTCTCCGTCGTCAGGGCGGCCGTCATCCCGGCGGTCCTCTACTACGCCACCGCGTTCTGGATGGTGCACCTCGAGGCCGGGCGCGCGGGCCTCATCGGCCTGCCGCCGGATCAGATCCCCAACCCGTGGCTCGCGCTGCGCCGCAAGTGGTACCTGATCCTGCCGCTCGCGGTGCTGGTGTTCATGCTGTTCGACGGGTTCACGCCGATGTTCTCCGGCATCATCGGCCTCGCGCTGACGGCGATGCTGATTCTCGGCGTCGGCATCGCCGCGGGATTCCGCAGCATGGCGTTCCGTGTCGTGTTCTGGATCGCGCTTGGCCTGTCCGTCGCGGCCTTCTTCAAGTTCGGCGTGTGGCCGCTGATCGGCGCGATCGCGCTGCTCGTCGCGGTCAATCTCGTGATCAAGGGCGGGCTCGCCACGCTCGCGCTGATGCGCGACAGCCTGATTGCCGGCGCGCGCCAGGCGGTGCCGGTGGGCGTCGCCTGCGCGATCGTCGGCGTCATCATCGGCGTGCTGACGCTGACCGGCGCGGCGTCGAACTTCGCCGAGTTCGTGCTGACCGTCGGCAGCCGCAGCCTCTTCCTGTCGCTGCTCCTGACGATGATCGTCTGCCTGATCCTCGGCATGGGCATCCCGACGATCCCGAACTACATCATCACCAGCGCGATCGCGGCACCCGCTCTGCTGAAGCTCGGCGTGCCGCTGATCGTGTCGCACATGTTCGTGTTCTATTTCGGCATCATGGCCGACCTGACGCCGCCGGTGGCGCTCGCGGCGTTCGCCGCGGCGTCGATCGCCAAGGCGTCGCCGATGCGCATCGGCTGGAAGGCGACGCATATCGCGATCGCCGGGTTCGTGATTCCCTACATGGCGATCTACGACCCGGCGCTGATGCTGCAGGCCGATTCGAGCGGCCACCTGTCGTGGATCGGCGTCATCTACATCGTGTTCAAGGCGGTTGTCGCGATCGGCCTGTGGGGCGCCGCGGCGATCGGCTTCCTGCGCACGCCGATCAACGTCGTCGAGCGCGTGTTCGCGTTCGCCGCGGCGTCGTTCCTGGTGGCGGCGGCGCCGTGGACCGACCAGGTGGGATTCGCGATGTCCGCGCTGTTCGTGATCTGGCACCTCGTGCGCTCGCGGCGCGTGGCGACGCCGGCCGCCGCCGGCTAGCCTCGTGCTCGTCGCCTGCCTCGTCGTCGCCGGCGCGCTCCGTGCGACGCTGCCTGCGACCGAATTCACGCTCGCATGGTCGCATTCCGTCGAGCATTCGCGCTGGGTCGAGCATTACGCGGTCGAAGGCGATCGCATTCGCCTCGTCAGCGCGCACGTCGAAGGCTCGGGCGCCGGCATGGAAGCGGGCGACGGCGCGCGCTTCGACGGCGACGGCTGGACGTGGGACGCCAAGGCGGCGCCGATGGCGAGCGTCGCGCTCACGCTCTCGCCGTATACGTCCGACTACACGCTGTGCGCGGGCGGCCGTTGCGCCGGCCTCTACGAATGGACGCACGAGCGCCGCGGCGACACCGCGGTGGTCGTCGTGCGCCCCTGCCCCGGCTGATTTTCGCGCAAGCACCCGCGCGCTTGGTCACGCCGCGCGGCGTCAGTAGGTGCCCTGCGACGCGTAGCTCTCGAACCGCGTGAACTCGCCGAGGAACGTGAGTCGCACCGTGCCGATCGGGCCGTTGCGCTGCTTGCCGATGATGATCTCCGCGACGCCCTTGTCCTGCGTATCGGGGTTGTAGACCTCGTCGCGGTAGATGAACAGGATGACGTCTGCGTCCTGCTCGATCGCACCCGAGTTGTGGCTGACGATGCCGTCGGCGAGCCAGCTGGCGGGGCCCGGCACCGTGAGGTCGAACACCTCGGCCTCGCCGCCGTCGGCGACATCGACCACGCGATCCCAGTACACGTCCGACTGCGCCCAGCGGGCGAGCGTCGCGTCGTCGAGGAGGCGCGCGTAGCTCGCAAGCGTGGTGCGTGTCGGCGCGAAGGCGAAATGGCTGCTGCCGCCGTACGAGGTGCCGCGCATCGCCGCCATCGCGCGCTGCGATACCGCGCGCCTTGTCATCGCCGCGCGCACGTCGACGAAGGCTTGGCCCGGCAGCGTGTCGACGTTCGGATTGGCGACGACGTCGGCGAGCGTGCGTCGCAACGTGGCCGCGGCGGCCGCGCGTGGGCCGACGCCTCCGATCGCGTCGAGGAAGCGAAGCTGGTCGGCGCTTCCCGACACGTCAACCGTGTACCACGTGCTCTCTCGCGCATGCACGGTACGAATGCGCGCGACGATCCCGAAGCGCATCAGCAGCGCGGCGACATCGCCGGCGAGGCCGCCGCTCGCCGTGGCGAGGTAGACGCGCGCGGCACCGCGAGCGCCGGGCTTGCGGCACGTGATCGAGCCATCCGTTGCCCACAGATGGCGCAGGAAGATGGCGATGGCGGCGTTCGACAGCGTGAACACTTCGGCGGGCACGCGCTTGTCGTGCGAGCGCTGGCCGAACACACCGAGGCGCTTGAGCCACGCGCCCACGCCGGCGGCATGCCAGCGATTGCCGTTGCCGGCGATGACGAGCTGATGCCAGGCGCCGCGGCCCGCGTGGCGGGTCACCGTGCTGCCCATCGCGCGCGCCGCGTCGGCCACGGTGGCACTGTTCTCCTCCGACCCGGTCGTATAGCGCAGCGGCTGCCCGCGCACATAGCTGCCGTCGCCGATCAGGTGGCCGAGCAGCGCAAGCGCATGCTCCGGCCACGCGTCCGGCGCCGCGGGCTCAGGGATCACGCGCGACAGCGCGACCCGCGTACCGACGCCGATCGTGTTGAGCGTGCGCCAGCCCTCTCCCGTCAGCACGCGATGCTCGGCGGTCGCGCGGAGCACGCGGCCGCTGGCGAGCGTGATACGCCGTACCGGCTTCACGCCCTTCGACCACACGCGGTCGCTGCGTGCACGCACAAGCCTGTGCTCGGCGTCCACCGCCCAGACCTCGGGCTTCGCGCCGACGAGCTCGGCGATGGGGACGCGGCGACCGTCGGTGCACGCCACGAGCGTGTCGCCGGTCACGCATTCCCTCAAGTCGGACATCACCGGCCGCTTGTTCGGCCGCTGCTCGAGGCCACGGTTCAGCTGCGACAGCGCCACCACCGGCACGTGCAGCTCCTTGGCGAGCGCCTTCAGCGAGCGCGAGATCTCGGAGATCTCGGTGGCGCGATTCTCGCCGACCGCGGTGGCCTGCATCAGCTGCAGGTAGTCGACGATGATGAGGCCGAGCTTGCCGTTGTAGAGTTTGGCGATGCGGCGCGCGCGCGAGCGCACTTCCATCGCGGTGAGCGCGGGCGTCTCGTCGATCAGGATCGGCGCGTCGTTCAAGCGCCCGATCGCGCTCGACAGGCGATTCCAGTCGTCGGGCTGCAGCCGCCCGGTGCGCAGGTTCTGGCTGTTCAAGCGCCCGGTCGACGCGATCATCCGCAGCGCAAGCTGGTGCGCGCCCATTTCCATCGAGAAGATCGCCACCGGCAGCTTCAGGTGCAGCGCGACGTGCTCGCCCATGTTGACGGCGAGCGCCGACTTGCCCATCGACGGCCGGCCCGCGACGATGACGAGGTCGCCCGGCTGCAGGCCCGCGGTTTCGCGATCGAGGTCGGCGAAGCCGGTCTCGATGCCGGTGACCTCGGACGGATTGTCGCGGCTGTAGAGCTCCTCGATCCGCTCGACGACGCCGACCAGGAGCTGGCCGAGCTGCGCGTACTGCTTCTGCCCGCGCGCGCCCTGCTCGGCGATGTGCATCACCTTGGTCTCGGCCTCGTCGAGCACCTCGCGCGCGCTGCGCCCGAGCGGATGGAACGCCGACTCGGCGATCTCGCCGGCCACACCGGCGAGCTGGCGCAGGATCGAGCGCTCGCGGACGATCTCCGCGTAGCGCCGGATGTTGGCGGTGGTCGGCACGTTCTGCACGAGCGCGCCGAGGTAGGCGATGCCGCCGACGTAGTCGAGGCGCTGCGTCGATTGCAGGAGCTCCGCGACGGTGACGGCGTCGGCGGGCTTGCCCTCGGCGATGAGGCGCATCGCGTGCGCGAAGATCACGCGGTGCGCGTCGCTGTAGAAGTCCGCCTCGGTGACGACGTCGCCGATGCGGCTCTCGACCTCGTTGTCGAGCAGCAGCCCGCCGAGCAGCGATTGCTCCGCTTCGAGGGAGTGCGGCGGCAGCTTGAGGGCGTCGAGTTGGGCGTCGTCCGGCATCGTTGGCGCGCCGTCGGGACCGGTTGCGATTGTAACGCCTCGCGTGCGTCGTGCCCCATCGCGCGAACGGCCGAGGAGCGCAAAAAAAGGGCGCCAAGCGGCGCCCTTCTTCGCTGCGGCGCGGTCGATCAGCCCTGCACGGTGTCGCCGACGACGTTGATCGCGATCTCGGTCGTGACGTCGGTGTGCAGCGCGACGCCGACGCGATGCTCGCCGACCTGCTTCAGCGGTCCAGTGGGCATGCGGATCGCCGACTTCTCGACGGTGAAGCCCTGTGCCTTCAGCGCCTCGACGATGTCGACGTTGGTGACCGAGCCGAACAGCCGGCCGTCGACGCCCGCCTTCTGCACGATGCGCAGCGTCGTGCCGGCGAGCTTCTCGGCCTGCGCCTCGGCATGCGCGAGCTTCTCGGCCGCGGCCTTCTCGAGGTCGGCGCGCTTCGATTCGAGGAGCTTCAGGTTGTCGGGCGTGGCGCGCTTGGCCTTGCCCTGCGGGATGAGGAAGTTGCGTGCGTAGCCGTCCTTGACCTTGACGACGTCGCCCAGATTGCCGACGTTCTGGACCTTCTCGAGGAGGATGATCTGCATCGCGGCGCTCCTAGTGGCGGTCGGTGAACGGGATCAGCGCGAGGAACTGCGCGCGCTTGATCGCCGTGCCGAGCTGGCGCTGGAAGCGCGCGCGCGTGCCGGTCACGCGCGCCGGCATGATCTTGCCGTTCTCCTGCACGAAGTCCTTGAGCACGTCGATGTCCTTGTAGTCGATCTGCTTCACGCCTTCGGCGGTGAAGCGGCAGAATTTCTTGCGCTTGAAGAGCGCATTGCCGCGATCGCGCTTCTTGAAATCCTTCTTGCCTTTGCCTTTGCCTTTACCCATCGGTCGGGGCATGGTGTCCTTGCCTTTCCTTCAATCCATCAATTCACAGGTTCGAATGCGGCGACGTGCAGCGCGACGCTGATCCCGGTGCGGTAGCGGCGTGCGAGGAAGCCTTCGCAGACCACCCTCGCGCCCTCCGCGACGCCGTCGAGTCGCAGTGCGACGTCGGCGAACGCCACGGCGGCGATCTCGCATTCCACGCGGCGCTCGCCGCCGGCTTCCGCTTGCGTCGACGCGTGCGCCAGCATGATCTCGAGCACCGGGATGCCCGCGGGCGTGTAGCGCAGCGCCTCGCGGGACCGCACGACGCCGTCGAGCGTCAGGCGGTTGGCGGTCGCCGTCACGCGGGAACGCGCGCCGCCGTCAGGCCGCCGCGTCGGTCGTCGCGCGCTCCGCCGGCTTGTCGGCGCCCTTGTCCTTTTCCTTGTCGCCGCCCCGGTCCGCCGACTTGTCCGCCGGCTTCTCGGTCAGCGAGCGCGCCTTGTCCTCCTTCATCATCGGCGACGGCGCGACCACGGCCTCGCGCATCGCGACGATGAGGTGGCGCAGCACGGCGTCGTTGAACTTGAAGGCGTGCTCGAGCTCGGTGAGCGTCGCCGCGTCGACCTCGATGTTCATCAGCACGTAATGGGCCTTGTGCATCTTCTGGATCGGGTACGCCATCTGGCGGCGACCCCAGTCCTCGATGCGGTGGATCCGGCCGCCCCGGCCGGTCACCATCGTGCGGTACCGCTCGACCATCCCGGCGACCTGCTCGCTCTGGTCGGGGTGCACGATGAATACGATCTCGTAATGTCGCATCAGCGATATTTCCTTTCGGTCATGGGACCCGCTGCCGGGTCGATGGCCACCCCGTACGTTCCGGGTGTGGCAAGGGGAACACGCGATCCTAGCAGAAAAAGCCATGAAAATCAAAGCGCGCGCCCGTCGCCTGCCGCGTCGCGCCACGGCGGTTGACAGCGACCGCCGTTTGGACCTGCAATGGTGGCCCGCCTTTGCGCAAGGAACGTCGTTGGTCCCGTCCACAGCCTTGCGCGTCGTCGCGGTCGCGAGCCGCAGCAGCGGCGGCTCCATCCCGTTGATCGACGCGGCATCCCTCGTGGCGTTCGCGCGATGAGCGGCCGCGTGCGCACGTCGACCGCGCCCCGCGCTGCCGGAGACGAACGTCGATGAGCGGCGAGCCGGTTGTCCTCATCCCCGGGCTCGCCTCCACGCCGCGCTACTACGCGGAACAGGTCGCCGCGCTGTGGCGATTTGGCGCGCTGACGTTCGCCAACCATACCGCGCACGACAGCATGGCGGCGCTCGCCGACGCCGTGCTGGCCGACGCGCCGCCGCGCTTCGCGCTCGCCGGACATTCGATGGGCGGCTACCTCGCGTTCGAGATCCAGCGCCGCGCGCCGTCGCGCGTGACGCGGCTCGCGCTGCTCGACACGTCGGCACGCGCCGACACGGCGGAGCAGACCGCCAATCGCCGGCGCGTGATGGCGCTCGCCGCCGCCGGGCAATTCGCACGGGTGAACGAGGAGCTGATGCCGAACTACCTGCATCCGGACCGCCTCGGCGATGCCGCGCTGCGCTCGCTCATCACGGCGATGGCTGATGACGTCGGCGCCGACGCGTTCATCCGCCAGGAGAATGCGATCATCGGCCGCGCCGATTCGCGCCCCACGCTCGCCGCCATCGCCTGCCCGACGCTCGTGCTGGTCGGCGACGCCGACCGCGCGACGCCACCCGACCGCGCGCAGGAAATCGCCGCAGGCATTCGCGGCGCAACGCTGGTCGTCGTGCCGCACAGCGGCCACATGACATCGCTCGAGCAGCCGGAGGCGGTGACGGCCGCGCTGGTCGACTGGATGCGTCGCTGACCGCAAGGGTTTGGCTCGCGCGGTCTGACCGCCGGCGTGCGCCGCGGCAGCGCGCCCGCCGTTGCACAAAAGGGTTTGCGCGCAGGGAACGTTGTGCGCACAATGGCATCGAAGCTTGCGCCCGCGCAAGAACGCCATGAGGAAACCGCCGCTTTACAGCCGCTCGCGGCCCGCGTCGCACGACGCGCAGGGGGTGGCGCAAGCCGGCTCGCCCCCGCCCGCGGTGCCGTGGCGGGTGCGGTGGGGCCGTCGCATCAGCGCGACGCGCCTGCCGATCGCACTGTTCGCCTGCGCGCTGGTGGCCATCGGCGTCGCGCTCTACGCCGCGTACCGCCCGCTGCCGCGCACGCTCACCCAGAAGGACATCGACGCCGCCGTCTTGCACACGCTCGACACGACGCCATTGCCGTCGATGGCGGCGAAAGCGTACGCGGCGGTTCGCCCCTCGGTCGTGCACGTGCGGGGGCTGCGCCACGTCAAGGCTGACGACGCGCCGGCCGACAAGTCGCTCAAGGGACGCGCGCGCCCGCCGGCGAAGCGCGGCGACCCGCCGCAAGCTGCCAAAGGCGGCGAGCATCCGCGCGCGGAGGCCGACAGCCCTGAGGAGCTCTACCGGATCGGCGTGGGAACCGGTGTCGTCATCGTCGCCACCGGGCTCATCCTCACCAACCTGCACGTGATCGACGGCGCCGAGGCGATCGTCGTCACGTTCGCCGACGGCACCGAGTCGCCGGCCGACGTCGTCAGCGCCCAGCCGGAGAACGACCTTGCGGTGCTGAAGGCGCGCATCGTCCCCGACGATCTGCCGCCGGCGACGCTGCGCTCCACTGCGGACCTCAACGTCGGCGACCAGGTCGTGGCGATCGGCTATCCGTTCGGCATCGGCCCGTCGGCATCGGCGGGTGTCGTGTCGGGGCTCAGGCGCGAATACCATTCGCCCGAGGGCAACAAGACGCTCACCAACCTCATCCAGTTCGACGCGGCGGCGAATCCCGGCAACTCGGGCGGCCCGCTCGTCACCGCCGATGGCGAGGTCGTCGGCATCGTTACCGGCATCTTCAACCCGACGGACCAGCGCGTGTTCATCGGCATCGGCTTCGCGGTGCCGATCGAGAACGCCGCGGCCGCCGTCGGCCTGTCACCGTTCTGAAAGGCTTCGATGAACGAACCCGCCACCCGGGCGCCCGGCGCGTCGGTCCACGCCGAGCTGATGCAGCGCATCCTCTACGAGGTCAAGAAG
>JAICUU010000209.1 GCA_025935675.1 Burkholderiales bacterium
ACCTGGTCCCAATCGGGATACCAGATCTGCACGCCTTCGAGCATCGCGTTGAGCTTCTTGAAATTCTCGTCGGTCGGATGCACGTCGGTGCGCGCCGGGATGCCCAGTGCGACGGAGCTGATTTCCTTCTGCGCCGCCTCGGAGAGCAGCCAGTCGATCAGCTTCTTGCCGGCATCGGCATGAGGCGCGTTGGCGACGAGGCCGATGTAGTAGGGCAGCGGGAACGCCGTGCGCTTGCCATCCGGGCCCGCGGGGAAGAACACGCGCACGTTGGCGTTGTCGCGCATCTGCGCGAGGTTCATCTGCATGTCGCCGTTGGCGACGTAGATCTCGCCCTTGTTGACCAGCGCGGTGAGCTTGCCGGTGGACGCCGACGGCCCGAGGTTGTTGACCTGCAGCTTCTTCAGGTACGCGAGCCCCGCCTCCTTGCTGCCGAACGCGTGGAACGCCTGCAGCATCAGCGCCGTGCCGTCGCCGGCCTGGCCGGGCGTCGAGTACTGGACCTTCTTGCGGAACTTGGGATCGAGCAGGTCATCGTACGTCTTCGGCGCTTCCTTGAGCGCCGACGCGTTGTAGATGAAGTTCGGGAAGTTCTTCATCATGACGACGTACAGGCCCTTCGGATCCTTGTCGGCGGCGGCGAGCTTGCCGGCGTCGGTGGGCGTGTAGGGCTGAAGCAGGCCGTCGGCCGCGGCCTTCTGCATGAATGGCGGCAGCGTGACGAGCACGTCGGCCTGCGTGTTCGAGCGCTCCTTGGCGATGCGGTCGGCGACGCCGCTCGAGCCCGCCTCGATGTACTGGATCTTGATGCCGGTGGCCTTCGTGAACGCCGCGAACTGGTCGCCGAACCAGCTCGGGTTGCCGTCGTGCAGGCCGTCGGCCGCGTAGATCGTCACCACGTTGGATTGCGCGAACGCCACGCCGGTGGCCAGCGCCAGCGCGCAACCCAGCATACCCACAAGCTTCGATTTCATCTCGCCCCCTCCTCGTTGAACACGTAACCTGCGGATTGTTGACAATCTACACCGCGCACGGTGTAATGACAAGCGCCGGCACGCGCGTTGGCGCGCCTCGCCGGCACCGCATTCTGCACCGTTTGCGTGACGCCGAGGTTGCAGCGCGCGAAGCCCGCGGCGGTTTCGGGCAACGCGACGAGCGCGCCGCGCGACGAGCATCCGGAGTCCTCATGAGCCTGCCTTCCCGCGATCCGATCCTCCTCACCCCGGGCCCTCTCACGACGTCGCTCGCCACGCGCACGGCGATGCTGCGCGACTGGGGCTCGTGGGACGCCTCGTTCAATGCCGTGACGGCCTCGGTGCGCAAGCGCCTCGGCGAGATCGTCGACGCGCGCGACACGCACGTCTGCGTGCCGTTGCAGGGCAGCGGCACGTTCTCGGTCGAGGCGGCTGTCAACACGCTGGTGCCGAAGGACGGCCACCTGCTGGTCCTCGTCAACGGCGCGTACGGCAAGCGGATGCAGAAGCTCGCGCAGATGATGGGACGCCGCACCTCGGTGTTCGAGACCGCCGAGGACGTGCCGACCACCGCCGCCGACGTCGACGGGCTCCTCGCGCGCGATCCGTCGATTACGCACGTCGGCCTCATCCATTGCGAGACGTCGACCGGCATCGAGAATCCGCTCGCGGCGATCGCCGCTACGGTGGCGAAGCATCGGCGCGCGCTGATCGTCGACGCGATGAGCTCGTTCGGCGCGCTGCCGATCGACGCACAGGCGATGCCGTTCGACGCACTGATCGCGGCCTCGGGCAAGTGCATCGAGGGGCCGCCGGGCATGGGCTTCGTGTTCGTCGAGCGCGACGTGCTCGAGCGCGCCGCAGGCCGCTCGACGTCGCTGGCGATGGACCTCCACGACCAGTGGGTCTATATGGAGAAGACCACGCAGTGGCGCTTCACGCCGCCGACACACGTCGTCGTGGCGTTCGACGCGGCGCTCGCGCAATTCGTCGCCGAGGGCGGCCAGCCCGCGCGCCTCGCGCGCTACCGCGCCAATTGCACCGCGCTGATCGACGGCCTCGCGGGGATCGGCCTCGAATCGTTCCTCGCGCCGGCGATCCAGGCGCCGATCATCGTCACCGTGCACGCGCCGCCCGATCCGCGCTTCACGTTCAAGGAGTTCTACGCGCGCGTCCGCGACAAGGGCTTCATCCTGTATCCGGGCAAGCTCACCGCCGTCGAGACGTTTCGCGTCGGCTGCATCGGCGCGATCGGGCCGGACGAGATGCGCCAGGCGGTGCACGCGATGGGCGACGCGCTCGACGAGATGGGCGTCAGGGCGCGTGCGCCGGCGCGCACCGTCGCCGCGCGCGCGGTCGGCGGAGCTCGCTAGTTTGCCGTCATCCCCGCGCAGCATCTCCCGTCATTCCCGCGGAAGCGGGAATCCAGCCGTGACGGTGAAATCCCGTCATTCCCGCGGAAGCGGGAATCCAGCCGTGACGGTGAAATCCCGTCATTCCCGCGGAAGCGGGAATCCAGCTGTGACGGTGAACTTCACGCCGCAGTGCGCATGGGCGCGTCAACGCTGGATTCCCGCTTGCGCGGGAATGACGGATGCCGTGACGTCAATGCTGGATTCCCGCATTCGCGGGAATGATGGCGGGGTCGGCGACGACGTGCGCGAGCATGTCGGCAGTCATCGCCCGCAAGTCGTAGTGCGCGTGCCAGCCCCAGTCCTCCGCCGCTTCGCGATCGTCGATCGATGCCGGCCATGAATCGGCGATCGCCAGGCGGAAGTCCGGCTCGTAGCGGACGCTGAACCCCGGCACCTCGCGCGCGATCGCATCCGCGAGCGTGCGTGCTGCGAAGCTCATGCCGGCGAGGTTGTACGACGAGCGGATGCGCACGCGCGACGGCTCGGCCGCCATCAGCTCGCCGATCGCGCGAATCGTGTCCGGCATGTAGATCATCGGCAGCGTGGTGTCGGCGTCGACGAAGCAGCGATACGCCTCGCCGCGCTTCGCGGCGTGGAACATCGCGATCGCGTAGTCGGTCGTGCCGCCGCCGGGGGGCGTGCGGTGGCTGATGACGCCGGGCAGGCGCACGCTGCGCACGTCGACGCCGTGCCGCGCGAAGTAGTACGCGCACAGGCGCTCGCCGGCGAGCTTCGAGGCGCCGTACATCGTCGTCGGGTCCATCGCCGTCCATTGGGGCGCGGGGTCGCGCGGCGTGTGTGGGCCGAACGCCGCGATCGACGACGGCCAGAAGACGCGCGCGATCCGCCGCTCGCGCGCGAGCTCCAGCACGTTGAGAAGGCCGTCGACGTTGAGGCGCCAGGTGTCGAGCGGCGCGGCCTCGCCCTTCGCCGACAGGGTGGCCGCGAGGAGATAGACGTCCGCGACGGAGTGACGCTGCACGATCTCCCCGAGGCGCGCGCGATCGAGGACGTCGAGCGCGACGAACGGCGAGCGACCGGGCGCGCGCGGCGGCGCCAGGTCGGCGGCGACCACGTTGGCGTCGCCGTGCGCGGCCGCCAGCGCGTCGACGAGCTCGCTGCCGATCTGGCCGTTGGCGCCGATGACGAGCGATGCGCTCATCGCGCGCCTCCTCCGGCCGCGACGATGCCGAGCTCGCGCCCGGCGGTCGCGAACGCGTCGAGCGCGCGCTGAAGCTCGTCGCGCGTGTGCGCCGCCGACACCTGCACGCGCACTCGCGCCTTGCCGCGCGGCACCACCGGGAAGAAGAAGCCGCTCACCAGCACGCCGAGCTCGTAGAGCCGCGCGGCGAGCTTCTGGGCGCGCTCGGCCTCGTGCACGATCACCGGCAGGATCGGATGCGACCCGGGCAGCACCGAGTAGCCGATCCCGGTCAGCCCTTCGCGCATGAACGCGGCGTTGGCGCGGAGCGTCTCGCGCGCCGTCGACGACGACTTGATGACGTCGATCAGCGCGAGCGACGTCGCGGCGATCACCGGCGCGAGGCTGTTCGAGAAGAGATACGGGCGCGAGCGTTGGCGCAGCATCTCGACCAGCGGCGCGCGGCCCGCCGTGAAGCCGCCCATCGCGCCGCCGAGCGCCTTGCCGAACGTGCCGGTGACGATGTCGATCCGGCCGAGCACGCCGCAATGCTCGTGCGTGCCGCGGCCGTTGGCGCCGAGCACACCGGTGGCGTGGCACTCGTCGATCATCGTCAGCGCGCCGTAGCGCGCGGCGAGGTCGCAGATGCGGTCGAGCTGCGCGATCGTGCCATCCATCGAGAACACGCCGTCGGTGGCGACGATCCGGTAACGTGCGTCCGACGCCTCGCCGAGGCAGCGCTCGAGGTCGGCCATGTCGTTGTGCTTGTAGCGCAGCGTCTTGGCGCGGCACAGGCGAATGCCGTCGATGATCGACGCGTGATTGAGCTCGTCGGAGACGATCGCATCCTCGCGGTCGAACAACGGCTCGAAAAGGCCGCCGTTGGCGTCGAACGCGGAGCCGTACAGGATCGCATCCTCGGTGCCGACGAAGTCGGCGATCGCGCGCTCGAGCGCCTTGTGCACGCCTTGCGTGCCGCAGATGAAGCGCACCGACGACAGGCCGTAGCCGTAGCGCTCGATCGCCGCTGCAGCGATGCGCGCGGTGTCCTCGGCGCCGGCGTAGCCCAGGTAGTTGTTGGCGCACAGGTTGAGCCGCGTGACGCCGTCGTCGCAGGTGACCTCGGTGCCCTGGCGCGACACGAGGATGCGCTCGCGCTTGAAGAGCCCCTCTGCGCGCGTCGCGTCGAGCCGGATGGCGAGGTCGTCGTAGTAGGGGTTCGACGCGGGGTCGGTCATGGGACCTTTCGTGGTGTGGGCTTCGGCGCCGGCCAGCCGTAACGTGCGAGGCAGTCGAATGCCACCAACGTCGCATCGATCGTCATCACGTCGGCGCCCTCGACGTTCGCCATCAGCCGTGCGGCTCCGGCGAAATCCACGAGGCGGTGCTCGACCGCCTCGCCGTCCTGGTTGTGCGGCATGAAGGCGTCGGAAAGGCGGACGTCGTAGGCGAAGATCGTCTCGTGCTGCCAGCCATCGGGCACCGGGCGTTGGATCGTCAGCGTGGCGATCGGTTCGGCGACGTCGACCGAGGCGATGCCCGCTTCCTCCCAGGCTTCGCGGCGGAGCGTCTGCGGAGGCGATTCCGCTTCGGCGATGCCGCCGCCGACGAGATTGTCGAGGAGGCCGGGATCGATCGCCTTGTGCGGGCTTCGGCGGGCGAGCCACATCCGCGGCGAGGCGCCGGCAGGGCCGAAGACGAGGCCATTGGCGTGCGCGGCGAACGTGTGGATGCCGAAGTAGCGCGCTGCCGCGCGCTCGAGGTGGAAGAGCGGCGGCGCGTCGAACGACGTCCGCACCGCGTAGCGCTCGCCGCGCCATGCCGTCAGCGCGCCTTCGGCTGCGAGCGCGCGCGCCGCGCCGTCGAGTGCCGCGCTGCGTGCCTCCGCTGTCGCCAGCCCATCCGCAAGCACGAGATCGTCGCCATCGCGCCGGAACAGGTCGGGGAAGCGGCCGAGGCGGGCGGCACGAAGCCCGTCGACGAAGCCGACCGCATGCCCGTCGACGCGCAGCGCATGGGCGGGAGGCCGGTGACCGGTAAGCGCGGCATCGAGCCGCGCGGAGATCGTCGCTAGAATCGCGGCCTCGATCATGACTCGCATTGTAGAGGCGCCGGGATGACGGCTCGCATCCTCGACGGCAAGGCGATCGCGGCCACGGTGACGGCGGAGGTCGCGCAGGCGGTCGCCGCGCGCGTCGCGGCAGGCGGCAGCGTGCCGGGGCTCGCCGTCGTGCTGGTCGGCGAGCATCCGGCGTCGCAGGTCTACGTGCGCAACAAGCGGCGCACGATCGAGGCGACCGGCATG
>JAICUU010000236.1 GCA_025935675.1 Burkholderiales bacterium
CATGCCGTCGAGGCTGCGCCGCACCAGCGCCGGCTGGTACCACTGGCCGAGGATCGCGTGCGTCGGATTCTTCGTCCAGTGCACCTGCACGGCATCGGCGATGGCCTTCTGCTGCGCCGGATCCGTGGCGCGCGCGAACTCGTCGCGCAGCTTTTCCATCACCGGATCGCAGGGCCAGCCGAACAGCGCCTTGCCGCAGCTCGCGTTGAGGAACGCCGTGCTCACCGGGTTCAGCACGTCGGCGGACACCCACGACGTCAGCATCATGTGCCAGCCGCCCTGCGACGGTGGATCCTTTTTCGCGCGCCGCGCGACCACGCTCTGCCAGTCCATCGACTGCATGTCGACCTTGAAGCCGCCGCGCTCGAGCAGCGACTTCGCCACCGGCGCGAGGTTGGTCAGCACCGCGAGGTCGGTCGACTGCAGGAGCACGATCGGCGTGCCGTCGTAGCCTGCTTCCTTCAGCAGCGCGCGCGACTTCGCGAAATTGGACTCGAGGAGGCCGTCCATGCCGGCGGTCGACGCGAGCGGCGTGCCGCAGACGAACAGCGCCTTGCACACCTTGTAGTACTTCGGGTTGCCGATCGTCGCCTTGAGGAAGTCCTCCTCGTTGAGCGCGTAGAGCACCGCCTCGCGCACTTTCGGATTGTCGAGCGGCGGCGCCGTCGAGTTGAAGCGCAGCGAGTACTGGTTGCCGAGCGGGTTGATGTTCGCGACGCGGATGTTCGGGTCCTTCTCGGCGAGCGGCAGCAGATCGTGCGACGGATACTCGACGTAGTCGATCTCGCCGGCGATGATCGCGTTGAGCGCGGTCTGCTGGTCGGGGATCGATTTCCATTCGACGCGGTCGACCTTGACGACCTTGCCGCCGGCGAGGCCCGACGGCGGCTCGGGCCGCGGCTTGTAGCGGTCGAAGCGTACGTAGACCGCCTTGTCGCCGGGCTTCCATTCGTCGGCCTTGAACACGAACGGGCCGCTGCCCGTGTAGTCGCTGATCTGGCGGTCGGGCGGCGTGTCGGCGACGCGCTTCGGCATCATGAACGGCACGGACGACGACGGCTTGCCGAGCCCCGACAGCACGAGCCCCGTCGGCTCGTTCAGCACGATGCGGAACGTGCGCGCGTCGACGACCTCGAAGCCCTTGACGAACGTCATCAGCTTCTGGCCCATCGCATCCTTCGCGCCCCAGCGCTTGATCGACGCAATGCAGTCGTCCGACGTGACCGGCTTGCCGTCGTGCCACAAGAGGCCATCGCGCAGCGTCAGCGTGTACGTGCGCTGGTCGGCGCTGACGGTGTATCTGTCGACCATCTGCGGCTGCACGTGGCCGTTCGCGTCGGTCGCGAACAGCGTGTCGTAGATCATGTAGCCATGGTCGCGCGTGATGTACGCGGTGGTCCAGATCGGATCGACGATCTTGAGATCCGAGTTCATCACCACGCGGAGCACGGTCTCGGCGCCGGCTGGCACGGCCAAAACGAGCGAGAGCACCCATGCAAACGCGCGGGCGACGAGAAGGCTGCGGGTGGTCATGGTGATCCGGCCAAGGCGAACGGGTGACACTGCGACGGGCAAAGCTTACCGCGGAACGCGGCGTGGACTGCTTGCGGGAGTGCAGCAGCGGTGCGCGCGACAACCTGGGCGCGACCGGCCATCAGGCCATCTTCATCTTGTCGAGGAACACCCGCCAACGCGGGTCCGCATGCAACGAGTGGAACAGCGAATCGGACGGGGTGTTGACGACCCCCGGGTCCCGCTGCTCGTAGGCACGCTCCAGCCACTCGAACGCGGCGTCGACCTCGCCGCGGAAGCCATGCAGCATCGCGATCTGATATGCGGCGCTGCGGCCGTATTGGCCGGACAGCTTCTGCAGCGCCTCGTCCGCGGTCTCGCGATGCCCCATCGCGTGCTCGACCATGCCTATCGCCAGCAGGCGGAACATGGGAAGCCGCTCCCGCCCGGCCAGCGTAAGCGCCTCCTCGAGGCGTCCTTGCCGCATCCTCGTGACCGCAAGGATGCACCAGACGAGGCCCGCGTTGGGATTCAAGTCGACCGCGGTCTCGAGCGCCTCGGACGCCTCTTCCAGCCGGCCCATTCGCATGAGCCGCATTCCAAGCGTCCGGTGAGCGGACACGCTCAGCGGATCGAGCGCGACCGCGCGGCGATACAGCGCGATCGACTGCTCGTCCCCGCCCAGGATCCGCGTCATGTTCGCTACCGCGATCAATACGGCGGGATTGTTGGGCGCCAACGCCAGCGCGCGCTGGTACGCGTCGTTCGCGGCCCGCCAATCCCAGTCGAACGCCTCGTGCACCTGGCCCAGGCGCACGTAAGCGTCGGCGCAATCCGGCGCCAGCGCGAGCGCGCGCTTCGCCGCCTCGCGTGCCCGCTCGTAGCCCTCCGCGACGTCGTCGCTGCCAAAGCCTGCCTGGTTGGCGAAGGCGTGCGACAGGCCCGCCCAAGCCAATGCGTATCCGGGATCACGACCGAGGGCCTGCTTAAAAAGCTCGACGCTGCGCGCGAGGTCGTCCGTCGTCAGGCGGTCGAGGAGGAACCGCCCCTGCAGGTAGAGCCGGTACGCCTCGGGATCGTCGGCGCGGCCCGCCGCCGCCGCCTGCACTTCCGCCTTGGCCGCCGCGGCGGCCTGCGCGCCGATCCGCTCGCCGAGCAGCGCCGAGCGCAGCTCCTTCACCACCGACTGCGCGATGTCGTCCTGCACGGCGAAGATGTCGTCGAGCTCGCGATCGTAGGTCTCCGACCACAGGTGCGAGTCGCTCGACGCCTCGATCAGCTGCGCGGTGATCCGCACGCGCTTGCCCGACTTGCGCACGCTGCCCTCGAGCACCGTGGCGACGCCGAGCTTCTGCGCGACCGTGCCGATGTCGATGTCCTTGCCCTTGAAGTAGAACGCCGACGTGCGCGACGCGACGCGCAGGCCGCGGATCTTGGCCAGCACGTTGAGGAGCTCCTCGGACAGGCCGTCGGCGAAGTACTCGTTGTCCTCGTCGCGGGACATGTTGACGAACGGCAGCACCGCGATCGAGGGGGTCGCGCGGTCGAGCGGCGCCTGCGATGCGCGCAGCGGCGGGAAGTCGAACGGCAGGTCGGGATGGCAGAGCTGGAACACCGCCTCCTTGCGCGCGAGGTCCTTGAGGCCGTGCTCGCCCAGCGCCTTCGCGGTCGCGAGCGGCGGCAGGTGATCGCGCGCGAGGTCGTGCGTCGACGCCGACAGCAGCGTCTGCCCGCCATGGCCGGCGGCGAGGAGCCGCGCGACACGATTGAGCGGCGTGCCGAAGTAGTCGCCGTCGCGCTGCTCGGCAGCACCGGTGTGCAGCGCCATCCGCACGCGGATCGCGGCCGCCTCGGGCCAGCGCTCGCGGTGGAGCGCGCGCTGCGCCTCGAGCGCCGCGGCGATCGCCGCCGACGCGGTGCGGAACGCGGCGCAGAACGCGTCGCCGCCGGTCTTGAACACGTGGCCGCCGTTGGACGCGATCGACTGGCGAACGAGCAGGTCGTGCCGCGGAAGCGCGACCTCCATCGCGGCGCGCTCGTGCTCCCACAGCCGCGTGCTGCCCTCGATGTCGGTGAACAGGAACGTCACCGTGCCGCTGGGATGCGGCGCGGCGGGATCCTGGGGATGCGGGGCGATGGTCATTGGGGTGCCGGGGCGCGCCGGGCGGCAACGGCGCGGGCGCGACAGCATAAACCCGCCGTGCCCCGCGCGCACGTTCGCCGCGGACGCCGCCGTCGCGTCGCGCCGCGGTCGGCGCGACCCGTTGCGGTATCGTTTCTCGCTCGCGCCGGCTTCGCGGCGCGGCAATCGCCCGCAAGGACACGCATGGCCACGATCGCCGTCGGCGGCTTCCAGCACGAGACGAACACGTTTGCGCCGTCGAAGGCGAATTTCGCGGCCTTCGAGGCGGGCGGCGGCTGGCCCGAGCTCACGCTCGGCGAGCGGATCGCGCCGCGCCTCGAAGGCGCGAACATTCCCGCTGCCGGCGCGATCGCCGCGCTGCACGCGGCCGGCCACCGCACCGTCGGGCTCGCGTGGGGCGCCGCGTCGCCGTCGGCGCACGTGACGAAGGACGCGTTCGAGCGCATCGGCGGCGAGATCGTCGCGCGCGTGGCCGCGGCGATGCCGGTCGACGGCGTCTACCTCGACCTGCACGGCGCGATGGTCACCGAGCATCTCGACGACGGCGAAGGCGAGCTCCTCGCGCGCGTGCGCCGCGTCGTCGGCCCGCGCGTGCCGGTGGTCGCGAGCCTCGACCTGCATGCCAACATGTCGCAGGCGATGATCGACCAGAGCGACGGCATGGTGGCCTACTGCACGTATCCCCACGTCGACATGGCGCCGACCGGCGCGCGCGCCGCGCGACTGCTCGACCGGATGCTCGCAGCACCCGGCGCGCATGCAAAGGTCTTCCAGCCGCTCGACTTCCTCACCGGGCTGCCGGCGCAATGCTCGTTCCTCGAGCCGGCGAAAAGCCTCTACGAGCTGCTCGCGCGGCTCGAGCGCGAGCACGATGCGGTGCTGTCGTTCACGCCGGGCTTCCCGATGGCCGACATTCCCGATTGCGGGATGGCGGTGTTCGGCTACGGCACCGATGCCGGGCGCACGCGCGCCGCGGTCGCCGCGCTCGCCGCGGCGGTGAACGACGCCGAGCCGCAATTCCGGATGGAGCTCTTCGATGCGCGAGCGGGCGTCGCACGCGCGAAGGCGCGCGGCGCACCCGGGTCGCCGGTCGTGCTCGCCGACACGCAGGACAATCCGGGCGCCGGCGGCAACGGCGACACGACGGGATTGCTGCGCGCGCTGATCGACGCCGACGCGCGCGACGCGGTGCTCGGCCTCCTCGTCGACGGTGCTTCGGCGCGGCAGGCACACGAAGTCGGCACGGGTCGCACGTCGGCGTTCCACCTGGGCGAAACCTCCGGCGTGCCCGGGCATGTGCCGCTCGACGGCGAGTTCGCGATCGAAGCGCTCACCGACGGGCGATTCACCTGCACCGGGCCGATGTTCAAGGGCTTCCGGATGGATCTTGGGCCGATGGCGGTGCTGCGCCAGGGCGGCGTGCGCGTC
>JAICUU010000030.1 GCA_025935675.1 Burkholderiales bacterium
CCGCGCGCGGCGGGACGGGTGCGTACGCCGGAGCGCCTGCTTCATGAAGCGGAGGCGGACGCACCCGTTCCGACGCGCTTCGCATGACGTGGTACGTATTGACGCGACGCGCCGGCACCCCGCGCGCGGCGGGACGGGTGCGTACGCCGGAGCGCCTGCTGTATGAAGCGGAGGCGGACGCACCCGTCACGGCGCGCAGCGCATGGCGTGACCGAATTGACGCGACGGACCGGGCACTCCGCGCGCGGCGGGACGGGTGCGTACGCCGGAGCGCCTGCTGTATGAAGCGGAGGCCGACGCACCCGTTCCGACGCGCTTCGCAGAACACACGGTGACGCGCCTAAATGGGCGCCGCGCTCAAGCGGCCGCGGCGATCCGTCGGCAGTGCTCGAGCGCGGCACCGATCAGGTTGCGGTTGGCTTCGGCGGTGCGAAAGCCGGAATGGGCCGAGAGCGTGACGTTCGGGAGCGTGAGGAAGGGGTGGCTGGCGGGTAGCGGCTCGATGGCGTAGACGTCGAGGCCCGCGTGGCCGAGGTGGCCGCTGCGCAGTGCGTCGACGAGCGCCGCCTCGTCGACCAGCGCGCCGCGCGCCGTGTTGACGAGGATCGCGCCGCGACGCATCGCCGCGATGCGCTCGCGCGAGAGGATGCCGCGCGTCGCGTCGCCGAGCGCGAGGTGGAGCGACACGACGTCGCTTGTTGCCAGGACGTCTTCGAGGGATGCGCCTTTCACGTGCGGATGCGATCGGGGCGTGCGGTTGTACGCGACGACTTCCATGCCGATGCCGAGCGCGAGGCGCGCGACCTCGCGCGCGATGCCGCCGAACCCGACGAGGCCGAGCCTGCGGCCGGTGAGCTGTAGCCCTTCGGTGCGCTGCCATGCGCCGGCGCGCATCGCGCGATCCATCGCGGCGATGCCGCGCGCCGCCGCGAACATCAGCGCGATCGCGCATTCCGCGACCGCGGTGTCGCCGTAGCCGCGGATCGTGTGGACGGCGACGCCGTGCGCGGCGAGCGCCTCGGGATCCATGTAGCTGCGCGCGCCGGTGCCGAGGAACACGACATGGGCGAGGTTCGCGCATGCGCGCGCCACGGCCAGGGGCAACGCCGTGTGGTCGACAAGCGCGATCGCGGCGTCGCCGATGACGGCGGGCAGCGCGTCGGGCCGGACGTCGGGGTCGCGATGGACGCGGAAATCGACGCCGTCGAGGTGCAGGATCGTGTCGGCGACCGCCGCGAGCGCGGGGTTGGCGTCGACGAACACCGCGCGGAGCGCGAGGGGGCGATGCGGTCCGGCGGTCATGGTGTAAGCGTCGCGCCGAGCCTACCACGCGCCCCCCGTTTGCAGGTAACATCACGGTCGCCGCACCCAAAATATCGCAAGACGACAGATTCACGCGCACCGATCAACGGAGGAGGTTGACATGCACGACAGTTCCGATTCGAAGGGCCAAAGCCGGCGCGATTTCCTGCGTACGGGTTTGGGCGTCGCCGGCGGGCTCGCGCTTCCCGTGGGATTCACCTCGCAGGCGTTCGCCGCCAACGAGCCGCCGATCGGCACGTGGCCGGCCGGCTCGTCCGGCAGCGCCGTCAACGCCTGCGCCTGCGTGCCGCTCACCGGTAGCTACGCGGCCCAGGGGGCCGACGAGCTCAAGGGCATGCAGCTCGCCGTCGAGCACATCAACGAGGGTCACCCGTTGATGAAGGCGATCTCGCCCAAGACCACCAAGGGCGTGCTCGGCAAGGAGCTCAAGCTCCTGTTCGCCGACTCGGCCGCGAAGCCGAACGACGCCGTGCAGGCGGCGCAGCGCTTCATCAGCGAGAACAAGGTCATCCTGATGACCGGCTCGACGTCGAGCGCCGTCGCGGTGGCGATGAACAAGCTCGCGCAGCGCGAGAAGGTCCTCTACATGGCCGGGATCTCGGGGTCGAACGACACCACCGGCAAGGACTGCGTGCGCTACGGCGTTCGCCAGAACTTCTACGGCCAGACGGCGGCCGCGGCGATCGGCCCGGTGCTGGTCAAGCAGTTCGGCAAGAACCGCAAGGCGGCGTTCATGACGCCGGACTACACGTACGGGCACACGGTGACCAAGTCGGTCAACGACTACCTGAGCCAGAACGCCGGCTGGCAGATGGTCACCAACCAGGTCTCGCCGCTCGGCACGCAGGATTTCAGCCAGTACCTGACCAACATCGCCAACTCGGGCGCCGAGTTCCTGATCAACGTGAACTGGGGCCGCGACGCGGTGCTGTCGACGCAGCAGGCACACCAGTTCGGCATCCTGCCGAAGATGACGCTGGTCATCCCCTACCAGATCCCGTTCCTGTCGCAGGAAGTCGGCGCCGACATCATGCAGGGCGTCTACGCGGCGACCGATTTCTGGTGGACGCTGGAAGACAAGTACCCGCTGTCCAAGCAGTTCGTCGACGCGTTCCAGAAGAAGTACAACTACCGGCCGGAATGGGGCGCCGAGAACGGCTACGTCAGCTTCGCGCACTGGGCGCACATGGTCGAGGAGGCGGGCACGTTCTACCCGCCCGCCGTCATCAAGACCTACGAGAAGGGCGAGACGCTGCAGTCGCTGGTCGGCCCGGTCAGCTACCGGCCGCAGGACCACCAGTGCATCCGCCCGGTCATCATCGTCAAGGGCAAGAAGCCCGGCGACATGAAGAACAAGGAAGACTTCTGGGAAGTGGTCGAGATCCTGCCGGGCGCGCCGCTGATGCAGGCGCCCGATGCGTTCGGATGCAAGCTCGGCGATTACACCTGATCCGGCGGTCGGCCTGACCCTCGACGCTGCGGGCGGCACGCCGCCTGCAGCGTCGCTCTTGCGCTCTCGTTCAACATGATCTCCTGGGCGAATTTCGTCTCGCAGTTGTTCAACGGCCTCGCGCTGGGGGCGCTGCTCGCGCTCATCAGCTCGGGCCTGACCATCATCTACGGCGCGCTCGGCGTGCTGAACCTCGCGCACGGCGCGATGTTCATGCTCGGCGGCTACGCGGGCTACGTCGCGTACTCGTACACCGGCTCGTTCGTCGTTGCCGTCATCACGGGCGCGCTGTTCCTGTTCATCGTCGGCGTGGTGCTCGAGCGGGTCGTCATCCGCCACTTCTACAAGCGCCCGCCCGAGGACCAGCTGCTCGTGACCTTCGGCCTCGCGATCTGCTTCGTCGAGACGGTGCGCTTCTTCTTCGAGAGCCTGTCGAAGACGGTGCCGCCACCCAAGATCTTCGCCGGGATCACCAACCTCGGCTTCATGTTCTACCCGACCTACCGCCTCGCCGTGGTCGGCATCGTCGCGGTGGCGCTGCTCGCGCTGTTCCTGATGCTGTACAAGACGCGGCTCGGCCTCATCGTGCGCGCTGGCATCGAGGACTCGGTGATGGTCGACTCGCTCGGCCTCAACGTCGACCGGGTGTTCATGGTGGTGTTCGGCATCGGCGCGATGGCCGCGGGCTTCGCCGGCATCGTCAACGCGCCGGTGGTCTCGCTCGCCCCCGACATGGGCGAGGCGATATTGGTGCAGACCTTCGTCGTCGTCGTGATCGGCGGCGTCGGCTCGTTCCCCGGCGCGATCCTGGGCGGCCTGATCGCCGGCGAGATCATCAGCCTCACGTCGATGGTCAACCCCGGCTATTCCTACGTGATGCTGTTCGCCGCGATGACGCTCGTGCTGGTGCTGCGGCCACACGGCCTGCTCGGTGTGCGGGGTCGGGAATGAGCGGGCGCCTGCCAAGCGCCGCGCCCGATCCGGGCACCCAGAACGCCTCCTCGCCGGCACCGGTGCGCACACCCGCGCGGCGCGGGCCGACGTGGCGCTTCAAGGCGGAGATCCTCACCGCGATCGGCCTCGTCGCCGCGCCGTTCGTCCTGCCGCTCCTCGGCGCCGCGCCCGACACTGTCAACCGCATCCTGGTGTGGGGGCTGTTCGGCATCGGCTTCGACATCCTGTTCGGCTACACGGGACTCTTGTCGTTCGGCCAGTCGGCGCTGTACGGCACGGGCGGCATGGTCGCCGCGTACCTCCTCACCCGTGCCGGGTTTCCGCATGTCGTGACGGCGCTTTTGATCGGCATGATCGTCGCCACGGCGGTGGGCTACCTCGTCGGCCTGATCGCGCTGCGCCGGACCGGCATCTACTTCGCGATGATCACCGTGGCCATTGCGGAGGTGTTCTACTTCGCCGAGTTCAACCCGTTGTCGGCATGGACCGGCGGCGAGAACGGGCTGCCTGGCGTGCCGACGCCAAGCTTCAACCTCGGCTTCACGACGTTCAAGTTCCATACCGGCTGGTCGCTCTATCCGTTCATGGCGTTCTGGTATTTCATCGGCATCGTCATCGCGCTCCGCATCGTGCGCTCGCCGGTCGGCGCGGTGCTGCGCGCCATCCGCGAGAATCCGTTGCGCGCCGCCGCGGTCGGCCACAGCATCCACGGCTACAAGCTCGCGGCCTTCGTCATCGCCGCCGCCTACGCGGGCTTCGCGGGCGGGCTGCTCGGCGTGATGCAGGGCTTCATGCCGCCGGACGCGTTCATGTTCGACACGTCGGGCCAGCTCGTCATCCAGACGGCGATCGGCGGCATCGGCACGCTGTTCGGCCCGCTGCTCGGCGCGGCCGTTTGGTTGTTCCTGCAGGACTTCCTGCAGGCGACGCTGAAGCTCGGCGCCACCTGGAAGCTCGTGCTGGGCCTCATCTTCGTGCTGCTGGTGTGCTTCCTGCGCAACGGCATCATCGGCGGCGTGCGCGACCTCGTCGCGTACCTCCGCCATCGCGCGACGGGCGAGGTGGAGGCCGAGGCGGCGCCGGCGTTCTCCGACGAGGCGTTCGACGAGGACAAGCCGGCCGCGGCGAAACACACGGTCGCCACGCACGCGGCGCGCAGCCGCGCACGCGAATTCAAGGGGCCGATCCTCAAGGCGACCGCGCTCACCAAGCGCTACGGCGGTATCGTCGCCAACGAGGACATCGACTTTTCCGTCGACGCCGGCGAGCTGCGCGGCATCATCGGCCCGAACGGCGCGGGCAAGTCGACGTTCTTCAAGATGCTGACCTGCGAGGTCGCGCCCACGTCCGGCAGGATCGAGTTCGAGGGGCGCGACATCACCGGCATGGACGTGACCGAGGTCTGCCAGCTCGGCCTCACCAAGAGCTACCAGGTCAACCAGCTGTTCAACAAGCTGACGGTGCGCGAGAACATCACCATCGCCGCGCTCGCCGACCTGCGCGGCCCGTTCAAGCTCGACATGCTGCGCACGGTGTCGCGCATTCCCGGTCTGGAGGAGCAGGTCCAGCACACGCTCGAGCTCGTCAACCTCGTCGGGCGCCGCGACGCGCCGGTGTCGCAGCTCGCGTACGGCGAGAAACGACGCCTCGAGGTGGGCCTCGCGCTGGCGTCGTCGCCGACGCTGCTGTTGCTCGACGAGCCGCTTGCCGGGATGAGCCCGCAGGAGCGCGTCGAGACCGTGAAGCTCCTGAAGTCGATACGCCAGGGCCGCACGATGATCGTCATCGACCACGACATGGACGCGCTGTTCGAGCTCGCCGAGCGCATCACCGTGCTGCAGGAAGGCCGCGTGCTCGTCGAGGGCACGCCGGACGAGATCAAGGGCAACGCCAAGGTGCAGGAGGCCTACCTCGGCGGCGTCCACGAAGCGATCGCGCCATGAGCGGGAGACTGCCATGAGCCTGCTCGAAGTTTCCGGCCTCAACAGCTACTACGGCGACTCGCACATCCTGTTCGATGTCTCGATGCGCGTCGAGCGCAACGAGGTGGTCGCGCTGCTCGGCCGCAACGGCGCCGGCAAAAGCACGACGCTCAAGAGCCTGATGGGCGTCGTCACGCCGCGCGCGGGTCGCGTGGTGTTCGACGGCGTCGACGTCGCCGGCAGGAAGAGCCATGCCATCGCCAAGGCCGGCATGCAGCTCGTCCACGAGGATCGGCGTATCTTCGGCACGCTCGACGTCGAGGAGAACCTCGTGCTTGCGGGGCTCACCGCCGGCGAGCGCTGGCCGCTCGACCGCATCTACGAGATGTTCCCGCGTCTCAAGGCGCGTCGCGGCAGCCGCGGCACCGACCTGTCGGGCGGCGAGCAGCAGATGCTCGCGATCGCGCGCGCGCTGATCCGCTCGCCGAAGATCGTGTTGCTCGACGAGCCGTTCGAGGGCCTCGCGCCGGTGATCGTGCGCGACCTGATGGAGGCCTGCCGCAACCTTGCCGCGGCGGGGCAGACGATCGTGCTGGTCGAGCAGAACCTCGCGGCGACGCTGGCACTCGCGTCGCGCGTCTACATCCTCAACAACGGCCACGTCGCGCACGAGGGCAGCGCCAAGGAGTTGAAGGCGCAGCCCGAGATCCTGCACCGCCACCTCGGCGTCTAGCGATTCGCGAGCACCGATCCTCGCGCTCGGACCGGTCGCATCTTGGCAGCGGCAACGAAGGCAAGCGACGCTACGCGCCCACGCGCGATCGCCGTCCCCGCTTCATCAGGTCCACCAGCAGTGTCAGCGCCGAGCAGATCAGCCAGTAGGTGGCGCCGGCGAACAGCAGCATTTGCATCAGGTTGCCGTCGCGCTCGCCAATGCTGGTCGCGCGGCGGAAGAAATCACCGAGCGCGATCACGTAGACCAGCGACGTGTCCTGGAAAATCACGATGCACTGCGTGAGCAGGACCGGCAGCATGGCCTTGAGCGCCTGCGGCAGGACGACGTAGCGCAGCGTCTGGTACGAGCCCATGCCGAGCGCCTGCGCCGCCTGCCATTGCCCTTTGGGGAGGCTCTGGATGCCGGCGCGGATGATCTCGCTGAAGAACGCCGCCTCGAGCAGCGCGAACGCCACCATCGCCGAGACCAGCCGGATGTCCACCGTCGGCGGCAGGTCGAAGAGTGCCTTCAGGAACTGCGGAACGATCAGGAAGAACCACAGCAGGAGCATGATCAGCGGGATCGAGCGGAACAGCGAGACGTAGCCCCGCGCGAACGCGTTCAGTGCGGCGCTGCGCGCCGTTGCGCACACGGCGAGCAGCGTGCCCAGCGCGAGGCCGCAGGCGATCGCCACCAGCGTGATGCGCAGCGTCACCCACATCCCCGTCAGCAGCAGCTCGCGCGACTGAAAGATGGCGTGCCAGTCCATCTCGAACATGGTCACTGCCCGAGCAGACCCGGCACATGGGTGCGATTGCGCACGAAACCCATCAGCCGGATGATCAGGAAGTTGAGCACGACGTAGCCCAGCGTTACGCAGATGAACGACTCATAGGGCTGCGCGGTGTAGTCGACGAGCTGGCGAGCCTGGCCGGAGAGCTCGAGCAGCCCGATCGTCGATGCAACCGCCGAATTCTTGGAGATGATCAGGAATTCGGACGTCAGCGGCGGAATGATGGTCCGGTAGGCCACGGGCAGCAGGACGTGCCGGTACGTCTGCCCGAGCGTGAGGCCCAGCGCGAGTCCCGCATTGCGCTGTCCCTTGGGCAACGCCTCGATCCCGGCGCGGAGCTGCTCGCACACCCGCGAGCCCGTATAGACCCCCAGCGCCAGCACCGATACCACGAAGAACTGGGTATAGGGTGGAAGTCCCTTGATCCAGTCGCCGGCGGTTGCGGGCAGCAACTCGGGCACGACGAAGTACCAGACGAAGAACTGGACGATCAGCGGCACGTTGCGGAACAGCGACACGTATGCGGTTCCCGCAGCGCGTGCGAACCGGTTCGGCAGCGTGCGCGCGATGCCGGCGAGCGATCCGACGGCGAGTGCGAGCAGCCATGCGCACAGCGTCAGCGCCACCGTGTTCATGAAGCCCGTCGCCAGCCAGCCGAGGTACGTATGCGGCTCGCCGGTCGCGACGGGCTGCAGGAGGACGCCCCAGTTCCAGTGGTAGTCCATAGGGATTCGATGCGGTGGCGCCGATCAGGCCGGAGCCGGCGCTTCGCCGGTCGCGCCGCGCGTCACGCAGCCGGCTTGTCGTTGGGATGGGCGAAAAGCTTCTTCATCGTGTCCGACATCGGGAAATCGAGGTTGAGGCCCTTGGGAGGGATCGGGCTCATGAACCACTTGTGGTAGATCGTGGACATCTTGCCGGAGGTCTCGAGCTTGGCGATCGTCTCGTCCATCAACGCCTTCAGCTGCGCGTCTCCCTTGCGCACCATGCAGCCGTAGGCCTCGAACGATTGCGGCGTCCCGGTGATGACCCATTCCGCCGGATCCTTCGTCTTGGCGCGCTCGCCCGCCAGCAGCGCATCGTCCATCATCATCGCCTTGGCGCGCCCGGTCGAGAGCGTCAGGAACGACTCGCTGTGGTCCTTGGCGCTGATGATGTTCATGTCCATCTGCTTGTCGGCGTTCAGCGAGCGGATGATCTTGTCGGACGTCGTGCCGGCGCCGACCACCACGGTCTGGCCCTTCAGATCCGTGAAGTCCCTGATCGGCGAGCCCTTCTTGACCATCAGCCGCGTGCCGATCTCGAAGAAGTTGTTGGTGAAATCGACCTGTTTCGCACGCGACTCGTTGTTGGTCGTGGTCGTGCATTCGAAGTCGATCGTGCCGTTCTGCAGCAGCGAGATGCGATTCTGCGAGGTGATGGGGATCCAGCGCACGTTGAGGTCCGCGCGACCCGTATCCTGTCGAATCCGGTCGATGACGAGGTTGGCGAGGTCGATCGAGTAGCCGATCGGGTGCTGGTTCACGTCGTAGTACGAGAACGGGATCGACGCGTCGCGGAATCCGACGACGAGCACGCCGTCGTCCTTGACCTTCTTCAGCGTGCCGGTCAGCGGGGTTTCGGCCGCCCAGGCGGTGGCCATGGCCGCCGCGAGCGCGAAGAGCGCCACGCCGCCGCGAATCGCCGCCGTGCGGCTCCCTGCCTTCAACCGATGGTCCATGTTCTGCTCCTTTGACATTGGTTATGCCGCCACGGGCCGCGGAAGGCCTGCGGGGCCTTGCCGCGCACCGGCGGCGGTGACCTGCGAAACGTCGATGATGTACATCTGCCGTGCGTTCTCGTGGACGGAATCGATGCACACGCGGGTGCCGTCCGCGCGCCAGCGAGGATGGAGGTCGCAGCGATTCTCCTTGCCGAGACCGGGGTCCGCGTAAAAGCTGCCGACGTCGTGGCGTCGGCCCGTGTCAGTGTCGAATACGAACAGGATGCGCTCGTGGGTCGTCGCGTCCGGATAGGTGTCGCTCAGCAGCCAGCGCATGTCGACCGGCGAAAAGCTCATGTGGCCGTTCTCGGCCAGGACGCCATCGCCGACGACCGCGACATCGCCCCGGTCGTCGTCGGTGTAGAGGTGGTAGTGGATGCTCCCGCCGTGCGGGCTCCAGGCGATGACGTGACCGTCGTCGCACCACAGGGGATGCGAGATCTGGTACTCCGATTTCTCGTAGTCGAACGTGCCCACGGCCGCCGCGTCGAACTGGCCGCCGAGCTGCGGCAGCGGATGGTCGGAATCCTCGAGCAGGCGCATTTCCGTGCCGTCCGGGTTCATGGTGATCAGCCGGTGCAGGAAGCAGGTTTCGTCCTCGACGCGCTCGGTCCAGCGGTGCAGCAGGACGACGCGCGACGACGCGGGGTTGACCTCGACGTGACTCACCCAGTGGATCGCACGTTCCATCGATGCCACCGGATGGAAGTCGCGCAGCGCGCGGTAGCTCGTCACGAGGACCGATTCGCCGGTCGCGAGATCGAGGTGGCGAATGCCATCGTCCGCGGGCGCATTCGGCAACGCCCGCGCCGGCGCGTCGTCGCGGTAACCGATGGTCGGGTGCGTCACCTGCAGGCGGCGGTAGTCGACGCACAACGCGAAGCGCCCGTCGGGGGCCACGACGTAGACGGGCACCGGCAGGTGGCGTCGCTCGCCGGTATCGATGTCGTGGATCGCCGCGCCGAGGCGTGGATAGACGCTGCGATCATCGCCGGTACGCACGTTGTAGATCATTCGCCGGCGCTCGGCACCGCCGAGCCATTGAAGCTGGCAGCCCATCTGCCAGTTCCACGCGGTGGTGCGGTCGCAGGCGTGGTAGCGCTCGCCGGCGGCAAGGTCGAAATACCCGACGTCGACCGCCATCGCCGGCGTGATGTCGGCCGTCATCCACGCCGCACGGTTTGCGAGCAGGTAACGACCGCTCGCATCCCACGGCGTCTTGTTGTAATAGCCGAAGAAGTGGTGACCGGCGTCGGAACCGACGCGGCGGATCGAAGCGGGTGCGGCAATGACGTGACTATCGACCATGACCTTGCGAACCAAATTGAACGGAGGCATCACGCGGCTGCGCCTTTGCAGGACGTTAGGACGACGCATGGCATTCGCACAAATGCCAATTTCATCGGTATCCATGCAATCCGGATATACT
Organism: Burkholderiales bacterium; assembly: GCA_025935675.1. GTDB lineage: Bacteria > Pseudomonadota > Gammaproteobacteria > Burkholderiales > Casimicrobiaceae > VBCG01. The sequence goes on from JAICUU010000030.1 coordinate 10,349, forward strand.
GTCCGGACCCCTTGGAGCACTTGCCGTCGCCCGCGCGAAACCATGGCCAGACCGCCGAGCTTCCGCGAAATCGAGGCCTTCGCGGCCGTGATGCAGGCCGGCACCGCCACCGGTGCCGCGCTGATGCTCAGCACGACGCAGCCGTCGATCAGCCGCCGGCTGGCCGAACTACAGAACGCCACGGACCTTCGCCTTTTCGAGCTGACCCATGGGCGGCTGAGGCCCACCGCCGAGGGGCGATTGCTCTATGGCGCGGTTCGCCGTCACCTGCTCGGCCTGGAGAAGATCGCGGCGGTCGCGGCGCTTTTGCGCAAGGCTGGCGCCGGGACGCTGCGCATCGGCTGCACGCCCACGCTCGGCGTCGGCCTGCTGCCGGCGCTGATCGATCGCTGCCTGAGCCGGTTTCCGGATGCCCGCTTCGACGTCCGCACCCTCGGCACGCCGCAGCTCGCCGAGCACCTGCGCCAGGAGCTCGTCGACCTGGTGCTGACCACCGGTACGCTCGATCCCGCGGAATTCCGACCGCGCGTAGTCGCCCGCAGCCGAGTAGTGTGCGTGATGCCAAAGGGGCATGCGCTGAGCCACGCACGCCGGATCCGGCCCACGCTGCTGCAGGGTATGCGCGTCATGACGCTGAGCGACAGCGAACCGAGCACCCTGCTGCTGCGCAAGCTGTGCAAGGACGCCGACCCGGACCGGCAATTCGTCGTCGAGACCAACTCGTCGATCACCATTTGCGCGCTGGTCGCCGCAGGCAATGGCGTCGGGCTCGTCAACCCCTACGTTGCGAGCACGTTCGCAAGCCAGCTCGTCGTCCGGCCGTTCGAGCCGGCGATCGAGATCGCCGTGGAAATGGCCATGCCCGAGCAGACCGCGCCGTCGATGCTGGCGCGACACTTCGTCGCGACCCTGACGGAATACGTTACGGCCCTGCGACGAAGCTGACCACGGTGCGGCCGCCCGCGGCGAAAGCGCGCCCGGTCCGGCGCTACGGGTGACGGCTACGCCACCACCGACGTCTGCGCGAGTCCGGCGTCGACCAGCACGTGCTGTCCCGTCATCCCGTCGCTGTCGTCGGCGGCGAGGACCAGCGTCGCGCGCGCGACATGGCCGGCGTCGAGGCGGATCCGCAGGCACTGCTGGTCGAGGAATGCCGCGTCGGCCGCGGCGTCGCGATGCAGCGCGCGCTGGCGATCGGTGTCGATCGCGCCCGGCACCACCGCGTTGACGCGGATGTTGCGCGCGCCGAGCTCGCGGGCGAGCGTGCGCGTCAGGCCGAGGATGCCCGCCTTCGCGGTCGTGTAGCCCGCGAGCTGCGGACGGCCGCGCATCCAGCTCGTCGAGCCCATGTTGACGATCGAGCCGCCTCCCGCGCCGGCCATCGCCGGCGCCACCGCCTGGATCGCGAAGAAGTAGTGCTTGAGGTTGAGCGCGAGCCGCTCGTCCCACATCGCCGGCGTGACGTCCTCCATCCGGTGGCGATCGTCGCGACCGGCGTTGTTGACGAGCACGCGCACTGGCCCGCGCGCGGCGATCACGCCGGCGAGGAACGCCTGGTAGGCCGCAGCGTCGCGCACGTCGCAGGCGCCGTACCACGGGCGCGGATGCCCCGCCGCCGCGGCTTCGGCGATCAGCGCGTCGCCGCCGTCGGCGCGCGTGCCGCAGAACGACACGCGCGCGCCCTGCGCCGCGAACGCGCGCACGAGGCCGGCGCCGATGCCGGAGCTGCCGCCCGAGATGAACACGTGCCGCTCGCGCAGCGAAGGATAGGTGGCGCCGCTCATGGATGTCCTGGCGTGGGTATCGGCCACCGCTACGCCGCGCGCGGGGATTCGATGAGGTCCGGCAGCACTTCGCGCAGCTCGACGCGCCGCCGCTCGTCGATGCTGCGGTGCGCGGCGATGCCGGTGGCCACCGCGCGCACGCCCTCCTCGACGGTGATCGCCGCGGGCGCGCCCTCGCGCAGCGCCGTTGCGAACGCGAGATGCTCGAGGTAGGACGCGCCGAAATGCTGGCCGGGGAAGCGGATACGCTCGTCCCAGACGCGACGCTCGTCGACGCCGCGGCCGGTGCCGGACGGCTCGCCCCAGTACGTGCGCCGGCCCCAGTCGTCGCGACGGCCGTAGCGCAGCGTCAGCGACGGCAACAGCGACTCGAGCTTGCCCGCGTCGCCGACGATCGCAAGCTGCTCGCGGTCGACGCTGCCCTCGGCGAACATGCAAAGGTCGAGCATCGCGCGGATGCCGCCCGGGTACTCGACGATCGCGAACGCGCTGTCGAGGATGTCGGGCGCGCGGCCCGCGTAGCGCTCGTCGAGGTGGTTGACGCGCTGGCCGCCCGACGCGTACACCGCGAGCGGGCGCTCGCCGGCAACGAGGTCCATCAGGTTGAAATAGTGGCAGCACTTCTCGACCAGCGTGCCGCCGGTGTTGGCGTTGAAGCGGTTCCAGTCGCCGACCTTCGGATAGAACGGCTCGCGGTGCTCGCGGATCGCCACCTGTTGCACGCGGCCGACGGCGCCCGCCTTCGCCATCCGGATCGCCTCGGCGACCGGGGGCATATAGCGGTATTCCTGTGCGACCCAGACGATGCCGTTGCCGGCATCGGCGCGACGCGCGCGCTCGCGCGCGACGAGGTCGACGCCGTCGGCGATCGTCGTCACCACCGGCTTCTCGACCAGCACCGCGAGGCGCGTCGCGAACAGATCGCGCAGGATCGCGGCGTGCGTGAAATTGGGCGTCGCGACGACGACCGCGTCGCACGATCCGGACGCGGCCAGCGCGCGATGATCGGCGAACGCGCGCGGCGCGTTGCGGCAGAGCGCGCGCGCGGCGTCGAGGCTCGGCGCGTGCGGGTCGGCGAGCGCGGTGACGATCGCCCGGCCCGCGTCGCCGGGCAGCGCCTCGATGTTCGCGATGTGCTCGCGGCCCATGCTGCCGCAGCCGACGATGCCGTAGCGGATGTCGCGCATTCGCATCTCAGCCCTTCATGCCGCCTTGCGTCAGGCCGCCGACCACGCGCTCCTGGAACAGCGCGATCAGCACGGCGATCGGCACGATCGCGACGACGAGCGCCGCCGAGATCGTCGGCCACGGAAACGTGAACTCGCCCTGGTAGAGCGTGATGCCGACCGGCAGCGTGCGCATCGACGCGTTGGCGTTGAGCGACAGCGCGAGCAGGAACTCGTCCCAGGCGTTGACGAACGCGAGGATGCCGGCGGTGAAAACGCCCGGCGCCGCGAGCGGCACGACGACGCGCCAGAGCGCGCCGACGCGCGTGCAGCCGTCGATCATCGCCGCGTTCTCGAGGTCGCGCGGGATGCCCTCGAAGAAGCTCGCCAGCACGAGCGTGCACACCGGCAGGTTTAGCACCGTGTACGGCAGCACCAGCGCCGTGTAGGTGTTAAGGAGGTTGAGCGCGCGCATCGTCTCGAAGATCGGCACCAGCAGCGTGACCAGCGGAAACATGCTCGACGCGACGATCGCGGTGAGGATCAGCTGGCGGCGCCTCAAGTTGAGCCGCGCGATCGCGTAGGCGGCGAGCGCCGCGACGACGAGCGACAGCGCGGTCGACGCGAGCGCCACCGCGAGGCTGTTGCCGAGGAAGCGCAGGAGCGGCTGGTCGGTGAATGCGCGCAGGTAATTGTCGAGCGTGAGGTTGCGCGGCCAGTAGGTGATCGGCTTTCGCACGAGCTCCGTCTCGGTCTTGAGCGAGGTCAACAGGATCCACACCGCCGGGAAGAAGCCGTTGACGACGACGATAGCGGCTGCGGCGAGGCGCAGCCCGCGACCGGCGAGCGGATTCGCCGGCAGGCCGGTCGCGACGCGTGCGGCGGGGCTCACGGCGTCCTCGCGAGGCGTCGCAGGTACACGGTCGTGACCGCGAGCGACAGCACGAACATCGCCACCGCGAGCGTCGACCCGTAGCCGACGTCGAGGTAGTCGATCGTCGTCTTGTGGATGAGCATCGCCAGCGTCTCGGTCGCGTCGGCGGGGCCGCCGCGCGTCATCGTGTACGGGATGTCGAACGTCTGCAGCGCGGTGATCGTGCGGAAGATCAGCGCGACGACGATCGACGGCATCAGCATCGGCAGCGTGATCTCGCGGAACTGCTGAAAGTGCGACGCGCCGTCGACCTCGGCCGCCTCGTACAGCGAGCGCGGGATCATCGTCAGGCCCGCCAGCAGGATCAGCGCCATGAACGAGCTCGTCTTCCAGACGATCGTCACGCACACCGCGGCGAACGCCCAGCCGGGGCGCAGCAGCCACATCGTCGGCTCGCCGCCGGCGCCCAGGCGGCGCACGACGTCGTTGACGATCCCGTACTCGGTGTGGAAGAACCACGCGAAGATCAGCCCGGCGAACGCGAGCGGCATCGCCCATGGCAGCAACAGCGCGAGGCGCACGGGCCAGCGCCGCCGGAACGGCAGGTTGGCGAGCAGCGCGAGGCCGAGCCCGACCACCAGCGCGGCCGGCACGGTGATGAGCGTGATCGCCACCGTGTGCCACGTCGCCGTCCAGAACTCGGTGTCGTGGAACGCGATCCTGTAGTTGTCGAGCCCGACGAACCGGTGGCCGTGGCCTCCGGACAGCCGCGCGTCGAAGAAGCTCTGGTAGATGATGCGCCCGATCGGGTAGACGACGATCAGCGCGAGCAGCGCGAATGCCGGCGCGAGCAGCACGACGGCGAGCGTGCGCTCGCCCGGGTCGCGCACGCGGTCGAGGATCGCCATCGGCGATGCGGCGTTGGCGGCTGCCGCGCCGCTAGCGCATCACGCGCGCGAGCTTCGACTGGATCTCGGCGACGCCCTCCTCCGGCGTCCGCGAGCGCGCCAGCACCGCGCTCGTCGTCGTGCGGATCACGTCGCTCACCTGGCCGTAGTCGCGGCTCATCGGCCGGTTCTTGCCGGCGATGACGACGTTGGCGGCGTCCTTGAACCACGGCACCGCCTTGACGACGTCGGGATCGACGTAGACGCCCTGGTACGTCGGCAGCAGCGAGCCTTCGATCGCGAGGAACTTGCTCGACGCCGGCGTGGCGAGGAACTGCACGAGCTTGGCCGCCTCCGCCTTGTTCTTCGAGAACGCGCTCACCGCCCATTGCCAGCCGCCCACGCACGTGGCGCTCTTGCCGCCCGCCATCGCCGGCAGCGGCATCACGCCGACCTTGCCCTGCACCGTCGAGTCCTTGTCGGCCTGGAAGCGGTCCCAGGCGAAGCCCCAGTTGATCGCGAAGATCACCTGCCCCGCCTTGAACTCGTTGACGGTGTCGGGGGTCTTGACCTCGGCGACGTTGCGCTTGATGACGCCCTGGTCGACCATCGCGAGCCACTTGTCGAGGCCCTTGACCGCCGCTGTCTTGTCGAGCGTCATCTTCCCCGACGCGTCGTTGAACTCGCGGCCCTGGCTCCAATACGGCAGCAGGAACGTGCACACCGCGCCCTCGATTGGCGCGCCCTGGATCGACAGCCCCTGCAGGTTCGGGTTCTTCTCGCCCGCCTGGATCGTCTTCGACGCCGCGGCGAGCTCGTCCCAGGTCTTCGGCTCGGCGATGTGATAGCGCTCGAGCAGGTCCTTGCGGTAGTACATGAACATCGCGTCGGCGAAGCCCGGCATCGCCGCGACCTTGCCGTCGACGACGTCGGCCTGCAGGTACACCGGCAGGTACGGCTTCATCACCGCGTCGGCCTTGCCGATGTACGCGTCGAGCGGCTCGAGCCAGCCGGCGCCGAAGTACTGCGCCGGGTTGACGATGTCGATCATGTAGATGTCGATCGCCGAGTCCTTGGCGTTCAGCACCGTCGACAGGTACTGGCGCTGCAGCTCGCTCGTGGCGCCGCCGGTCTCGATGTCGATCTTGATGCCCGGATGCGCGGCCTCGTACTGGTCGAACAGCTTGCGCATCAGGTCGGGGCGCTGGTTGGCGCCGCCCGAGAACACGCGCAGCGTGGTGGCGGCATTGGCGACCGGCGCCACGGCGGCGATCGCGAGAGCCGCGCAGGCGAGTGCGGCGAAAGCGAGGCGGAATCGTTGCATGCTGCGGTCTCCTTCAGTGGGCGGATGGCGCCGACAGCGCGGTCCCGCTGGCGGCATCGAACAATGCGACGTGCGACGGATCGACGTACAGCGTCACCGGCGTTCCCGGCGGCTCGCGAAACGCCGCCGGGCAGCGCGCCACGACCTCGGCGGCGCCGAGCTTCAGCGTGACGAGCACCTCGGCGCCGAGCGGCTCGAGCAAGCATACCGCCGCCGGCAGCGCGATGTCGGCGCCGGCGCGGGCGAGCCGCAAATTTTCCGGGCGCACGCCCAGTTTCAACGCCGCGCCGCGTGCCGCGCCGGCGAGCGAGCGTGACGCGAGCGGCACGCGCACGCCGCCGAGATCCGCGGCGTCGCCATCGAGCCGGCAATCGACGAGGTTCATCGGCGGCGCGCCGATGAAGCCGGCGACGAACGTCGTCGCGGGGCGGTGGTAGATCGCGTCGGGCGTGTCGTACTGCATCCGGTGGCCGCCGGACAGCACGGCGATGCGGTCGGCGAGCGTCATCGCCTCCACCTGGTCGTGCGTGACGTAGATGATCGTCGCGCCGAGTCGCTGGTGCAGCCGCTTGATCTCGCTGCGCATCTCGTTGCGCAACTGCGCATCGAGGTTCGACAGCGGCTCGTCGAACAGGAACACCTTGGGCTCGCGGACGATCGCGCGGCCGATCGCGACGCGCTGGCGCTGGCCGCCGGACAGCGCCGCCGGGCGGCGGTCGAGCATGCCGTCGATGCGCAAGAGCTTCGCCGCGTCCATCACGCGGCGGCGGATCTCGTCCTCGGGCGTCTTGCGCAGCCTCAGTCCGAAGGCCATGTTTTCGAACAGCGTCTTGTGCGGATAGAGCGCGTAGTCCTGGAACACCATCGCGATGTCGCGGCTGCGCGGCGGCAGCGCGTTGACCACCTGCCCGCCGATGCGCACCTCGCCCGCGGTGATCGATTCGAGCCCCGCGATCATCCGCAACAGCGTGCTCTTGCCGCAGCCCGACGGGCCGACGAACACGACGAACTCGCCGTGGCGGACGTCGAGATCGATGCCGTGCAGGACGTCGCTGCGACCGTCGTAGCTCTTCGACACGCCGCGGAGCGCGACGTCGGCCATCAATACCGGCCGGTGAGCGCGGGGCCCGCGGTATCGCGCGGTGCAGCCGGGCCGGCGGCCGCGCGCGCCGCATCGAGCGCGGCCTTGCCGCTTTTCATCAGGAGCCCGAGGTCGGAGCCGATCGCGAGGAAGTCGTACCCCATCGCGTGGTAGCTGGCGACGACCTCGGGCGTGCCGCCCACCGTGCCGATGGGCATGCCGATCGCGCCCGCGCGCTTTGCAGCATCCGTCATCAGCGCCGTCACTTCGCCATGCGCGGTGTTGCCGGCGTAGCCCAGGCTGCCGGCGAGATCGCCGGGTCCCACGAACAACGCGTCGACGCCCGGCACAGCGGCGATCGATTCGAGCGCGGCGATCGCGGCCGGCGATTCGAGCTGGACGATCACCGCATTGCGCGCGTTGGCGCTCGCCGGGAATCCCGGCAGCGTACCGAAGCGCGACGCGCGGCTCATCGCGGCGATGCCGCGCACGCCATGCGGCGGATAGCGCGTCGCGGCCACTGCGCGCCGCGCCTCGTCGGCATCCTGCACGAACGGAAACAGCAGCGTCGCAGCGCCCGCATCGAGCACGCGTTTCACCATGACGGGCTCGTTCCACGGCACGCGCACGACCGGGGCCATCGGCGTGTTGCCCACCGCCTGCAGCATCTGCACCAGCGTGGTCAGGTCGATCGGCGTGTGCTCCATGTCGAGCACGCCCCAGTCGAATCCCATCGTGCCGACGGCCTCGGCAACGATCGGGCTTGCCGACATGATCCACGTGCCGACCGGCAGCCGTGTGCTGCGTGCCGCGAGCAGCGCGCGCAGCGGGTTGGGGTCCGGTGTCGAAGGGTCCGCGTTCATGGCGACGGTGCAGTGGAGGGTTGCCGGGTCGTCGCGGCGCGACGCTCGCGAGCGCCGCCGCATCGCGATTGTAGGGCGAAACCCGAACCCGCGCGGCGGGCCCGCGGCGTTCCCGGCGGGCCGGCAAAAGCTGCCGTATCATCCCGGATCGCCAGACCCAAACTCACGCTGTTCCCATGGAGAACGACCGCATGAACGCCCCAATCGCCTGGAAACGCTGGATGCTCACGCTGATCGGCGCGGTATTGATCTCGGCCTGCGCAACCCAACCGACGAGCACCGTCACGTACTACGGCACGATCGAGAGCATCACGCTGCAGCGTGCCGGCTCGACCGACCCGATCAACGTCGGTTCGGTGCTGGGTGGAATCGCCGGCGCGGTCATCGGTTACCAGTTCGGCGGCGGCGTCGGCAAGGGCCTCCTGACGGCAGCCGGTGCCGTCGGTGGCGCTCTGCTCGGCAACGAGGTGCAGAAATCGCAGGACCGCGACCGCTACCAGATCACCGTGCGCCTGGAAAACGGCGGCACGCTCGTCGTGTCGGAAGTCGACGAGGGGCAGTTGCGCGTCGGCGATCGCGTCCGCGTCGTCAACAACCGCGTCTACCGCGCCTGACGGTCAGTCGTCGCGGCGCGGAGCGCGGCGCCGCGGCGCGAAGACAATGCGCTGACGCGGTACGCGGCGGCGCGGTCGGCATCGCGACAGCGCTGCGCCTGTGTTACCGCACCGCGCTACTTGCCGCCGGTTGGCAGCGCGTATGCCAGCACGTAGTCGCCGGGCGGCGTGTGCATGAAGTGATGGCCGCCGGCCATGAAGCCGATGAACTCGCGGCCGTCGACCTCGAAAGCCATCGGCGTCGCCTGGCCGCCCGCCGGGAGCTTGTCGCTCCACAGCACCTTCCCCGTGTCGATGTCGATCGCGCGGATCAGGTTGTCGGTCGTGGCGGCGATGAACACGAGACCGCCCGCGGTGACCAGCGCGCCGCCGTTGTTCGGCGTGCCGATCGTGATCGGCAGCATCGACGGAATGCCGAACGGCCCATTGGCGCGCGCCTGGCCAAGCGGCTCGTCCCACAGCGTCTTGCCGGTCGAGAGCTGTACCGCCCGGATGCCGCCGTAGGGCGGCTGCGTGCACATCATGCCGGTGAAGAGCCGCCAGCCCGGATGGATCTCGGTCGCGTACGGCGCGCCGAACTGCGGCGCGTACTCGACGCGGCCCGGCGGGATCGGCTTGTGCGGCACGTTGATCGGCGCGAGGCCGATCTTGTCGGCCTCCTTGCGGGGCAGCAGGCGATCGAAGTTCGCCATGTTGTTGTAATTGACGATCATGATGTCCCGCGCCGGGTCGATTGCGACGCTGCCCCAGTCCGAGCCGCCGTTGTAGCCCGGGTATTCGAGGTACGGGCGGTCGGTGGTCGGCGGCGTGTAGCGCCCCTGGTAGCTGACGCGATGGAACTGGATTCGGCACGCGAGCTGGTCGAGCGGCGTGATGCCCCACATGTCGCGCTCGGTGAGATCGGGCTTGGCGACGGAGTTGTAGCCCGAATACGGCTGCGTCGGCGAAAGCCGGTTCGCCTCGACGCCGCCGGACGGCGCCTTGCGCTCCTCGACCGGGAACAGCGGCTTGCCGGTGCGCCGGTCGAGCACGTAGATCTCGCCCTGCTTGCTCGGGATCACCACCGCCGGCACGGTGCCGTTGGCGGTCGGGACGTCGACGAGCGTCGGCTGCGAGCCGAGGTCGTAGTCCCAGACGTCGTAATGCACGGTCTGGAAGTGCCAGACGGGCTTGCCTGTCGTGACGTCGAGCGCGACGAGCGAGCTCGAGTACTCGTTCTCGTAATTCTTGCGATTGCCGCCGAAGTAGTCGACCGAAGAATTGCCGAGGGGCACGTAGACGTAGCCGAGCTTGTCGTCGCCGGCGGCCGACGTCCACATGTTCGGCGTGCCGCGCGTGTAGGTTTGGCCGGGGGCGGGCGCGCCCGTGTCGTCGGGCCGGCCCATGTCCCACGCCCACGCGAGCTTGCCGGTCATCACGTCGTAGCCGCGGATGACGCCGGACGGCGCGTCCTCCGCCTGGCCGTCCTGGACCTGCGCGCCCATGACGACGATGTCGCGCACGATCGTCGGCGCCGCGACGTTGCCGTACCAGCCCGGCACCGTTTCGCCGATGCCTTCGCTCAGGTCGACGATGCCGGCGCGGCCGAAGTCGTCACAGGGCTTGCCCGATTCGGCGTCGATCGCGATGAGGCGGGCGTCGAGCGTACCCTCGACGATGCGCGCGGCACAGGCTTCGTGGGGCGACGCCTGCGGGTCCTTGTAGTACGCGACGCCGCGACACGTCGCGCCGTACGGGATCGCATCGTCGGGAACCTTCGGGTCGTAGCGCCAGATCTCCTTGCCGGTCGCAGCGTCGAGCGCGATCACGATATCCTTGGCCGAGCACAGGAACATGCGGTCGCCGACCTTGAGCGGCGTGGTCTCGGGCGAATATTTGTCCTTGGTCGCCTTGCTGTGCGGAAGGTCGCCGGTCCGGTACGTCCATACGCGCTCGAGCTTCGCGACGTTGTCGCGATCGATGCCCTTGAGGTCGGAATAGCGCAGCGCGTGGTTGCTGCCGCCCCACGCGGTCCAGTCCTTGTCCGACGAGGCGGCCATGTCGTCCGCCGTCGCGTGGCCCGCGGCGGACGGCGCGGTCGCGGCGCGCGCGTCGCGCGTCCCGGAGTGCATCGCGACGGCACCGATCGCACCGAGCGCGATCACGGCGACCACGCTCGCCGTCGCCTTCACGTGATGACCGATGCGATACGCACCGATCGTCCCGGGCGCCGTGTCGGGCGCGACCACGGTGTCCGGCGCGACCACGGAATCGCCGGCCGTGCGGTCGACGACCACGACCTCGCCGGCCCGGCGCGAGGCGCGCCGCAGCACGCCGATGAACGCCAGCGCGATCAGCGCGAGCACGGTCGGCGCGACGACGCGCGGCACCAGCGCCCATCCGTCGTAACCCACTTCCCACACCGCCCAGATCCACGTCAGCGCCGTGGTCAGCCAGAGGACGCCGATGCCCCATGGGGCGCCCATCAAAAAGCCGGCCGCGGCGACGATGAAGCCGATGCCGCCGAACAGGTAGTACCACGACCCGCCCAGCGCGATCAGCCACACGCCGCCGATCGCGAGGTAGAGGCCGATCAGCAGCAGGATGATGCCGTAGACGATCGCGAGCCAGCCACCGACCGAGCGGCGCAGGACGCTGAACGATGAAATCCGACGTTGCATTGACGCACCTCGTGACCACAAGAACCGGACTTCACGTTAGTGCGCCTGTGACTTCCGCGCAGTCGGCGCGACGCTGATTCGCGATGTGCACCGTCGCCTGCGAACGCATCGGCAAATGTCCGACTTCCCGCGTCGCAGTTTGCGGGCGCGCAACTGCGGCGTTGCCAGGCGCCATCAAGGTTGCCGTGATCGGC
>JAICUU010000166.1 GCA_025935675.1 Burkholderiales bacterium
TCGCGCGCTACCTCGGCGACGAATTGCGCACGGTCGAGCGCGCCGTTCCCGAAACGGCGCTCGCCTGATCGCGGCAAGCCGGGCAAGCGCATCGGTCGCGCGAATCGTCCCCGCGACGTCCTCGTCATCCCCGCGACGTCCTCGTCATCCCCGCGACGCCCTCGTCATCCCCGCGACGCCCTCGTCATCCCCGCGAAAGCGGGGATCCAGCTCTGGCGGCCGCCAACTTGCGCAAATCACGCGGGGTTACGGCTGGATTCCCGCTTCCGCGGGAATGACGGTGGCTAGCACTCGCGTGCCGGTTTTTTGTCCTTGGGCTCGGGGTGGATGTTGTCGACCCAATGCACCTCTTCGGGATTGGGCTCGACGTTGGGCAGGTCGAGGTTGACCACGACCGGCTCCTGACCGGAGCGACACAGCACGCACGACAGCGGCTCGTCGTCGCTGGCGTTGATCTCCTGATGCGGGACGTACGGCGGGATGTAGATGAAGTCGCCCGGTCCCGCCTCGGCCGTGTACTCGAGGCGGTCGCCCCACTTCATCCGCGCGCGCCCGCTGACGACGTAGATCACGCTCTCGACCGGGCCGTGGTGATGCGCGCCGGTCTTCGCCTTCGGATGGATCACCACGGTCCCCGCCCAGATCTTCTCGGCGCCGGCGCGCGCGTACGTGACCGCCGCCGCGCGATTCATGCCCGGCGTCTGCGCGGTGTTGGTGTCGAGCTCGCCGGCGTGCACGACGCGCACGCCATGCAGCCGCCATTTCGTTTCCGACATGTTCCAAGCCTCCTCGCGCCATCGTATGCCGCCGCCGGCGGCGCGCGCAAGGCGCAAGTTGCGCGCACGCGGCACCGCTCTGCTGCGCCGCAGTATGATCATCGAACCATTCCCGCAGGAGTTCACCATGAGCCAGCGCGAAGTCGTCATCGTCTCGGGTGCCCGCACCGCCATCGGCGACTACGGCGGCAGCCTCAAGGACATCCCGCCCACCGAGCTCGGCGCCCGCGTGGTGCGCGAGGCCGTTGCGCGCGCGAAGGTCGATCCGAAAGACATCGGCCAGTGCGTGTTCGGCAACGTCATCCACACCGAGCAGAAGGACATGTACATGTCGCGCGTCGCCGCGGTCAACGGCGGCTTGCCGCACGCGTCGGGCGCGCTCACCGTCAACCGGCTGTGCGGCAGCGGCCTGCAGGCGATCGTCAGCGCGTCGCAATACATCCTCCTCGGCGACATCGACGCCGCGATCGGCGGCGGCGCCGAGAGCATGAGCCGCGCCGCGTACGCGTCGCCGGCGACACGCTGGGGCGCGCGGATGGGCGACACCAAGCTCGTCGACATGATGGTCGGCGCGCTGACCGATCCGTTCGACACCGTGCACATGGGCGTCACCGCGGAGAACGTCGCCACGAAGTGCGGGCTCACGCGCGAGATCCAGGATGCGTTCGCGGTGGAGAGCCACAAGCGCGCGGCGGCGGCGATCGCGGCCGGTCACTTCAAGAGCCAGATCCTGCCCGTCGAGCTCAAGTCGAAGAAAGGCCCGACGCAGTTCGACACCGACGAGCACGTACGCGCCGACGCGACGCCCGAAGGCATGGCGAAGCTCAAGGCGGTTTTCGCGAAGGAGAACGGCACCGTCACCGCCGGCAATGCGTCCGGCATCAACGACGCGGCCGCGGCGGTCGTGCTCATGGAGAAGTCGGCGGCCGAGAAGCGCGGCGCGAAGCCGATGGCGCGGCTCGTATCCTACGGCCATGCCGGCATCGATCCGAAGATCATGGGTCTTGGCCCGGTGTCGGCGGTGAAGAGCGCGCTTGCCAAGGCGGGCCTCAAGATCGGCGACCTCGACGTCATCGAGTCGAACGAGGCGTTCGCCGCGCAGGCGCTCGGCGTGTCGAAGGAGCTCGGGCTCGATCCCGCGAAGGTCAATCCGAATGGCGGCGCGGTCGCGCTCGGCCATCCGATCGGCGCGACCGGCGCGATCCTGACGATCAAGTGCATGTACGAGCTGCAGCGCACGCAGAAGCGCTACGGGCTCATCACGATGTGCATCGGCGGCGGCCAGGGCATCGCCGCGATCATCGAGCGGATGTAGTCATCCTTCGAGTCGGTACCTGCGTCATCCCGCGAATGGGAGACGTCATCCCCGCGAAAGCGGGACGTCATCCCCGCGAATGCGGGACGTCATCCCCGCGAATGCGGGGATCCAGCCGTGACGCCTCGGCAGGTGGATCGCGCGCCTTATTGCTGCGTCAGGACTGGATTCCCGCCTGCGCGGGAATGACGCATCACGACGCCGTCGGCGTGACGGACGATTCGCGCACGACGCAGCGGAAGCCCAAATGGCAGGTCGACGTGTCGACCGGCTGCGCCATCCGCGCGGCAGGCCGGTAACGCCGGCAATAGTTCGGCGCGCACAGGTACGAGCCGCCCTTCATCACGCGACGTGGAATGCGCACCGCCGGCGTGCGCGCGTCGATGCTCGACTCGAGGTCGCAGCCGCGCGGATTTTCGAGCGTGCAGCACGCGCGCTTGATCTGGCCGTGGTCCTGGTAGAAGTCGCTCGTCCACTCCCAGGTGTTGCCGCACATCTCGCGGAGGCCATAGCCGTTCGGCGGGAACGAACCGACTGGCGCCGTCCACTCGAAGCCGTCCTCGGCGAGGTTCTGCCACGGGAACTCGCCCTGCCACGTGTTGGCCATCGGCTTGCCCCCCGGCGTCATCTCGTCGCCCCACGCGTATTCGGCGCCGTCGAGCCCGCCGCGCGCCGCGTATTCCCACTCGGCTTCCGTCGGCAGGTCCTTGTCGGCCCACTGCGCGTACGCGAGCGCGTCCTCGTAGGCGACGTGCACGACTGGATGCTTCCACAAACCTTGCAACGAGCTCTGCGGCCCGCGCGGATGGCGCCAGTCGGCGCCGGCGACATAGGTCCACCAGTTGTAATGGTTGTTCAGGTCGACGGGCGCGTCGGACTTGCGGAACATCACCGACGACGGCACGAGGAGCTCGGGCTTGGCATCCGGATAGTCGGCGCCGTTCGCGGGCCGCTCGGCCAGCGTGACGTAACCGGTCGCGTCGACGAAATCGCGGAAGTCGGCGTTGGTCACCGCGTGCACGTCGATGAAAAAACCGTCGACGCGAACGGTGTGCGCCGGCGCCTCCTCGGGATAGTGCGCGTCCGATCCCATGCGGAACGTACCGCCCGGGATGCGCGCCATGCCGTCCATGCGGTGCGCAGGCGGCGTTGCGTTACGGGATTGCGCTTGCGTCATCGATCGTTGCGTGAATGCGTGGAGCTACCGCGCGGGTGACGCGCCCCCGCGATGCTTTACCGCACGCGGCGCCCTCACCCCAACCCCCTCCCGCTCGCGGCAGAGGGCCCCACATATGTTAGCGCGCGCGCTCAGCCGAGGTTCGGCGCGAGGCGTCGACGCGCGTCGCCGATCGCGATGCCTTCGCGCGCGGCGAAATCGGCGAGCTGGTCGTCGCCGATGCGGCCGACCGCGAAATAGCGCGCGTCGGGATGCGCGATGTAGAAGCCGGACACCGATGCCGCCGGCCACATCGCAAAGCTTTCCGTCACCTGCATGCCGATCCGGTCCGCCTCGAGGAGCTCGAACAGCGGGCCCTTGACGGCGTGGTCGGGGCACGCCGGATAACCGGGCGCGGGACGGATGCCGCGATATTCCTCGCGCACCAGTGCATCGTGATCGAGCTTTTCGTCCGATGCGTAGCCCCACAGCTCGCGCCGCACGTGCGCGTGCAGCCATTCGGCGAACGCCTCCGCGAGCCGGTCGGCGAGCGCCTTCAGCATCAGCGCCGAGTAGTCGTCGTTGTCCTTCGCGAACTCGGCGAGCTTGTCCTCGATGCCGATGCCGGCCGTCACCGCGAACGCGCCGACGTGATCGGCGATGCCCGCGGGCCCGACGAAATCGGCGAGGCAAAGGTTCGGCCGGCCGCCTGCCTTCGCGGTCTGCTGGCGAAGGTTTCGCCACGTCAGCGCCGGCGTGGCGCGCGCCGCGCCGTCCCACAGCACGATGTCGTCACCCTGCGCGTTCGCCGGCCAGAACCCGGCGACGCCGTGCGCGGCGAGCCAGCGTCCCTCGACGATGCGCGCGAGCATCGCCTTGCCCTCGGCGAGCACGTTGCGCGCCGCCTCGCCGACGACCGGATCGTCGAGGATCGCCGGATAGGGACCCGACAGCTCCCAGGCCTGGAAGAACGGCGCCCAGTCGATGTACGGCACGATGAGCGAGAGGTCGACGTTGCGGAACGGCCGCTTGCCGAGGAGCGTCGGCGTGGGCGGCGCCGCGCGCGACCAGTCGAACGCGAACGCATTGGCGCGCGCCTCGGCGAGCGAGACGAGCTTCGGACCCGACTTCGCCGCGTGCTGGGCGCGCACCCGCTCGTAATCGGCGGCGACCTCGGCGGCGATCGCGTCGCGGTGCTCCGCCGACAAAAGCCGCGTGGTGACTCCCACCGCGCGTGACGCGTCGGGCACGTAGACCGTGATGCCGTCGTAGTGCGGCGCGATCTTGACGGCGGTGTGCACACGCGACGTCGTCGCACCGCCGATCATGAGCGGCAGCGTGAAGCCCTCGCGCTTCATCTCGCCGGCGACGTGCGCCATCTCCTCGAGCGACGGCGTGATGAGCCCCGAGAGGCCGATCGCGTCGGCGTTGCGCTCGCGCGCCGTGGCCAGGATCTTCTGCGCCGGCACCATGACGCCCAGGTCGATGATGTCGAAGTTGTTGCACTGGAGCACGACGCCGACGATGTTCTTGCCGATGTCGTGGACGTCGCCCTTGACCGTCGCCATGACGATCGTGCCCTTCGACATCGCCTCGACGCCCGACGCCTTTTTCTCCGCCTCGATGAAGGGGATGAGGTGAGCGACCGCCTGCTTCATCACGCGCGCGCTCTTCACCACCTGCGGCAGGAACATCTTGCCGGCGCCGAACAAGTCGCCGACGACGTTCATGCCGGCCATCAGCGGCCCCTCGATCACCTCGATCGTGCGCCCGCCGCGCGCCGCGATCGCAACGCGCGCCTCCTCGGTGTCCTCGACGACGAACGTGGCGATGCCCCTGACCAGCGCGTGCGACCGGCGCGCGTCGACGCTGCCTTCGCGCCAGCCCAAGTCCTCCTCGACCTTCTTGCCCTCGCGCCTGTAGCCCTCGGCGAAGGCGACGAGGCGCTCGGTAGCGTCGGGCCGGCGATTGAGCACGACGTCCTCGACACGCTCGCGCAGCGCGGGATCGAGCTCGTCGTAGACGCCGAGCTGGCCCGCGTTGACGATGCCCATCGTCAGTCCCGCGCGGATCGCGTGATAGAGGAACACCGTGTGGATCGCCTCGCGCACCGGCTCGTTGCCACGGAAGCTGAAGCTCACGTTGGAGATGCCGCCCGACACCTTGGCGTGCGGCAGGTGCGCGCGCACGAAGCGCGTCGCCTCGATGAAGTCGAGCGCGTAGTTGGCGTGCTCGTCGATGCCGGTGGCGATCGCGAACACGTTGGGATCGAACACGATGTCCTCGGGCGGGAAGCCTGCGCGCTCGACGAGCAGGTCGTAGGCGCGGCGCATCACCGCGCAGCGGCGCTCGAGCGTGTCGGCCTGTCCCTTCTCGTCGAACGCCATGACGATCGCCGCGGCGCCGTAGCGGCGCACGAGACCCGCCTGGCGCAGGAATTCGTCCTCGCCTTCCTTGAGCGAGATCGAGTTGACGATCGGCTTGCCTTGCACGCACTTCAGTCCCGCCTCGATTACCTCCCACTTCGACGAGTCGATCATGACCGGAACACGCGCGATGTCGGGCTCGGCGGCGATCAACGACAAAAAGCGCGTCATCGACGCCTTGGCGTCGAGCATCGCCTCGTCCATGTTGACGTCGATGACCTGCGCGCCGTTCGAGACCTGCTGGCGCGCGACTTCGACGGCACCCGCGAAGTCGCCGGCGAGGATGAGCCGCGCGAACGCCTTCGAGCCGGTGACGTTGGTGCGCTCGCCGACGTTGACGAACAGCGAATCGTCGCCGATGGCGAGCGGCTCGAGGCCGGCGAGGCGGAGGGGTCGCGTCATGACACCCTCTCCCCGCTTCGCGAGGAGAGGGCAGGGTGAGGGGCGTCCGTCGAAGCGAGGGCGCCCTCACCCCGGCCCTCTCCCGCTCGCGGCAGAGGGGGATTCGAGACCGCGCGCGGCGCTACGCCATCGACCGCATGCGCGATCGCGGATATGTGCGCGGGTGTCGTGCCGCAGCAGCCGCCGACGATGTTGACGAAGCCCGCGCGCGCGAACTCGCCGAGGAGCGCCGACGTCTGCGCTGGCGTCTCGTCGTAGCCGGTATCGGACATCGGGTTGGGCAGCCCCGCGTTCGGGTAGCACAGCACGAACGTGTCGGCGACGCGCGCGAGCTCCTCGATGTAGGGTCGCATCAGTGCCGCGCCGAGCGCGCAGTTGAGACCCACCGCGAGCGGCCGGGCGTGGCGGACCGAGTTCCAGAACGCCTCGGGCGTCTGGCCCGACAGCGTACGGCCCGACGCATCGGTGATCGTGCCCGAGATGAAGATCGGCAAACGCCGGCCGAGGCGCGCGAACACCCCCTCGATCGCGAAGAGCGCGGCCTTGGCGTTCAGCGTGTCGAATACCGTCTCGACGAGCAGCAG
The DNA here is from genome assembly GCA_025935675.1 of Burkholderiales bacterium. Lineage (GTDB taxonomy): Bacteria > Pseudomonadota > Gammaproteobacteria > Burkholderiales > Casimicrobiaceae > VBCG01. Next base: position 6,660 of record JAICUU010000166.1, read on the forward strand.
GTCGGCACCGCCCTCGACCAGCGCGCCGGCGGATTCGGCATACGCGGCGGCAAGCGCGTCGAAGCTCGTGTTGCGCGCGCCCGGATCGTCGACGTCGGGCGAGATCGACGCGGTGCGGTTGGTGGGGCCCAGCGCGCCGGCAACGAAGCGCGGCTTCGCCGGGTCGCGCGCGGTGAAGCGATCCGCGGCCTCGCGCGCGATCGACGCCGCGGCGCGGTTGATCGCCGCGACTTCCGGCTCCATCGCGTAATCGGCCTGCGCGATCGCCGTCGCGTTGAAGGTGTTGGTCTCGATGATGTCGGCGCCGGCCTCGAGGTAGCCATCGTGGATGCCGCGCACGACATCCGGGCGCGTCAGCGACAAAAGGTCGTTGTCGCCCTTGAGGTCGCGGCCATGGCCGTGGAAATGCCCGCGGAAGTCGGCCTCGCCGAGCCCGCACTGCTGCACCATCGTCCCCATCGCACCGTCGAGGACGAGGATGCGTTGCGTGAGCAGGCGTGCGAGCTGTTCGGAGCGATCGGGTTGCATGGCGTTTCGCGGCGGCAATAAAAAAGACCCGGCCAGCTTGCACTGCGGGTCGACATTGCCAACGCCGCTTTAGCTGTATTTGTAGAGCGCCCGCAAGCTGGGAGGCCGTGGCCGGCTTCCAATCAAATCGGCGCTATGCCTCAATGTAGGGGCGTACGCGCCGACTGTCAACCGCGCCACGAACGCGGCGAAACAACGACATGCCCGCGCGCATGTCGCGACCGGCATGCTAAAGTTTCCGAAGCCATGAA
>JAICUU010000339.1 GCA_025935675.1 Burkholderiales bacterium
ACGAGCGCACCGCTGGCCGACGGACGCGTCGAGCTCGCGTTCGCCGTGCGCGACACGGGCATCGGCCTAACCGCGGAGGCGATGGGACGGCTCTTCCAGTCGTTCTCGCAGGCCGACTCGTCGACGACACGCAAGTACGGCGGCACGGGCCTTGGCCTTGCGATCAGCCGGCGGCTCGCCGAGCTGATGGGCGGCCGGCTGTGGGCCGAGAGCGCGGGCTTGGGCCAGGGTTCGACGTTCAAGTTCAGCATCGATGCGCCGGTCGCCGAACTGCCGCCGAGCCGCGCGCGCGACTTCCTCGGCGTGCAGGCAGCGCTCGAGGGGCTGCGCCTGCTGGTCGTCGACGACAACGAGACCAATCGCCGCGTGCTGACGCTGCAGAGCGCCAAATGGGGCATGCAGCCGTCGGCGACGGGTTCGCCGCAGGAGGCGCTCGCATGGCTCGGCGACGGTCGCGAGTTCGACATCGCGATCCTCGACATGCACATGCCGGAGATGGACGGTGTCGCGCTGGCGCGCGCGATCCGCGAGCGCCGCGCGTCGCTGCCGCTGGTGCTGTCGAGCTCGCTCGGGCGCCGCGAGGCGGCCGGCGACGCGCCGCTGTTCGACGCTTGGCTCGCGAAGCCGGTGCGCCAGTCGCAGCTCTTCGACACGCTGGTGGGCCTCGTCGCGCGCGACGAAGCGCCGGCGCCCGCCGCGCCGGTCGTGCCCGCGAAATCGGGCATCGACTCGGGCATGGCGGCGCGCCATCCGCTGCGCATCCTGCTCGCCGAGGACAACGTCGTGAACCAGAAGCTCGCGCTGCGCATCCTGCAGCAGATGGGCTACCGCGCCGATCTCGCGTCGAACGGCAGCGAGGCGGTCGATTCGGTCCACCGGCAGACATACGACGTCGTGCTGATGGACGTGCAGATGCCCGAGATGGACGGCCTCGAGGCGAGCCGGCGCATCTGCGCGTCGGCGGCGGCGAGCGCGCGGCCACGCATCGTGGCGATGACCGCGAATGCCATGCAGGGCGACCGCGAGATGTGCCTCGAGGCGGGCATGGACGACTACATCACCAAGCCGATCCGCGTCGAGCGGCTCGTCGAGGCGCTCGACCGCGTGCCGCCGCGCAAGGAGCGCTGACGTGTGCGGCCTGCTCCCGCCCCTGTTCCCCCGAATGAACGCCATGACCACACCCACCCCGATCGACATCGCGACCTTCGAGGCGCTCAAGCAGACGACCGGCGCCGCCTTCGCCGCCGAGCTCGCCGACACGTTCCTCGCCGAGGCGCCGGCGATGCTCGCCGAGCTCGGCCGCGCACGCGACGCCGCCGACGCCGAGCGCTTCCGCCGCACCGCGCATTCGCTCAAGTCGAACAGCATGACGTTCGGCGCGCTGGGACTTGGCGCGATGGCGAAATCGCTCGAGCTTTCCGGCGTTTCCGCCGTGGGACAGGGCGACGCACCCTCGCTCGACGAGCTCGCGGCGGAATATGCGCGCGTCGCGGCAGCGCTGAAGGGCCTCGCCCATGGTTGAGTCGAATCGGGGTGCTGCACGCGTGCTGGTCGTCGACGACAACAAGGTCAATCGACTGCTGCTTTCGCGCAGCGTCGAGTTGCAAGGCCACCACCCGGCGACCGCGGAGAACGGCCGGCTCGCCCTCGAGATGCTGCGCGCCGAGCCGTTCGACCTGGTGCTGCTCGACATCGAGATGCCGGAAATGGACGGCTTCGCCGTGCTGGAGGCGTTGCGCGCCGACGCGCAGCTGCGCGACCTGCCGGTGCTCGTCACGTCGTCGCTCGAGGGCATGGACAGCGCCGTGCGCTCGATCACGCTGGGCGCCGTCGACTACCTCAACAAGCCCGTCAACCCGGTGCTGCTGAAGGCGCGGATCGCCGCGACGATCGAGAAGAAGCGCCTGCGCGACGAGCTGAAGGCGATGGTGCGGCGCTTCGCGACGTCGCAGGTCGTGCAGGACGTGCAGGAATCGGGCTTCGCGCTCGGTGGCAAGTCCGTCGTGGCGTCGGTCATGTTCGCCGACATCCGCGGCTTCACGCCGCTCGTCGAGTCGCAATCGCCCGAGGAGACGATCGACCTGCTCAACACCTGGTACACGCTGATGTTCGACGCCATCCAGGGTCACGACGGCGTCGTCAACCAGATGATCGGCGACGGCCTGATGGCGATCTTCGGCGCGCCGGTGCCGCTCGACGACCACGCGACGTGCGCGGTGCGCGCCGCGATCGAGATGATCGACCTCGTCGAGATGTTCAACGCCGAGCGCGAGTCCGCGGGCAAGCCGCCGATCAGGATCGGCGTCGGCATCGCGTCGGGCACGATGGTCGCGGGCTACACGGGCACGAGCAAGCGCGCGACCTACACCTGCGTGGGCGACACGGTCAACCTCGCCGCGCGCCTCGAAAGCCATACCAAGGAAGCGGGCCGCGCGATCCTGATCGACGCTGCGACGCGCGAAGGCATCGGCAACGCCTTCGTGCTGGAATCGCTGGGCGGCGTGCAGCTCAAGGGCAAGGCGAGCGCCGTGGAGGTGTACGCCGTCACGCTGTAGCCAGGCCCTCGTTTGTCATCGCCGACGCGGCGTTGG
>JAICUU010000287.1 GCA_025935675.1 Burkholderiales bacterium
CTGACGCGCGTCGCGCTGCCCGAGGGCTCGCTGGTGGTCAACTCCTCGCAGGGCGGGGGCACGAAGGACACCTGGGTGGTGAGCGACTGATGCTCTCGCGCGCGGCAAGCGAGCTCTACTGGACGGCGCGCCACATCGAGCGCGCCGAGAACACGGCGCGCCTCCTCGACGTGACGTGGCGGACGTCGCTTCTGCCCTACGACGTCCAGGAGGTCGAGGCGCATAGGGCGGAGCCATGGGCGGTGCCGCTCGTGACGACCGGCACCGCGACCGCGTTCTACGCGACGCACGAGGTGCTGTCGGCGCGCGCGGTGCTCGAATTCCTCGTCTTCGACCCGTACAACCCCTCGTCCATCATGAGCTGCCTCAAGGCGGCGCGCGAGTCGGCGCGCACGGTGCGCGGCGCGATCAGCTCGGAGATGTACGAAGACCTCAACGCCGCGTGGCTCGAGATGCGCGACCGCGACGCCGCGTCGCTCGACCAATCGGCGGTGCAGGCGCTGCTCGAATGGGTGAAGATGCGCTCGCACACGTTTCGCGGCGTGACCTTCGGCACGATGCTGCGTGGCGAGGAATACGACTTCATCCGCCTCGGCACGCACATCGAGCGCGCCGACTACACGGCGCGCATCCTCGACACCAAGTACCACATCCTGCTGCCGTCGGCGGCCGACGTCGGGGGCGTGGTCGACTATTACCAGTGGGCGTCGCTGTTGCAGTCGGTCTCCGGGCTCGAGGCCTACCGCAAGATCTACAGCGACGTGATCACGCCGCGGCGCGTGGCCGAGATGCTGGTGCTGCGCGACGATATGCCGCGCTCGCTGCACAGCTGCATGAACATGATCGACTCGACGCTGGGCGACCTGATCGACACGCGCCACGACGAACTCCTGCGCCTCACCGGCGAATTGCACGCGCACCTCCACTTCGGGCGTACCGAGGACATCATCAGCCTCGGGCTGCACGAATACCTGATGGACTTCCTCGAGCGGATCTCGCACCTCGCCGACGAGATCGACCGGCGCTTCTTCGTGCCGACACGCTAGAAGATGCGGTCTCGCGCAGGGCGGCAAGTCGCGGCGCGCGCATCCGCTAGAATCGGGCCGATGGACGTGCACGGGCGCCGCCGTCGATGACCTATTGCGTGGCGATGGCGCTCGACGCCGGGATGATCTTCGCCTCCGATTCGCGCACCAACGCGGGCATGGACCAGGTGGCGCGATTCTCCAAGATGCGCGTGTTCGCGCGCCCGGGCGACCGCGTCGTGGTGATGCTGTCGTCGGGCAACCTGTCGCTGACGCAGAGCGCCGTCAACATCCTGGAGCTGCGCAACCGCGAGGGCGATGCCGGGCCGAACGTGATGAACGCGCGCTCGCTGTTCGACATCGCGCGCATGCTCGGCGACGCGCTGCGCGAGGTGCGCGGGCGCGACGCGGGCTACCTCGAGCAGAACAACATCGATTCGTCCGCCAATTTCATCGTCGGCGGGCAGGTCGCCGGCGAGGATCCGCGGCTGTTCCACGTCTACGGCGAGGGCAACTTCATCGAGGCGACGTCGGAGACCAGCTACTTTCAGATCGGCGAGAGCAAGTACGGCAAGCCGGTGATCGACCGCGTCGTCACGCGCGACACCTCGCTGATCGACGCCACCAAGTGCGTGCTCGTATCGTTCGACTCGACGATGCGCTCCAACATCTCGGTCGGCCTGCCGATCGACCTGCTGGTCTACGAGACCGGCTCGCTCGAGGTGCGGGTACGCAAGCGCCTCGACGAGGACGACCCGTATTTCCGCATGGTGCACACCCAATGGGGCGAGGGGCTGCGCCGGGTGTTCGGCGAGCTGCCCGACCCCGACTGGATGTGATCGGCATGGCCGCTGGCATGCGATTCCGCCTCGAGCACCGCACGCGCTACGCGTTCGACCGCGCGGTGCTCCTCGCGCCGCACGAGGTGCGCCTCAAGCCCGCGCCGCATGCGCGCCTCGCGGTCGCGCATTACGCGTTGCGCGTCGAGGAGCCCGCGCACACGCTGCACTGGCAACAGGACCCGCACAACAACTGGGTGGCGCGGCTGACGTTTCCGGAGCGCAGCGCGGGCCTTGTCATCGTTGTCGAGCTCGAAGGGACGCTTGCCGACGTCGACCCGTTCGACTTCTTCGTCGACCCGTCGGCGTCGACGTGGCCGTTCGCCTACGCGCCGGGTATCGCAGTGGCGCTCGGCCCGTACCTCGCGTCTTCCGATGGGGGGCCGCGCTTCGCGGCATGGTGCGCGGCGTTCCGCGCGTCGATCGCGGCCGACGAGCCGACGATCGCCCTGCTCGTGCGCCTCAACCGGAGGCTACGCGAGGACGTCGACTATCGCGTCCGCGACGAGGCCGGCGTGCAGTCGTCCGAAGCGACGCTCGTTACGCGCTCCGGATCGTGCCGTGACTCGGCGTGGCTCCTCGCAGCGATCCTGCGCGACCTGGGCTTCGCGGCGCGCTTCGTGTCGGGCTATCTTGCCGAGATCGCGACCGGCAGCGGCACGCGCGACCGCGCGAGCCTGCATGCCTGGGTCGAGGCCTACGTGCCGGGCGCCGGCTGGATCGGCCTCGATCCGACGTCGGGACTGCTCGCCACGGCGGGCCACATCCCGCTGGCCGCGGCCGTCGATCCGGCGATGGCGGCGCCGGTGTCGGGCACGACCGAGCCGTGCAGGACCACGCTCGACGTTGCGATGACACTGACACGCCTCGACGTGACTGGCGCGTGATCCCCGTCGGGGCGCGCATCGGTTACGGCCCATGAGCGCCTCGCGCAGATGCACCGCGTCCGGCACGCAACGCACGAGCGGATCTTTGATAGGCGCGCTCCGCTAGAATCGAGCGCTGTTCACCGCTTTCCGGAGTCCCATCGGTGTCGGTCCGCACGCGCTTCGCGCCCAGCCCCACGGGCTTCCTGCACCTCGGCAACATCCGCTCGGCGCTCTTTCCGTGGGCATTCGCGCGCCGCCACGGCGGCACGTTCATCCTGCGCATCGAGGACACCGACACCGAGCGCTCGACGCCGGAAGCGGAGCGCGCGATCGTCGACGCGATGGCCTGGCTCGGCCTCGACTACGACGAGGGCCCGTTCCACCAGATGCAGCGGATGGACCGCTACCGCGCGGTGCTCGACGACATGCTCGCGCGCGGCCTCGCCTACCACTGCTACTGCTCGCCGGCCGAGCTCGAGGCAATGCGCGCGGCGCAGATGGCCGCCGGCCAGAAGCCGCGCTACGACGGCCGCTGGCGGCCGGAGAACGCGATGGGCAAGCCACCGCCGGCCGGCGTGCCGCCGGTCGTCCGCTTCCGCAACGCCGACGACGGCGTCGTGCAGTGGGACGATGCGGTCAAGGGGCCGATCGCGATCGCCAACGCCGAGCTCGACGACCTCGTGATCGCGCGCGCCGACGGCACGCCGACCTACAACTTCTGCGTCGTCGTCGACGACCTCGACATGCGCATCACGCACGTGATCCGCGGCGACGACCATGTCAACAACACGCCGCGCCAGATCAACATCATGCGCGCGCTCGGCGCGACGCCGCCGGTGTTCGCGCACCTGCCCACTGTGCTGACGCCGGAGGGCGACAAGCTCTCGAAGCGCCACGGCGCGCGCGGCGTGCTGCAATATCGCGACGACGGCTACCTGCCCGAGGCTGTCGTCAATTACCTCGCGCGCCTCGGCTGGTCGCACGGCGATGCCGAGGTGTTCGGC
>JAICUU010000009.1 GCA_025935675.1 Burkholderiales bacterium
CACGGTCGAGATGCCGGCGTCGAAGGTCAAGGTCGCGATCGCCAAGGTCCTCAAGGACGAGGGCTACATCGACGGCTTCAAGGTCGGCGGCGAAGAGGCGAAGCCGCAGCTCGAGATCGCGCTGCGCTACCACGCCGGCCGGCCGGTGATCGAGAAGCTCGAGCGCGTGTCCAAGCCCGGGCTGCGAATTTACAAGGGCAAGGACGACATCCCGCGCGTGATGAACGGCCTCGGCATCGCCATCGTGTCGACGTCACGCGGCGTGATGACCGACCGCAAGGCGCGCGCCACCGGCGTCGGCGGCGAAGTCCTCTGCTTCATCGCCTGACGGAGCCACGAGAATGTCGCGAATCGGCAATCATCCCATTCCGCTGCCGGCCAAGGTCGACGTGACCATGGCCGCCGGCGAGATCACCGTCAAGGGCCCGCTCGGCACGCTGTCGCGCAAGTACCCGGAGGAGCTCTCGATCAAGCGCGACGGCGACACGCTGGTGTGCGAAGGCGGCGGTCCGCTCTACAACGCGCTGCACGGCACGCTGCGCGCCAACGTCGCCAACATGGTGAAGGGCGTCAGCGTCGGCTACGAGAAGAAGCTCTCGCTGGTCGGCGTCGGCTACCGCGCGCAGGCGCAGGGCGACAAGCTCAACCTGTCGCTGGGCTTCTCGCACCCGGTCGTGCACGCGCTGCCGAAGGGCGTGAAGGCCGAGACCCCGGTGCAGACGGAGATCCTGATCAAGGGGATCGACAAGCAGCAGGTCGGACAGGTCGCCGCGGAGATCCGCGCCTATCGCCCGCCGGAACCGTACAAGGGCAAGGGCGTGCGGTATGCCAACGAGGTCGTGAAGCTCAAGGAAACGAAGAAGAAGTAACCATCGGCGAAAAGTGCAAACCTGCTTTTCGCCGGCTTAGTTACCTTCGAATCGCCGGCAAAGCCGGACGATTCGAAGAGCAAAGGCTACGAAGGAACGAGTATGAACAAGAAGCAAGCTCGTGTTCGCCGCGCCCGCAAGACCCGGGTGCGCATCGCCGAGCAGCGCGCGACACGCCTTGTGGTCGGGCGCTCGAATTCGCACATCTACGCGCAGGTGATCGCCCCCGAGGGCGACCGTGTGCTGGCGAGCGCGTCGACGCTCGAGAAGGACGTGCGCAAGGACCTCAAGAGCGGCGGCAACGCCGCTGCGGCGGCGCTCGTCGGCAAGCGCATCGCCGAGAAGGCGAAGGCGCTCGGCATCGAGGCGGTGGCCTTCGACCGCGCCGGTTTCCGATTCCATGGCCGCGTCAAGGCGCTGGCCGATGCCGCCCGCGAGGGCGGCCTCAAGTTCTAAGAGGCGGACGATCGACTCATGGCAATGAACCCGAAGATGGCGCGCATGCAGCAGCAGGACGATCGCAGCGACGGCCTCAAGGAGAAGATGATCGCGATCAACCGCGTCACCAAGGTGGTGAAGGGCGGTCGGATCATGGCGTTCGCGGCGCTCGCCGTGGTCGGCGACGGCGACGGCCGGGTCGGCATGGGCAAGGGCAAGGCCAAGGAAGTGCCGGTCGCCGTGCAGAAGGCGATGGACGAGGCGCGCCGCAACCTGCGCAAGATGCGCCTGAAGGGCGGCACGCTCCATCACGCGGTCGAAGGCCGTCACGGCGCGACGCGCGTGTTCATGCAGCCCGCCGCGGACGGCACCGGCATCATCGCCGGCGGCGCGATGCGCGCGGTGTTCGAGGTCGTCGGCGTGCAGAACATCCTCGCCAAGTGCCATGGCCCGACCAACCCGTACAACGTCGTGCGCGCGACGCTCGACGCGCTGGACAAGGGCAGCGCGCCCGCCGACATCGCCGCGAAGCGCGGCAAGTCGGTCGAAGAGATCATGGGAGCGTGACGAGATGACCGCGAGGAAGACGATCAGGGTGACGCTGGCCAGGGGCGTCGCCGGCACCAAGCAGGATCATCGCGACACGGTGCGCGGGCTCGGCCTCAAGTGGACGAACCACACGGTCGACGTCGTCGACACGCCGTCGACGCGTGGAATGATCGCCAAGGTCGGCTACCTGTTGAAGGTCGCCGGTCCCGACGCCAAATAAGCTCGTTGCGTAGCGGCAACGAAACGGACAAGACACAGGATTTCGCGATGCGCCTCAACACGATCAAGCCCGCTGCGGGCTCGAAGAAGCCGCGCCGCCGCGTCGGCCGCGGCATCGGCTCCGGCCTCGGCAAGACCGCGGGCCGCGGCCACAAGGGCCAGAAGTCGCGCTCGGGCGGCTTCCACAAGGTCGGCTTCGAAGGCGGCCAGATGCCGCTGCAGCGCCGCTTGCCGAAGCGCGGCTTCGTGTCGCCCTCGCGCGACGACACCGCCGAGGTGCGGCTGTCCGACCTCGCGCGGCTGCCGGTCGCCGACGTCGACCTGCTCGCGCTCAAGGCCGCGGGCATCGTGCCGGCCGGCGCCAAGCAGGCGAAAGTGATCAAGACGGGCAAGCTCGAGAAGGCCGTGAAGCTGACGGGCGTGCTCGCGACCAAGGGTGCCAAGGCGGCGATCGAGGCCGCCGGCGGCAGCCTCGCATAACCGCAGGAATCGACAGGCAATCGCGTGGCAATCGCCAATCCCGCACTGAAGAGCGGATCCAAGTACGCCGACCTGAAGCGGCGTCTGTGGTTCCTGCTGGGGGCGCTCGTCGTCTACCGGATCGGCACGCACATCCCCGTGCCGGGGATCAACGCGTCGGTGCTCGAGGACCTGTTCAAGTCGCAGGAAGGCGGCATCCTCGGCCTGTTCAACGTGTTCTCGGGCGGCGCGCTGTCGCGCTTCTCGATCTTCGCGCTCGGCATCATGCCGTACATCTCGGCGTCGATCATCATGCAGCTGTGCACGGTGGTGGTGCCGTCGCTCGAGGCGATCAAGAAGGAAGGCGAGGCGGGGCGCCGCAAGATCACCCAGTACACGCGCTACGCGACGCTCGGCCTCGCGCTGTTCCAGGCGCTGGCGATCTCGGCGGCGCTGGAATCGCAGGCCAACCTCGTGATCGAGCCGGGCCTGCAGTTCCGCATCGTCTCGGCCGTGACGCTCGTGACCGGCACGATGTTCCTGATGTGGCTCGGCGAGCAGATCACCGAGCGCGGGCTGGGCAACGGCATCTCGCTCATCATCTTCGCCGGCATCGCCGCGGGGCTGCCGAACGCGATCAACCTGACGCTCGAGCAGGGCCGCACCGGCGCCTACTCGTGGCTGCTGATCATCGGCATCGTCGCGCTGGTGATCGGCGTCACCGCGTTCGTCGTGTTCGTCGAGCGCGCGGTGCGCAAGATCCTCGTCAACTACGCGAAGCGCCAGGTCGGCAACAAGGTCTACCAGGGGCAGAGCTCGCACCTGCCGCTCAAGCTCAACATGGCCGGCGTGATCCCGCCGATCTTCGCGTCGTCGATCATCCTGTTCCCGGCGACGATCGCGCAGTGGTTCGGCTCGGGCGAGCACACGGTGTGGCTGCGCGACCTGGCGGCGGGCCTGGCGCCCGGCCAGCCGGTGCACGAGATCCTGTACGCGGCGGCGATCATCTTCTTCTGCTTCTTCTACACGGCGCTGCAATACAACCCGAAAGAGACGGCGGACAACCTCAAGAAGAGCGGCGCGTACATCCCGGGCTATCGGCCGGGCGAGCAGACGGGCAAGTACCTCGAGAAGATCACGCTGCGCCTGACGCTGATCGGCTCGCTGTACCTCGTCGTGGTGTGCTTCATCCCGAACTTCCTCATCGCGTGGAAGAACGTGCCGTTCTATTTCGGGGGAACGTCGCTTTTGATCATCGTCGTGGTGACGATGGACTTCATGACGCAGGTCCAGGCGTACATGATGTCGCAGCAGTACGAGAGCCTGCTGAAGAAGGCCAATTTCAAGGGGGGATTGCCGACGCGATGATCTCCTCACCCGTTCCCCCTCTGCTGCACGCGGTCGAGGGGAAACGGGATGAGTCGCTGGCGCGCCTGATTTGACGCATGGCCAAGGAAGACGTCATACAGATGCAGGGCGAGGTGGTGGAGATGCTGCCGAACGCGACGTTTCGCGTGAAGCTCGAGAACGGCCATGTCGTCCTCGGGCACATCTCCGGGAAGATGCGGATGCACTACATCAAGATCCTGCCGGGCGACAAGGTGACGGTGGAGCTGACGCCGTACGACCTGACCCGCGCGAGGATCACGTTCCGCGCCAAGTAGGCGCGGGCGACGAGGAGAACGACATGAAGGTTTTGGCATCGGTCAAGAAAATCTGCCGCAACTGCAAGATCATCCGCCGCAACGGCGTGGTGAGGGTCATCTGTACCGACCCGCGCCACAAGCAGCGCCAGGGCTGATCGCACCGGCATCTAGCACATCGACGAACAGGTAGAAGACCATGGCCCGCATCGCAGGCGTCAACATCCCGAACCACTCGCATGCCGAGATCGCGCTCACCGCGATCTACGGCATCGGCCGCCCGCGCGCCAAGGCGATCTGCGCCGCGGCCGGCGTCGATCCGCACGTCAAGGTCAAGGACCTCAACGACACGCAGATGGACAAGCTGCGCGAGCAGATCACCAAGTTCACCGTCGAGGGCGACCTGCGCCGCGAGGTGACGATGAGCATCAAGCGCCTGATGGACCTCGGCTGCTATCGCGGCACGCGCCATCGCAAGGGGCTGCCGGTGCGCGGCCAGCGCACGCGCACCAACGCGCGCACCCGCAAGGGCCCGAAGAAGGGCCGCACCGTGGCGCTGTCGAAGGGCGTCACCAAGTAATCGCCGCCGGACACGAGGCATAGACAGGACACACGATGGCACAGCAACCGTCACACAAGGCCGCCGCCGCGGCGCGCGTGCGCAAGAAGGTCAAGAAGAACATCTCGGAAGGGATCGCGCACATCCACGCGTCGTTCAACAACACGATCATCACGATCACCGACCGCCAGGGCAACGCGCTGTCGTGGGCGACGTCCGGCGGCGCGGGCTTCAAGGGCTCGCGCAAGTCGACGCCGTTCGCCGCGCAGGTGGCGTCGGAAGCGGCCGGACGCGCCGCGCAGGAATGCGGCGTCAAGAACCTCGAGGTGCGGATCAAGGGACCCGGCCCGGGGCGCGAGTCGGCAGTGCGCGCGCTCAACGCGCTGGGCTTCAAGATCTCGTCGATCACCGACGTCACGCCGGTGCCGCACAACGGCTGCCGGCCGCCGAAGCGTCGCCGGATCTAGGACACGGAGAAGAGAAAGTGGCTCGTTACATCGGACCGAAATGCAAGCTGGCGCGGCGCGAAGGCACCGACCTCTTCCTCAAGAGCGCGCGGCGCTCGCTCGACTCCAAGTGCAAGCTCGACACCAAGCCGGGCCAGCACGGCGTCAAGTCGGGCATGCGCACGTCGGACTACGGCGTGCAGCTCCGCGAGAAGCAGAAGCTGCGCCGCATCTACGGCATCCTCGAGCGCCAGTTCCGCCGCTACTTCGCGGAGGCCGCGCGCCGCAAGGGCTCGACGGGGGAGAACCTGCTGAAGCTCCTCGAGTCGCGGCTCGACAACGTCGTCTACCGGATGGGCTTCGGCTCGACGCGCGCCGAGGCGCGCCAGCTCGTCACGCACGGCTCGATCACCGTCAATGGCAAGCGCGTCAACGTGCCGTCGGCGCTCCTAAAGGGCGGCGACGCGGTGTCGGTCGCCGAGAAGTCGAAGACGCAGCTTCGCATCACCGACTCGCTGCAGCTCGCCGAGAAGGTGGGCTTCCCGTCGTGGGTCGAGGTCGACGCCAAGAAGCTGGCCGGCACGTTCAAGGGCGCGCCGGACCGCTCGGAGTTCGGCCAGGACATCAACGAGAGCCTGGTGGTCGAGCTCTACTCGAAGTAACGCATTGGTTTTGCATCGGCGCGGGGCCGCGCCGGTGCGTCACGGATACGCATAAGGGATCCGCATGCAAAGCAACGCCTTGTTGAAACCGCGCATCATCGACGTGCAGAGCACCTCGCCGTTCCACGCCAAGGTGGTGATGGAGCCGTTCGAGCGCGGCTACGGGCACACGCTGGGCAACGCGCTGCGTCGCGTGCTGCTCTCGTCGATGCCGGGCTACGCGCCGACCGAGGTCAAGATCACCGGGGTGCTGCACGAGTACTCGGCGCTCGACGGCGTGCAGGAAGACGTCGTCGACATCCTGCTCAACCTGAAGGGCGTGGTGCTGAAGCTCCACAACCGCGACCACATCGCGCTGCGCCTCGCCAAGTCGGGCGAGGGCCCGGTCACGGCCGCCGACATCGAGCCCAACCACGACGTCGAGATCATCAATCCCGAGCACGTGATCGCGCACCTGACCGCCGGCGGCAAGATCGAGATGGAGATCCGCGTCGAGAAGGGCCGCGGCTATCAGCCCGCCACCGCGCGCGCCAAGCCGGAAGGCGGCCGCTCGATCGGCAGCATCCTGCTCGACGCCTCGTTCTCGCCGGTTCGTCGCGTCAGCTACGCGGTGGAAAGCGCGCGCGTCGAGCAGCGCACCGACCTCGACAAGCTTGTCCTCGACATCGAGACCAACGGCGTCGTCGAGCCGGAGCAGGCGGTGCGCTTCGCCGCGAGCGTGCTCGTCGAGCAGCTCTCCGTATTCGCGGACCTGAAGGGCACCGATTCGCCGGCGTCCGAGCGCGCGTCGCCCCAGGTCGATCCGATCCTGCTGCGCCCGGTCGACGACCTGGAGCTCACCGTGCGCTCGGCCAATTGCCTCAAGGCCGAGAACATCTATTACATCGGCGATCTGATCCAGCGCACCGAGACCGAGCTCCTGAAGACGCCGAACCTCGGCCGCAAGTCGCTCAACGAGATCAAGGAAGTGCTCGCGTCGCGCGGCCTGTCGCTCGGCATGAAGCTCGAGAACTGGCCTCCCGCGGGGCTGGATAGGCCCTGAAAAGTAAACCCCTACTTTTCAGGGGTCCGGCTTCCTGAAAATCGCCGGTGGAGCCGGACAATTTTCAGCGGCAACGACGACGAAACACCGGTCGATGCGATACCGATCGCTTCGACCGACGGAAGCAAACAAGAAGAACCGAGCGCCGTGAGAAGCGTCGCCGCCACATGAAAGGGTAGTGCCATGCGTCACCGTCACGGGCTTCGCAAGCTCAACCGCACCAGCGCGCATCGCCTCGCGATGCTGCGCAACATGACCGTCTCGCTGTTCACGCACGAGGCGATCAAGACGACGCTGCCGAAGGCGAAGGAGCTGCGCCGCGTCGCCGAGCCGCTGATCACGCTCGCCAAGGAGCCGACGCTCGCCAACCGGCGGCTCGCGTTCGACCGCCTGCGCGACCGTGACATCGTCGGCAAGCTCTTCAACGAGCTCGGCCCTCGCTACAAGGCGCGCCCGGGGGGCTACCTGCGGATCCTGAAGTTCGGCTTCCGCCAGGGCGACGCCGCGCCGATGGCGCTCGTCGAGCTGCTCGACCGGCCCGCGCCCGCGGACGCCGCGACCGACGACAAGACGAAGGCCAAGTCGAAGTAGAAGTCGAACGTAGCTAAGGCAGCCTGCCGGCCTCGCGCAAAACCGCGAGCGCCATCGTCGGGTAATCGCTGGTGATGGCGTCGACGTCCCAGTCCAGCAGCGTCGCGATGGCCTCCGGCGAATTGCCCTGCCAACCTGTCACTTCCATGCCCGCGGCGTGCGCCTCGCGCACGCGCGCCGGCGAGCCGGTCTTGATCGGTATCGCGCAGTGACGTGCGCCGACCCTGACCGCGGTCGCGAGATCCGCGCCTGAGTCGAACTTGCCGATGAAGCCGCGGCGCTGGTCCGGCGCGAGGCGTGCCACCGCCTCGAGCGCGACCGGGTCGAACGACGTCACCGTCGCGCGGGCCGCGAGGTCGTAGCGGCGGATTGCCGCCATCACGAGCTCCGCGACGCGCGCGAGCCGTTCGGGCGTGTCCGTCTTCATCTCGATTTCCATCCGCTTGGCGCCGCCGATCAGGTCGAGCACCTCGGCGAGCGTCGGCACGCCCGCGGGCTCCGGCCACTCGGGAAAGATCGACCGCGCATCCAGTCGCGCGAGCTCGGCCGTGGTCATGCCGGCCACCGCGCCCTTGCCGTTGGTCGTGCGGTCGACGGTGGGGTCGTGGATGACCGCGAGCTGGTCGTCGGCGGTCAGGTGCACGTCGAACTCGAACGACTCGACGCCATTGCCGAGCGCGTGGCGAAACCCGGTCAGCGTGTTTTCCGGCGCCTCGTTGCGCGCGCCGCGGTGCCCGTACAGGATCATTGGTCTCCTCGCCTTCGCGCGCCACGATACCGGCCGATCGGCCGCGGCGTGCGCGTTGACACACCTCGAAGTGCGCGTTAGTGTAGGCGCCGTTTGAGCAATTGTCCACGCACAAACGTGCAGCGCATGAGGGGCCGCATCGGTGATGGTCGACGACGCCGGTAGTGTCGTGACGTCCGGGGGAACGCAGCTCGGCCTTAACGGCCCGGGTTTGCCTGCGGCCGCCGCCACCGTCGCCGCCGAATCCGACGACGACGTGACGTCGGTGGCGCGTCTCTATTACCTCGACGGACTCGGGCAACAGGCGATCGCCGCGATGATCGGCGTGTCGCGCTCGACGGTCTCGCGTCTCCTCACCGCCGCGCGCGAGCGCGGCATCGTGCGCATCTCCGTCGATCCCTGGGATCCGCGCGACGCGGCGCTCGAGCGGCGCCTGTGCGAGCGCTTCGAGCTTCGTCACGCGGTCGTCATCCGCACGTTGCGGCGATCGCCGGAAGCGGTGCGGCGCGCGGTCGGCTACTACGCGGCCGCGGCGGTGGCGGAGCGGTTCCAGCCCGGCCAGGCGGTCGGGCTCGCGGGCGGTCGCACGCTGTACGAGCTCGTCAACGCGCTGGCAGCGGTCCATCCTCCGACTCGGCCCCGTGTCGTGCAGCTGATGGGCAACATCGATCCGACGGCGAGCGTCATCGACCCGACCGAGCTCGCGCGGATGCTTGCCGCGCGCTTCGAGGGCACCTGCTACACGCTCAACGCGCCCGCGTTCTCGAGCGATCGCCGCACGCGCGACGTGTTCGTCGACCACGAGCACATCCGCACGATCCGCGACCTCTTCGCCGCGCTCGACGTGGCGCTGGTCGGCATCGGCTCGCTCGACGAGTCGGCGTTCGTCGAGCGCGGCGTGCTCAACGCCGCCGATTTCGCGGCGCTGCGCGACGCCGGCGCGATCGGCGAGATCTGCGGCCGCTTCTACGATCGATCGGGCCGCGAGTGCACGACCGAGTACCGCGACCGCGTCGTCAGCATCGAGCTCGACACGCTGCGGCGCTGCCCGGAAGTGGTCGGCGTCACCAACGGCCCGCGTCGCGCGCGTGCGGTGCTCGCCGCGCTGCGGGGGCGTCTTGTCAATTCGCTCGTCATCGACCAGCAGGGCGCCGAAGCGCTGCTGGCGGAACGCGACGGGCGCTGAGCGATTTTCGGGCCGCCAGCGACGCATCGATGGCGATCGCAGTCTGCCACCGCATCGACATGCGGTGACGAACCAAGGAGGAGTCATCGTGGCAAATCAGGATGAAAACGCAAGGCAACGGCGGCAGCCGCAGGCGAGCCGCCGCACATTCCTCCGCGGCGCGACCGCGGCGGCCGGCAGCGCCGCGATCACGGGGATCGCGGGCTTGCCCTTCGTGCGCAGCGCCCGCGCCGCCGACGCGCCGGTCGAGATCGTGTTCATGCACGTATGGGGCACGCCGCCCGGCGAGAAGGCCGCGGCGATCAAGCACCCGGCGACGCAGCTGATCGAGGCCTTCAACGCGAAGAATACGGGCGTCACCGTGCGCGGCGAGACGCCGAGCGGCGATTATTTCCAGACGCTCACGAAGGCTCAGGCGCAGATCGCCGCCGGCAAGCCGCCGGCGCTCGTGACGACGCCATGGTCGAACATCAACTACGCGGTGCAGGGATTGCAGGTCCTGTCGCTCGAGAAGCTCGGCGGCAGCGAGGCGAAAGGGGTCCTCGCCAACTACAAGCCCGAGGTGCTGCCGCTCGTGACGATGAACGGACAGACGATCGGCCTGCCGCTCGCGTTCTCATGCCCGGTGATGTACTACAACAACGAGATCATGAAGCAGGCGGGCGTCGATCCCGCCGAGATGTTCAAGGACTGGGCGTCGTTCAAGCGGCTCGGCGCCAAGGTGAAGGCGGTCACCGGCAACCCGATCCTCGGCCTCGGCAACAACGCCGACTGGGAGGCGCAGAGCATCATCCAGTGCAACGGCGGGCGCGTGCTCGACGACAACGCGCGGCCGGCGTGGGACAGCCCGGAGGCGATCGCGGCGATGGCGATGATGGCCGACCTCAACAAGGCCGGCCTCTACCTGCAATCGACGACGAAGGAAAGCAATGCCGCGTTCATCGGCGGCTCGCTCGCGATCTGGATGGCGAGCATCGCGTCGCTCGGCGGCCTCAGCAAGCAGGTGAAGTTCGACCTGAAGACGTCGCCGTTCCCGGTGTTCGCCGGCAAGCCGCGCAAGATGTCGAGCGGCGGCTCGTTCATCGGCTGCTATGCGCGCGACAAGGACCAGCAGCGCGGCGCGTGGGAGTTCCTCAAGTTCGTCGCGTCGAAGGAGGGGATGGACATCTGGCTCAAGACCGGCTACCTCAATGCGACGAAGTACGACGAGCCCGTCCTGCCCGGCCAGGACTCGGCGTATACGCAGCTCGCGGAAGGCCTGACGCGCGAATCGCCGTGGCCCGGCTCACGCGCGGCGGAAGTGCAGAAGGTCTGGGGCACCTACGTCGAGCGCATCTGGGCGGGCGACATCAGCGCGGAGGACGGCTGCAAGCAGGCCAAGCAGCAGGTGCTGCCGCTGTTGCCGAAGACCTGACGCACGACGGGGAACGGCGTTGGCGGTCGCGATCGAGGAAGGCACGGCGGGCGCGCCGGACGCGGGTCACGGCACGCGCGCGCTCGCCGAGCCCGTCGACCGGCGTCGCGTCTTCGCCTGGAATCGTTACCGGTTCTGGGAGAAGGCGACGCCGTTCCTCTTCGTCGCGCCGGTCATCGCCATCGTCGGTGTCTTCACGTACTGGCCGCTGATCTACTCGATCTGGCTGTCGTTCTTCGACTGGAACTTCGTCTCGCCGGTCAAGGAGTTCGTCGGCTTCGCCAATTTCACGCGCCTCGTCGACGATCCGCGCTTCCACCGCGCGCTGTGGGGCACGCTCGTCTACATCCTCGCGCTGGTGCCGGCGCAGGTGTTGTTGCCGCTGGGCCTCGCGCTGCTCTTGTGGCCGATCCGGCGCTCGCGGGCGCAGGCGGTGTACCGCGTGACGCTGTTCAGCCCGACCGTGATTTCCTTCTCGGTCGCGGCGCTCTTGTGGCTGTGGATCTTCAACCCGCTGCAGGGCATCCTCAACAAGGTGATCTTCGAGTTCGGCTTCGCCAAGGTGAGCTGGCTGTCGAATCCCAACACGGCGATCTGGTGCGTGATCGTCGTGTCGATCTGGAAGACGATCGGGTTCAACCTGCTGCTCTACCTCGCCGCGCTGGAGGCGGTGCCGAACGACTACATCGAGGCCGCGTCGCTCGACGGCGCGAGCGGCTGGCAGATGTTCCGCCTGATCCGCTTCCCGCTCATCACGCCGACGTTCTTCTTCGTGCTGGTCACCACGATCATCTCGGTCAACGACGAGGTGTTCGGCGCGATCAACGTGATGACCGACGGCGGCCCGTTCGACCGGTCGAGCAACATCGTCTACTACCTGTACGAGCAGGGCTTTCGCATCTTCCAGATCGGCTCGGCGAGCGCCGTGTCGCTGCTCATCTTCGCCGGCACCGCGATCCTCACGTGGGTGCAGTTCCGCTTCGTCGAAAGGCACGTCCACTATGGCTAGCGTCGCGCGCAACGCCACGCAACCCGGCGCGGTGGGCGCGGCACGCTGGCCGCGCCGGATCGGGC
Source organism: Burkholderiales bacterium (assembly GCA_025935675.1). Taxonomy (GTDB): domain Bacteria; phylum Pseudomonadota; class Gammaproteobacteria; order Burkholderiales; family Casimicrobiaceae; genus VBCG01. The sequence goes on from JAICUU010000009.1 coordinate 11,900, forward strand.
GCGGCGCCGCGCACACCGTGGTGATCCTGCTCTGTCTCGTCACGCTGTTCCCGATGCTGTGGATGCTGTCGACGTCGTTCAAGATCCCGACCGAGGTGTTCACCCGCGACATCCAGATCCTGCCGCGCACGCCCACGCTGTTGAACTTCCCCGAAGCGTTCCAGTATTTCCCCGTCGCGAACTGGTTCTGGAACAGCCTCCTCATCGCGGTCGTGACGACGCTCGGCAAGCTCGCGATCAGCATCCCCGCGGCGTTCGCGTTCGCACGCCTGCGCTTCCGCGGCAACAACCTGTGCTTCGCGGCGGTGCTCGGCACGATGATCGTGCCGGCGGTCGTGACCTACGTGCCGAACTACATCCTCGTGTCGAAGGCCAACTGGATCAACACCAACTGGGGCGTCATCGTCCCGTCGCTGGCGAGCTGCGCGTTCTACATCTTCCTGATCCGGCAGTACATCCGCACGCTGCCGCAGGAGATCCTCGACGCGGCGAAGATCGACGGCGCGTCGACGTGGAAGACGCTCTGGCACATCGTGCTGCCGAACATCCGGCCGGCGCTCGCCGTCGTCACGATCCTGTCGTTCCTGCATTCGTGGAACCAGTACACGTGGCCGCTGCTCGTCCTCGACAACATGAAATCGAAGACGCTCGCCGTCGGCATGCAGGTATTCGCCTCGAACAGCGAGTCGGCGCAGCTGTGGGGGCCGATGATGGCGACGGCGGTGCTGGCGACGGTGCCGCCGCTGCTCCTCTATGTCTTCGCGCAGAAGCAGATCATCTCCACGTTCGTCACCTCCGGGATGAAGGGATGACGCGACCCGCCGTCATCCCCGCGAAAGCGGGGATCCAGTCTTGACACCCAAGTGGGCGGTACGCGCGCGCCGTTGATGCGTCACGACTGGATTCCCGCTTGCGCGGGAATGACGGCGTGACATCCCGATCGGCTGAACGCGCAGGCCGTTGATGCGTCACGACTGGATTCCCGCTTGCGCGGGAATGACGACGTGACATCCCGATCGGCTGAACGCGCAGGCCGTTGATGCGTCACGACTGGATTCCCGCTTGCGCGGGAATGACGGCGTGACATCCCGATCGGCTGAACGCGCAGGCCGTTGATGCGTCACGACTGGATTCCCGCCTGCGCGGGAATGACGGCGGCTACACGCCGAGATAGGCGCGCTTGACGTCGGGATCGTCGGCGAGCTCTGCCGCCGGTCCCTCGCGGACGATACGACCGGTCTCCATCACATAGGCGCGGTCGGCGACCTGGAACGCCGAGTGCACGTCCTGCTCGACGAGCAGCACGGTGACACCTTCCTTGCGGATGTCGGCCAGCACGTCGAGCAGGCGGTCGACGATCGCCGGCGCGAGGCCGAGGCTCATCTCGTCCACCATCAGGAGCTTGGGCGCCGCGACCATGGCGCGCGCCATCGCGCACATCTGCTGCTCGCCGCCCGACAGGCTGCCGGCCCATTGCGCGCGGCGCTCCTTCAGCACCGGGAACAGCGTGTAGACGCGCTCCATGCTGGCCGTGACGCCGGCGCGATCACGGCGGCGGAACGCGCCCATCAGCAGGTTGTCGTGCACGCTCATCCGGTCGAAAAGCTGGCGGCCTTCCGGCACCTGCACGAGGCCCAGGTCGAACGCCGCGTCGGACGCGAGCGATTCGATGCGCTGGCCCGCGAACACGATCGAGCCGCTGCAGTCGATGACGCGCGACAGCGCGCGCAGCAGCGTCGTCTTGCCCGCGGCGTTGCTGCCGACCACCGCGACGATCTCGCCGGTGCGGATCGACAGGTTAATGTCGTTGAGCACCGCCAGCTCGCCGTAGCCGGCCGACAGGTTGCGCACGTCGAGCAGCACGGCGCCGCCGCTCGCACCATTGCCCGGCGCGCTCACGCGCGCCTCCGGCCGAGGTACGCCTCGACGACGCGCGGATCGTTGAGCACGGTGTCCGGCGCGCCGTCGGCGATCTTCTCGCCGTGATGCAGCACGAGCAGGCGATCGGACAGGCTGCGGATCGCCTTCATCACGTGCTCGATGACGAGGATGCTCATCCCCTGGTCGCGCACCTTGCGCACGATGGCGATCACCGCTTCGATCTCGACGTTGTTGAGTCCGGCCATCACCTCGTCGAGCAGCAGCACGCGCGGGTTCATCGCCAGCGCCTTCGCGAGCTCGAGGCGCTTGCGGTCGGGGCCGCCCAGCGCCTCGGCGCGCTGCGCCGCGCGGTGCGCGAGGCCGACGAACTCGAGCTTCTCCATCGCGCGCTCGCGCGCCTTCGCGAGCTCGCGCTCGCCGCCGCCGGTGCCGAACAGCGCGCCGACGGCGACGTTGTCGACGACGCTCAAGCCGGGGAACGGCCGCATGATCTGGAACGTGCGGCCGATACCGAGCTGCGCGCGCCGGAACGCGGGCATGTCGCCGAGGATCTCGTTGTCGAACACGATCTCGCCGGAGGTCGCCTCGAGCGTGCCGCTGACCAGGCTCACGAGCGTCGTCTTGCCGGCGCCGTTGGGCCCGATCAGGCCGAGGATCTCGCCGGGCGCGAGCGAGAACGTGACGTTCGACAGCGCGGTGAGGCCGGCGAAGCGCTTGGTGAGGCCCCGCACGTCGAGGATGGGAGCGGCCGGCATGTCGTCAGAGGCGGTTGCGGCGCACGTTCTCGGCGAAATAGCGCCAGCCGACGCTGCGGAAGCGGCGGCCGAGATCGGCGAGGCCGCGCGGCATGAACACCACGGCGACGATGATCACGAAGCCGAAGAAAAGGCTCGCCAGCGTCGAGATCTTGGTGGACAGCACCTCGGAAATCGCCGAGAGCAGGAATGCGCCGACCACGGGCCCGAAGATCGAGCCCGGCCCGCCGAACACCGCCATGATGATCATCTTGACGTTCAGCGTGATGTCGAACGCGCTGACCGGATCGAGGAACGTGATCCAGTAGGCGTGGATGCCGCCGGCGAGCGACGTGAAGAAGCCGGAGATCGCGAACGCCGCCACCTTGTAGCGCGTGGTATCGACGCCCATCACCGCCGCGGCTTCCTCGTTCTCGCGAATCGCGATCAGGCCGAAGCCGAAGCGGCTGCGCGCGATGTAGGCGACGGTCAGCGTCGTCAGCGCGAGGAGGCCGAGCGACAGCTCGTAGAACAGCGCATCGCCACGCAGGAGCGGCAGCACGAGGCCGGTGTTGCGGCCGGCGATCTCGAGGTTCGACACGATCGCGGTCATCACCTCGGCCAGCGCCAGCGTGCAGATCGCGAAATAATGGCCGCGCAAACGCAGCACGGGCAGGCCGATCAGGAGCGCGAACAAGAGCGCGAGCACGGCGCCGAATGCCAGGCCGACGCCGAACGGCAGGTTCCATTGCACCATCGCGATGGCGACGCCGTAGCTGCCGAGGCCGTAGAACACCGAGTTGCCGAACGACGCGTAGCCCGTGTAGCCGCCGATGATGTTCCAGCTTTGCGCGAGCACCGCCATCAGGAGCGTGCTGATGCCGAACTGGATGATGCTCGGCGAGGCGATCCACGGCACCGTCGCGAGAAGCGCCAGCACGACCACGACGATGGCCACCACGCCGAAGCGATTCATCGCGCGGGTCTCTCCGCGCGCGCCGGCCGCGCGGCCGCGATCAAGCGGTCCTCCCGAGGAGCCCGGACGGCCGGAAGATCAGCACCAGCACGAGGATGCCGAAGCTCGCCACGTCGCTGTACGTGGGGCCGATGTAGAGCGACGTCAGCGACTCGACGATGCCGAGGAAGAGCCCGCCCACGATCACGCCGAGCGGGCTGTCGAGTCCGCCGATGATCGCGATCGCGAACGACTTGGCGGTGAGGCTGCCGCCGATGTACGGGTTCACCTGCGACACGACGCCGTACAGGCTGCCCGCCGCGCCCGCGAGCGCCGCGCCGAGCGCGAACGTCAGCGCGTAGACGCGCCGCGGCTCGACGCCATAGAGCCGCGCGGCGACGAGGTTCTGGGCGGTGGCGCGGATCGCGCGCCCAAGGCGCGCGCGCGTGAGGAACAGCCACAGCAGCAGCGTCAGGCCGACGGCGATCCCGAACGCGATCACGCGCACGAACGGCACGGTCGCGCTGCCCAGCATGAAGTTGCTGCCGGCGTAGGTGGGGTTGATCGTGCGGAAATCGGCGCTGAACGCGAGCTGCGCGAGCAGCGTCAGCACGACGTCGATGCCGAACGTGATCAGCAGCGTGTTGAACATCGGCGCGCGGATCACGAGGTTGAGCAGGTAGCGCTGGACGACGTAGCCGAACACGAACAGCGCCAGCATGGCGAGCGGCAACGCGGCGAACGGGTCGAGCCCGAGGCCCGCGAACAGGTAATAGCAGACATAGGCGCCCAGCATGATGAAGGCGCCGTGCGCGATGTTGACGATGTTGAGGACGCCCCACACGAGCGCGAGGCCGAGCGCCATCAGCGCGTACAGGCCGCCGAGCAGCACGCCGTTGACCAGCACCTGCCAAAGGAGGTCCAAGCCTTGCGCTCCCCCTGTCGTCCGCGGCGTGCCGCAAGGGACACGCCGCGAAGCGCCGCACGCCATCTACGTGCCGCGCACCTCCGATCCCGAACCCGCGACGATGCCCGACCGCCGCGGGTCTCCCTGCGCCAGGCTCGCTAGCGCTTGTCCCACGCCGGCATAGGATAACGCGGCTTTTCGATGAAGCCCTTGCCGCCGTAGATCGGCACGACCTTGCCGTCCTGCACCTGGATCACGGTCTGCGGCAGGCTGATCTGGCCTTTTTCGTCGAACTTGATCGGACCGTACAGGCTGTCGAAGTTGAGCTTGGCGACGGCGTCGCGGACCTTCTGCGGGTCGGTCGAGCCGGCCGCCTCGATCGCCTTGGCGTAGGCCTCGACGTCGGCGACCGCCGATGCGGCGTGGTAGTCGGGCTCGTAGCCGAAGCGCGCCTTGTAGGCCTGCTCGAATTTCTCGGCGTTGCCGAACCACTGGTCGGTCAGCGTCGCCGTCGGCAGCCACGACGTCATGCCGAACGCGAAGTCGGCGTCCTTGCCCAGCGCCTTGCGGAAGTCCGCGCTCGGCACGCCGACGGTGAAGCTGTAGATCTTCGGGCTCACCGACAGGCTCTTCGCCTGGCGGATGAAGTTGAGGATCTCGGTCTCGTGGCCGGCCACCAGCACGGCGTCGACGTTGGCGCTCTTGATGCGCGCGAGCAGCGACGCGAAGTCCGACGCGTTGGTGCTGTAGCGCTCGTCGAGCGCGGTCGTCAGGCCGGCGGCCTTGATGAGGTCGCGCGTGCCCTTGGCGACCGACACGTCGAACGCGTCGTCGGCGTAGAGCAGCGCCACCGTCTTGGGCGCGGGATTGAGCTTGCCCATCGCCTCGATCGTGCTCTCGAAGTACTTGGTCGCGGCCGGCAGCGTGCCGAAGATGTACTTGTAGCCGCGGCTGTAGATCTGGTCCGAGGCGCCGCCGCCCTGGACCATCGGCACCTGGTACTTCTCGGCGACCGACGACGTCGCGATCACCGCGTCGCTGGCGAACGGCCCGAGCAGCAGGCTGATCTTGTCCTGCGTGACGAGCTGCACGTACTGCCGCACGGCGAGGTTGTTGTCCGACTGGTTGTCGAGGATCTTGAGCTCGAGCTGCTCCGACTTGCCGCCGACCTTGACGCCGCCGGCCTTGTTGATGGTGTCGATCGCCATCTCGTAGCCGTCGCGGTAGTAGCGGCCGGTGTTGGCGAGCGGGCCGGAAAGCTGCACCGAGGCGCCCAGCGTGATCACGGCGCTCGCCGACGCCGCGACGAGCGCGGCGGCGATGCCTCCAATTAACGAGACCAGAGTCTTCATTCGCTTCCTCCTCAATATTGCAAGACGTGATTGGGGGCGGTCGTGCGGCAATCGCCGACCACGCGTACGTTCTCCGCTGCGCCGGCCCGGAGGCCGGCCGCAACATCGACCGAACGCGGGCTCCGTGCCATTTGATGGTCTCTGGTGCGCCCCTGTTCTCATGATCCCATGCCGCCGCGAAATGGTCACTTGCGCACCGGCAAAGAGCTTGACAGGGGCCGCGGGTCGGCGCCGGACGGCTTGGCGGGGGGCGATGGGGTAGCATCGGTCGCGTGGGTGCGCCGGGCCGCCCCAGGCGCCGGTCGTGGCAACTGCTTGGGCACCGAGAGCGTGGGGCCGAGGGCAGCTCCTGGAAGTGCGCTCGTTGCGCGGAGGTCGTCGAATTGGGCTCAACGGTTCTCGTCACCGGCGGTGCCGGCTATGTCGGCTCGCATGTCGTCGCGGCGCTGGCCGCGGCCGGCCGGGACCCGGTCATCCTCGACAACTACGCCAACAGCGAGGCCGGCGTCGTCGACCGGCTGCGGGTGCTGACCGGCAAGTCGATCGACGTGGTGGAGGCCGACATCCGCGACGTCGAGGCGCTGCGCCGCACGTTTCATGACCATCCGATCGGCGCGGTCATTCACTGCGCGGGCCTCAAGGCCGTGGGTGAGGGCGAGACGCGTCCGCTCGCGTACTACGACGTCAACGTCGGCGGCACGTTCACGCTGGCCGAGGTGATGGGCGAGGCCGGGGTGGGCACGCTCGTGTTCTCGAGCTCGGCCAGCGTCTACGGCCAACCCGATTCGCTGCCGGTGCCAGAGTCCGCGCCGCTGCGTCCGCAGGGCGTCTACGGGCGCACCAAGCGCACGGTCGAGGATTTCCTGCGCGACCTCGGCCGCGCGAATCCCAACTGGCGGATCGCGATCCTGCGCTATTTCAACCCGGCCGGCGCGCATCCGTCGGGACGGATCGGCGAGGCGCCGCGCGGCAGGCCCGACAACCTCGTGCCACTCCTGTGCCGGATCGCCTCCGGCGAGTTCGCCGAGCTCCTGATCTACGGCAGCGACTGGCCCACGCCCGACGGCACCGGCGTGCGCGACTACCTGCACGTCGAGGATCTCGCGCGCGGCCACGTCGCCGCGCTCGAGCATCTCGCGGGCGCGCAGGGAGCGTTGACGCTCAACCTCGGCATGGGCCGCGGCGCATCGGTGCTCGAGGTCGTGGCGGCGTTCGAGCGCGCATGCGGTCGTCGCATCGCGAAGAGCTTCGCGCCGCGCCGCGCGGGCGACGTCGCCGCCTCGTATGCCGACCCGTCGCTCGCCGAGCGCACGCTCGGTTGGCGTGCGCGCCGCGACGTCGACATCATATGCGCCGACGCCTGGCGCTGGCAGCTCAACGGCGGCCGCTACACGCGATGAAGCGCGTCTACATCTCGAGCAACCGCACCGACGCGTACCTCGTGCGCGACCGGCTGCGGCATGCCGGCATCGCCGTGCACGTGTTCAACGAGCACGCGCAGTCGATCGTCGGCGACGTGCCGCCCGATGTCGCGTGGCCGCAGGTGTGGGTCGACGACGACGCCGACGCGGCACGCGCGGAGCAGGTGATCGGCGAGTTCCGCCGCGAGCGCATGCGTACCGGGCAGTGGCACTGCCGCCAATGCGGCGAGGACAACCCGGCGACGTTCGACTTCTGCTGGAAGTGCGGCTCGGCGCCGACCACGGCCGGGTAGCTTGCGGGCGGCCGGAACACGCGTCCCGGCGACGATGTCACACAAGGGGCGGCACAGGTTCGGTGCGGGCTTGCGATCGACCTGATCCACGCGTCGGAACGCCGCCCGGCACTCACCGGAAGGACACACCACCATGAGAGACACCGTTCCCCAGGCACGCCTCAACTACGGCCAGCAGGCGCCCGAGCTCGCGAAGAAGCTGCAGGAGCTCGGCATGGCCATCGACAAGGGGGGCCAGCTCGAGCCGTTGCTCGGCTACCTCGTCGACATCCGCGCCTCGCAGATGAACGGCTGCGCGTTCTGCCTCGACATGCACGTCAAGCAGGCCAAGATCGCCGGCGAGCGCGAGATCCGCCTACACCACGTGGCGATCTGGCGCGAATCGCCGCTGTTCACCGCGAAGGAGCGGGCCGCGCTGGCGCTGACCGAGGCGCTGACGCACATCGCGCCGACCGGCGTTTCCGACGCGATCTACGCCGAGGCGAGAGGGCAGTTCGACGACAAGGCGCTGGTGGCGCTGGTTTTCCGCATCATGACGATCAACGCCTGGAATCGCGCCAACGTCGCGTTCCACACGCCGCCCGGCATCCTCGACAAGATGTACGGCCTCGACAAGGCGGGACTGGGCTAGCCGTTTGCATCCCGCCATCGCCGACGCTACTCGGTCATGACGATCCCCGACTTGGCGATGACCTCGCTCAATCGCTCGCGCTCCTTCGCGATGAATGCCGAGAACGCCGCGGGTGAATCACCTGCGGGAACCAGTCCGGTGACCTGTACCTTGTGAACGGTATCCGGGTCATGCATCACCTTCTCGATCGCTTCGCTCAATTTCGCAACGACCGCGGGCGGTGTGCCGGCCGGCACGGCGAGGCCCCACGACTGCGAGATCTCGTAGCCGGGGATGGTCTCGCCGATGGTGGGCAATTCGGGTAGCACGGGATTGCGCTCCTTCCCCGTCGTCGCGAGGGCCCGCACGCGACCGCTCTTCATGTGCGCGCTCGCAGACAGCGGCGACGTGATCATCATTTGCGCGGTGCCGCCGATCACGTCCATCAGCGCCGGTGCGGAGCCCTTGTACGGGATATGGACGAGCTTGATGCCGGCGAGGAGGTTGAGCATCTCGCCTGCAAGGTGCGCGGGCGATCCGACACCGGCACTCGCGTAGTTCAGGACGCCGGGCTTCGACTTCGCCAGCTGTACGAGGTCGGCGACGGATTGCACCGGCAAGGACGCGTTCACGACGAGCACATTCGACGAGGTCGCGAGCCGCGAAACCGGGATGAAATCCTTGACGGGATCATAGGGCAGCTTCTTGTTGAGGTACGGAAGGATGGCGTAGATGGCCGTCGTGACCATCGTGACGGTATAGCCGTCCGGCGCTGATTTCGCGCCCGCCTCGGTCGCGAGCACGCCCGCGGCGCCCGGCTTGTTGTCGACGAAAACCGGTTGCCCGAGCACGTCCGAGAGCTTCTGGGCAACGAGCCGTCCGAGCTGGTCGGGCGAACCGCCGGGGGCGTCGGGAACGATCATGCGAACCGCTCGATCGGGGTACGCCTGCCCATGGACGCTCAAGGGCAGGGCCGAGGCCGCTATCGCGGCGAGCACCAGCAGCATGCGTATTGCAGTCATGATTTCCCCCATGTCTTCGAGTCAGTCGAGTTCCGCGCGTGTTCCCGGCGCGGGAGTAAAGCCGAGGTCGCCGCGCGCCAGTGCCTTGTCGCGACCCCCGAACGCCTCCAGCAGTTGCGCCTGACGGGCCTTTGCTCGTGCATCGACCGCTTCGGGATCCAGGAGAGTGCGAAGCCGCGCCTCGCACCGCCGGAGGATGCTCACGTGCCCCGCATCGGTGGCCAGGTCGACGAGCTCGTCGGGATCCTCGGCGAGATCGAACAACTGCGGTGGCCGCCCGACGTAATGGCAGTACTTGTAGCGATCGTGGCGCAGCATGAAGCCGCCGCTCGACGAGCCGATGGCGTGGTATTCGCAAAGGACCGGGCGCGCCGGCATCGCACCGTTGGCGATGTCGAACAGCGAGTGGCCTGACAGCGGGCCGAGCGGTGCCGCGCCGGCTGCATCCAGGATTGCGGGCGCGCAATCGACGTGGGACACCGGCAGATCCACCACCATACCGCGCGGCAAGCCGGGCCCCGCGACAATCATCGGCACGCCGGCGGACTCCTCGTAGAACGTCGATTTGCCCCACAACCCGCGCGCACCGGTGTTGTCCCCATGGTCGCTGGTGTAGATGACGGCCGTATCGTCCGCCAATCCCGCGTCGTCCAGCGCCCGCAGCACCTTGCCGACGTTCTCGTCCATGGCCGACACCAGGCCCGCGTAGCCGGCGAGCGCGCGGCGCACATCGCGCTCGTCGGCGAAGTGGGGGTCGTAATCAACGACACGTGCGTATTCGTCGATCGCGGGATGACGTGGACGCTCGTCACTCCGGTATTGCTTGGGCATCGGCAGATTCATGCCGGCGTATCGATAGAACCATTCGGGGGGCGCGGTGAGCGGGAAATGCGGGGCAACGAACGATACGAAGAGCACCCACGGTGGCCCCGCGTCCCGCGTGCCATCCTCATGCAGCCAGATCTGCGCGCGGGACGCGATGTCGCGGTCATACACGGTATAGGTGGATTCGCCGGGCCCGGCGTACTTCGCCATCTTGTCGCCGCCCTTGCGCGTCGGGATGTCGTCGCGCACGAGGCCTTTCACGTCGCCAATGCCGTCCACGACGTGCATCGGCACGATTTCGCGCGTGAATCCGTGATCGTCCCCTGGCTGCCCGCGAAAGTGCAGCTTGCCGATCGACACGACGCGATGTCCGCCTGCGCGCAGCGCGTGATGCCAGCTCGGTATCGAGCCGTCATAGGCGTCGCCGTTGTCCCAGAATCCGATCTCGTGAACATAGCGGCCCACCGCGAACGCGGCGCGCGCCGGCACGCAGATGGGACACGTCGTGTAGGCCGAGGCAAAGCGCGTTCCCCGTGCGCAGAGCGCGTCGAGGTTCGGCGTCGCGATGTAGGGATGTCCGGCGGCACCGAGATACTTCGGGTTGTGCTCGTCGGACATGATGACGAGGACGTTGCGCGGCTCGGTCATGGCGGGTCATTCTGGCAGTGCCCGCCATCGCTCCGCAATGGCAGATCGGCACTATCAGCTATTCCACGATGGAATGAAAAAGATGGACGTCGAGTGCCGCCCGACCCTATGCTGGGCACGCCACCATCGTGGGAGCGTCAGATGCTTCTGGAACAGTTGCGGGACTTCCTGGCGGTTGCTGCGGCGGGAAGTTTCTCGCGCGCAGCCATACTTTCCGGCGCCACCCAGTCGGCCATCAGCAAGCGCGTCCTCGCGCTCGAGCGCGATCTCGGCGCGACGCTTTTCGAGCGCACCGGACGCGGCGCCCGGATGACGGAGGCCGGTCGGGCACTGTGGCCAAGGGCCGACATTCTCGTCAAGGAAGCGGACGCCCTCAGCGATGTCGTGGCCGCCGATTCATCGCGGCCACGCGGGATCGTGCGCGTGGCGATCCAGCCGTCCGCCGCCTGGCCTCTGTTGCGCGACCTCTACGTCGGCGTACGCGATGCGTACCCCTCCATCCATCTGCAGGTCGCCGAAGCCCCGACCGCGCAAATCGCCGAGTGGCTTCGCGATGGTCGGCACGACCTCGGCGTGCTGTCGCAGGCCGCGCACAAGGCGCTGCCCGACGCGCAGCTGCTGTTCGCCTCGTCATTGCAGCTCGTCTCGCGCGCGGGCGATCCGCTTACCCGCAGGTCCACCATCGCGTTCGACCGCATCGCGAAATTGCCGCTGGTGGTCGCCGTCATGCCCAATGGCGGCCGGGTGCTGCTCGAGGAGGTCGCGAGGCAGCGTGGCGTGCGGCTCAACGTGGCCATGGACGTTTACTCCATTCACCTCATCAAGAATCTCGTGCGCGAAGGCCTGGCTTACACCATTGCTCTCGCGAGCGCGATTGCGGACGAGATCGAGACCGGGCAGCTCGCGGCGGCGCGAATCGCGCAACCATCGATAACCCAGGCGTTCTACCTGTCGACGAGCCCGGCACGGCGGCCGTCGGCGGCGGTGCGCGCCGTGGCGGAAATGATTCGAACGCTCACCCATGCCCCGGCGCGGGCCATGTCAACGTCCGTTGCGCGACACGCCGCCTTGCGCCGCAGCGAGCTGTCTACCAGTGAAACGCGACGCCCACCATCGGACCGCTGAACGTTGCACCCTCGAGCCTGGATCCGGACTTGAATCGATAGTCGAGGTATCGCCACCCGCCGAGCACGTCGCCCCACCCGAACGAGTAGCCGATGCCGCCCAGGGCCTGCCAGGTGAAATCGGAGTCGCCTGCGCCGGCGTCCACGTAGAACGGCACGAACCATTGCTGTCGGTCGCCGAAGGCGAAACGACCCTTGGCGCCGACGATCGCGTCCCAGTTCGTCGGGTGCAGCACCGAGTTGCCCGAGCGGTCCGGCGCGATCGGACCCAGGTCGGCGCTGAATTCCCAGCCCAGCGTCTGCTTGTAGTCGAGCACGCGAAATCCGCCGACGAGGTCGAGCGTCGTACCGCGCTCGTTCACCGCGCGATACGTTCCCGCGAGCTCCCAGACGGTGCCCTTGATGTCGAGCGTGGCATTCGCCGTCACGCCGTCGGGCAACGTGATGCCGCCGACGTTGATGTCGCGTGTGCGGGTCTTGCCGCCGCCGAGATCCATGTACAGCACGTCGGCGAGCACGCCCCAGCGTCCCCTGTGCGCCTCGAACGTCCCCATGAAGGTGAACTTGAGGGAGTCGATGATCTTGTCCGAGTCGATGTCGACGCTCGAGCCGCCGGAGCGCTCGGGGAACTTCGACGTTCCGCTGATCGACGGGAAATACCCGTAGATGACGGCGTCGAAGCGCCAGTCATCGCCTTTCATCTCGGCGGCTGCCGCAGGCAGGGCCAAGGCGAGCAGCACGACGGCGCCGGCGTTACGCGACACGCGCCGAAGGGCGTGGCGTCGCGCGCCATGCATCGGCGGGACGGGGCAATTGCCGTGGTCGACGTTCATGCAGGGGTCCTTTTGCCGGGGGCGCGGGCGCGCAATGCTTCATGATATCCCGAACGCGTCGATCACTTGATCTCGTCGCGGACGATCGTCGCGAGGCGAAACGTCCTGGAGATCCCGCCCGGACAGGAGCCGTCGTTGCGCGGCGAGCCGCAGATGACGAGCGCATGGGTCGGCATCGCCGGGTCGGACCAGGCCTTGCGCGCAGCGTCGATGCGCTCGCGCGCGGCGAGCCACTCGACCGAGAGCTCGTATTCGGGGTCCGCGTAGCCGGGGCCCGCCTTGCGCGTCACGGGCGCCTTGCGGCCGTCGCCGTATGCGCCCCATGCGATCGCCTCGAGGCGCGCAATCGCTGCGTCCTCCGCGCGAAACGCCGGGTCGTAAAACCGCTGTCGCCGTTCGAGCGATATCCGATGCGCTATCCTGCGCCATGCTCGAGGCGTTCGGACCACGCTTGTACGCGGCCGACGGACCGGCCGTGTCGTTCTACAGCTTTCCGTATCCGACGCGCATGGCGGTGGCGCATTTGTCGGACGGCAGCGCGTGGGTCTGGTCGCCGGTGTCACTGACCGGCGATCTCGCGCGCGCCATCGACGCGATCGGACCGGTGAGGCATATCGTCTCGCCGAACAAGCTCCACCATCTGGCGCTTCGCCAATGGTCCGTGCGCTGGCCCGAGGCGCGCGTCTACGCGCCGCCCGGGCTCGCGCGCAAGACGCCGGACCTCCGCTTCGACGCGGAGCTCGGCGATGTCGCCGACCCCGCGTGGTCCGCGGACATCGACCAGGTGGTCTTCCGCGGCTCGTTCGCGATGGCGGAGGTCACGTTCTTCCATCGCGCATCGAGCACCGCGATCTTCGGCGATCTCATCCAGCGGTTTCCGGAGTCGTATGTCACCGGATGGAAGCGGACGCTGCTCCGCTGGGGCGGCCTGCTGGGCGATCGCGGCGGGACGCCGCCCGACTGGCGCTCGACGTTTCTCCGCCGGAGCCAGGCGCGCGCCGCGCGCCAGCGCGTGCTCGACTGGAACCCGACGCGCCTCCTGATCGCGCACGGGACCTGCGCGCAAGCGGGCGCGAGGGCGATCATCGCCGACGCGTTGCGCTGGATGTAGCCGGTCAGCGGTAGCGAACGTCATCTGCGGCCACTGGCCTTGCGAACCCTGACCGTCGAGCGCGCGCTGCGCGCGACCCGCGTGCAGTTCCTCGTGCTCGGTATCGTCGCCGGCACGTGGGGGACGCACATTCCCGCGGTCGGCGCGCGCTACGGATTGACCGACATCGTGCTGTCGGTCGTGCTGCTTTCGGTGGCGATCGGCACCGTGTCGGCGCTCTTCGTCGCGGGCCCCGTCATCGGCCGCATCGGCGCGCGCGCCACGGCCGCGACATTCGGGATCGCGATGGGTTTGTCGCTGTGCCTGCTGCTTCACTATCCGTTGCTGCCGGTGCTTGCCGTGGCGGCCTTTCTTCTCGGCGCGTTCATGAGCCTCTTCGACATCGCCATCAACACCGAAGGCTCGGAGCTCGAGGCGCTCGCCGGCCGCCCGGTGATGAGCAACCTGCACGCGATGTTCAGCGTCGGCGGCATGCTGGGCGCAGCGCTGACGTACGGATTGCTGGAGTTGCACGCAGCGCCCGCGGCGCGCCTGCTCGCCGTTGGCGTGGGCATCGCCACGGTTGCGCTGCTCGTGTCGCGCGCCATGCTGGAGACGCATGCGAAGGCCGACGCCGACGCGCGGCACTTCGCATGGCCGAAGGGCATCCTGCTCCTGATCGGCCTTCTCGTCTTCGCGGGCATGACGGCGGAAGGCGTGCTGTACGACTGGAGCGTGCTCTATCTTCGCGACGACGTCGGCCTCACGGCCTCGCACGCGTCGCTCGGCTACGCGACGTTCACCGCGGCGATGGCGGTCGCGCGCTTCGCCGGCGATGCGCTACGCGCGCGCTTCTACGAGCGTGCGGTGCTGCGCACCAGCGCGCTGGTCGCGGCGCTGGCGATGGCGGTGCTGCTGCTGGCGGGCACGCGGTGGGCGGCGTTCGTCGGGCTCGCCGCGGTCGGCGCCGGGCTCGCGCCGGTGGCACCGATCCTCTTCAATGCGGCGACGCGCGTGCCGGGGGTGAGCCGCGCGGCGGCGATCGCCTCGGTGACGACGATCGGCTACAGCGGCTTCCTGATCGGCCCGCCGATCATCGGCAGCATCGCATCGCAGACCTCGCTGGCGACGGCGCTGTGGCTCGTCGTCGTGGCGGCCGGCGTCGTCGCCTGCGGCGCCGGATTCGTGCCGCAGCCACGCGCGCCGACGGGCGGGCCCGCGTCGCTCAGTCCGCCGCCAGCGCGCTCACGCTGACTTGGCGGTCTTCCCGCCGCGGGATTTCGCGGTGTTGTGGGCGATCGCGGCGCGGAGCAACGCCGTCAGCGCTTTCGCGTCGATCGCGTCGCCTTCGCGGAAGTCGATCGCGCGGCGTGTGTTGCCATCGAGGCTCGCGTTGAAGAGCTTGGACGGATCCTTGAGCGCCGCGCCGTTGGCGAACGTCATCTTGACGACGTCCTTGTACGTCTCGCCGGTGCAGATCATGCCGTCGTGATACCAGACGGGGACGCCGCGCCACTTCCATTCCTCGACGACGTCGGGATCGGCGTCCTTGATCAGCGCGCGCAGGCGGGCGAGCGTCTCGCCGCGCCAATCGCCGAGCGACTCGATGCGCGCGTCGATCATTGCCGAGGGCGATGTGCTCGACGGTGCCTCGCTCTTCTTCATGGTTTTGGAACCTCCCGGGTGTGGTGCCAGGTCCGCGTCATGCCGGCGAGCCCCTCGCCGGCCATTGCGGCGGCTCGACACCGAACTGCCGCGCGTATTCGAGGTTGAGCCGCGGCCAGTCGAACCGCATCGCATCGCCGCCGACGATCCGGCCGAGCGGCTCGCCGTCGAGCAGGTGCTGGAGCACGTCGAGGCAGATGTGCCAGCCTGCCGCGCCCATCGAGATGAAGCCCTTGTCGATCGCATGCCAGAGCGTGAGGCGCGTGCCGTCGCCCATGCGCTCCAACTGCCAGCGCATCGCATTGCCGCCCCACGTGTACTCGAGCAGCCGCGGCGCGTCGGCACGCGTCACCTCGCTGTCGGAGACGTTCGGCGTGGGCGTGCCGACCGTCGCGAGCTTCACCGGCCCCGGCGCGCCAAGGCCGCGGTCGGCGTCGAACGGCGCCCATTCACGAAGCTCGGCGGGATCGGTGAGCGCGCGCCAGACCTTCTCCGGTGCGTGGCGAAGCTCGCGCGTCAGCACGAGCGTCCAGCGATCGCCGTCTTTGACGACTTCCGCGCCGGCCGCAGGCCCCGGCCGGTAGCTGTCGCGTCCACTCATCGCCGGCGGCTCCGTGGACGTGCGACGGGATGCAGGCGGTCGAGATGACGCTCGAGCGCGTCGACATGCGCCGACCAGTAGCGCCGGAACGGCGCGAGCCACGCATCCACCTCCTTGAGCGGCTCGGGCCGCAATCGATAGAGGCGCCGCTGCGCGTCGACGCGCGCCTCGACGAAGCCCGCCTCGCGCAGGACGCGCAGGTGCTTCGACACCGAAGGCTGCGGCAGGCGCAGTGCGTGGCCGATGTCGCCGACCGACCGCTCAGCCGAGGCGAGCAGCGACAGGATCGCGCGGCGGCTCGGCTCGGCGATGACGGTGAACGTGGTTTCCATGCCCGGATATATACCGCTGGAGGAATATAAGTGTCAAGCGCGTCTCCTCGCGAGGGCTGGGGCAGGCGACGGCGATGCCGCGCCGCGTGGGGCGGCACGGCAGGCGTGCGGCGGCGTTGCCGCCGGAACCATTTGCGACCGTTCGCGCTGGCGATGCACGCGTGGGACGAGCCGGCAAAGACGCTGCTGTCGCTCGGCCGCGCGCGTCACGCCGCTCGTGCTGCCGATGCTGGGTGAAGCGGTCGAGCCCTCGATCGCGCCGCCGCCGCGCGCATGGTGGCGCGGCGCGGCGTCGCCGGCCGCCGCAGCCGAGCCCGACGCGCAGTCGCCCCTCGAAACGTCGCTCCGCGCACGCGAGATTCCCTCGCCGATCGATTGAGCGGCGCGCGCATTGCGTCGCCCCGCGCATGCGGGGATCCCGCCGGCGCGACCGTTAGTCGAGCCGCCTCGGCGCTGCGTCGCGCTCGGCGAGCGCCTCGGCGAGGTGCCGATGGCCAGCGGCCTCGTAGCCGACGACGGTGACCGCCGGCGCGAGCATCAGGATCGCGAGGCACACCGCCACGTCGACGCCAAGTCGCGCGGCAACGATCGCCACCGCGATCACCGCGGCGCTTGCGGCGAGCAACACGAGATGGAGCGGGTCGACGCGACGCATCAAATACGCGTAGAGCGCGTGGATCGACGCGAGGAACACGCCGACGGGTATCGCCGTGGCGAGGACCGTCGCGATCGGCCCGAGTGCGCTGTTGTGCTCGATGAAGTACGCGGCGACATGCAGGCCGGCGCCGGTGGCGACGATCGCGGTGACCACGAGCATCTGGCCGTAGCCCCAGACGAACGAGCGGTCGCGGTGCCGGTGCAGCACCTCTCCCGAAGGCACGATGAAGTACACCCACCAGATGCCGAACGTCAGCCCGACGCCCGCGACCGAGACGAGCGCCGCATCCATCGTCCAGCCCTGCGCCTCGATGACCGCGGAGAGCGACGCGACGGTGCCGACGACGCCTTCGCCGAGCGCGATCACCGCGAACGCCGCGTAGCGGTCGGCGATGTGGTGCGGATGCCACGGTGTGCCGCCGTCGCGGCGCTCGGCGAGCACCGGCCCTGCGAGCTCGACCAGCATCAGCGCAGCGCTTAGCGCCAGCGTCGCGCCGAACGGGAAGTCGACGAAGATCTGCACGATCCAGCCAACCTGTGCGACCGATACCGCGGTCACGTAGGTCAGGCAGGCGCGTCGGCGCGCCGGGTCCTGCTTCGCGGCGCGCAGCCACTGCGACACCAGCGCGAGGCGCATGATGACGTACCCCAGCACGATGACCGAGTTGTCGACGTGCTCATGGTGCTCGATCGACGTGTAGAGGCGCGGCAGCCCGATCGCGATGACCAGCACGCCGATCATCTGCGCCATCGTCATCACGCGGTAGATCCAGTCGTCGGTGTCGTATGCCGACGAGAACCACGAGAAGTTGATCCACGCCCAGCAGATCGCGAAACCCGCGAAGCCGAAGCCGGCGACCGCGGAGAGGACGTGGCCCTCGGCGAGCATGTGCGCGAGCTCCGCGGCGGCGAGGCTGAAGCTCGTTGCGAACGTCAGGTCGAACAAGAGCTCGAGCGGCGTCGAGACGCGGTGGGGCTCGTGCGGATCGCGCCCTGCCATCCGGCGCGCGTGGTGGTGGAGGGCCTTCGGGGCGGGCGATGTCGTCATCGGGGTCTCGCGCGGGCGACGACGCCGGGCCTGGGCTGGCGTGCGCGCCCGTAGCGCGCAGCGCGCGTCAGGACTCGAGCAGCGAGCGGCCGCGCGCAGCCGCGGCGCCGTCGTCCGCGGCTTGCGATTCGCGTGCACGCCGTCTTCCCATCCGCCACCAGATCGCCGCACCGGCGACGAGCAGCGCGAAAGGCCCGAACCACAGCACGAAGGTGTTGCGCTGCACCGGCGGATCGTAGAGGACGAAGTCGCCGTAGCGCGACGTCAGGAAGCCGCGGATGTCGTCGTCGCTCTTGCCGCCTTGCGCGAGCTCGCGGATCTCGCGCCGCAAATCGGCGGCGAGCGGCGCATCGGAATCGGCGAGGGTCTGGTTCTGGCAGACGAGGCAGCGGAGCGTGAGCTCGAGGCGCTTCAAGCGCGCGTCCAGCGCGGCGTCGGCCGGCGTTTGCGCGGGAGCGATCGACGAAGCCAGGGCGAAGACTGTCGCCACGAGCCCGAGCGCGATGACCCCCGCAAGCGACGTAACGCGCATCACGATTGCTGCAGCCGCCGCACCAGCGGCACGATCGTCTTCGCCAGCACGTCGGCGTTGACCGGGCCGATCTGCTTGTAGCGGATGATGCCTTCCTTGTCGACGACGAACGTCTCGGGCACGCCGTAGACGCCCCAGTCGATGCCGACGCGGCCGTCGCCGTCGACGATCGATACCGAGTATGGATTGCCGCGATCGGCGAGCCACTTCTTGCCGAGGTCGTCCTTGTCCTTGTAGTCGAGCCCGACGATCGGCACGATCTTCTGGCGCGCGAGGTCGACCAGCAGCGGATGTTCGATCCGGCACGACTCGCACCACGACGCCCAGACGTTGAGCAGCCACACCTGGCCGCGCATGTCGGTGGTGCCGAACGTGCGGCCGGGCTCGTGCAGGTCGCGCAGCGCGAACGCCGGCGCCGGCTTGCCGATCAGCGGCGAGGGCACTTCGCGCGGATCGCGGAAGAGGCCGGTGTAGAGGAACACGGCGAGCGCCGCGAACACGAGGAACGGCAGCGACCAGCGCCACGCCGACTTCATGCGGCGGCTCTCGCAGCAAGCGCCGCGACGCGCGCCTTGACGGCGATCCGGTAGCGGCGATCGCCGATCGCGATGAAGCCGCCGAGCGCCATGATGAATGCGCCAACCCAGATCCAGTCGACGAATGGCTTGATGTAGACGCGCACCCCCCACGCGCCGTTCTCGGCGACCGGCTCGCCGAGCGATACGTAGAGGTCACCGCGGATGCGCGTCGCGATCGCCGCCTCGGTCATCGTCTGGCCCGAGGCGTCGAACACGCGCTTCTGCGGATGCAGCGTGCGCACGAGCCGGCCGTTGCGCGAGACGTCGATCGTGCCGACCAACGCCTTGTAGTTGGGCCCCGGCGCGGGCACGACACCGCGGAACGTGAAGTCGTAGTCGCCGACGCGCACCGCCTGGTCGATGTCCATCCGCACGTCGCGCTCGACCTCGTAGCTTCGCACCATCGTGACGCCGACGATGAATACCGCGATCCCGACATGCGCGACGAGCATGCCGTACCACGCCGCCGAGTTGGCGCGAAGCTTCGCCGCGAGCCCGCGCTGCGGCGCGCCACGCAATCGCTGCACGACCATCGCCACCGTCGACGTCGCGACCCACAGCGCGAGGAAGAGCGCGAACGCGACGAGCGGCCGGTAACTGCCGAGCGTGAGCGGCAGCAAAAGCGCCGTGACGAGCGCGACGCCGAACGCCCAGCGCACGCGGATCCACAGCGCCGGCAGCTCGGCCTTGCGCCACGCCGCGACGGGACCGAGCCCCATCAGGAACACGAGCGGCGCCATCGCCGGCACGAACACGGCCTGGAAGTAGGGCGGCCCCACCGAGATCTTGCCGGCGTCGAAGGTGTCGAGGATCAGCGGGTAGAGCGTGCCGAGCAGCACGCTCGCCATCGCGACGACGAGCAGGATGTTGTTGGCGAGCAGCATCGACTCGCGCGACAGCGGCGCGAACGACGCGCCGCCGCCGACCGCGCCGGCGCGCCACGCGAAGAGCGCGAGCGAACCGCCGACGACCACGACGAGGAAAGCGAGCACGTAGACGCCGCGCGCGGGGTCGGTCGCGAACGCGTGCACCGACGTCAGCACGCCCGAGCGCACGAGGAACGTGCCGAGCAACGACAGCGAGAACGCGACGATCGCGAGCAGCACCGTCCAGCTGCGGAACGTGCCGCGCTTCTCGGTGACGGCGAGCGAGTGGATCAGCGCCGTGCCGACGAGCCACGGCATGAACGACGCGTTCTCGACCGGGTCCCAGAACCACCAGCCGCCCCAGCCCAGCGTGTAGTAAGCCCACGCGCTGCCGAGCGCGATGCCGATCGTGAGGAAGCACCACGCGAGCGTCGTCCACGGCCGCGACCAGCGCGCCCAGCTCGCGTCGAGACGGCCGCCGATGAGCGCCGCGATCGCGAACGCGAACGCCACCGAGAAGCCGACGTAGCCCATGTAGAGCATCGGCGGATGCACGACCATGCCGGGGTCCTGCAACAATGGGTTGAGGTCGCTGCCTTCGAGCGCGGCGGGCAAAAGCCGCGCGAACGGGTTCGACGTGAACAGCAGGAACATGAGGAAGCCAGCGGCGATGAAGCCCATCACCGCGAGCACGCGCGCGGCGAACGCCTCCGGGAGGTTGCGACTCGCGATCGCCACGGCGCAGGCCCAGCCCGACAGCATCAGCACCCACAACAGCAGCGAGCCCTCGTGCGACCCCCACGTTGCCGCGAACTTGTAGCGCGTCGGCAGCGTCGAGTACGAGTGCTCGGCGACGTTCAGCACCGAGAAGTCGCTGGTGACGAACGCGTACGCGAGGCAGCCGAACGCGAATGCGACGAGCGCCGCGGTGAGCATCGCCGCCGGCCGCGCCACGGCCATCAGCGCCATGTCGTTGCGCGCCGCGCCCCACATCGGCACGCTCGCCTGCACCAGCGCGACGAGCAGTGCGACGACCAGCGCGAAATGGCCGAGCTCGGGAATCATGGCGAGCCCTGCATGCTCTTGGTCTCGACGCTCTGCATCGTCATGCCCTCGCGCGCCTCCTTGACCGCCTTGGCCGCGTCGGGCGGCATGTAGTTCTCGTCGTGCTTGGCGAGCACCTCGGTCGCGTGGAACGTGCCGTCGCCGCCGAGCGAGCCTTGCGCGACCACGCCCTTGCCCTCCTTGAAGAGGTCGGGCAAAAGGCCGGTGTACGTGACCGGCACCGTGTGCACGGTGTCGGTGACGTCGAAACGCACGGTCAGCGAGCCCGGCTCGCGCTTCAGCGAATGGTCGACGACCATGCCGCCGATGCGGAACGCGCGTCCCTGCGGCGCCTCGTGGGCGAGCACCTGCGACGGCGAGAAGAAGAACACGAGGTTCGAGCGGAACGCCGACAGCACGAGCGTGGCGGCGACGCCGAGCGCGACGAGGCCCGCGGCGATCAGGCCGAAGCGGCGCTGGCGCGGCGTCATCGCGGCGTACCCTCGGCGCGCGAGCGCCATTGCGACCGCGCGCGGGCGAGGCGTGCGCGAACGAGCGCAATCTCGATCGCGATCGCGATCGCGAAGGCGCCGTAGGCGCCGACGAGGTAGAACGCGTAACGCTCCATCAGATTTCCATCCTGCCGCTTATTGACCCGTCCTTCGCGCTTCGCGCTTCGGTGCCGATTCGCGCTTGGGACGGCCCGGCGCGCGGTTTGAACGCGACCTTCGCGCTTCGCGCTTCGGTGCCGATTCGCGCTTGGGACGGCCCGGCGCGCTCATGCGGGTACGCGGCGCGCCATCCACGCGGCCCCTTCCTCGCGCTCGACGATGATCGCCTGCACGCGCCACAGCACGACGCCGATGCAGTAGCACCAAAGCGCCAGCGTCATCACCAGCATCCCGGCGAGCATCGTCATTGCCATCGTCGGTGCCGCCGTGAGGCTCACCGACGAGCCCTGGTGCAGCGTGTTCCACCACTGCACCGAGAAATAGATGATCGGCACGTTGACCACGCCCACCAGCGCGAGAACCGCGCAGGCGCGGTCGGCGCGCCGCGGCTCGTCGATGGCCGCGCGCAGCGCGATCACGCCGAGGTAGAGGAACAGCAGGATCAGCGTCGAAGTCATTCGAGCGTCCCACGCCCAGTAGGTTCCCCACGTGGGGCGGCCCCAGAACGCGCCGGTCCACAACGCGAGGAACGCCATCGACGCGCCGGTGGGCGCGAGCGCCTGCGCCATCATCGCGGAGAGCCGCGTGTTGTAGCCCAGCGCGAGGGCGCTCCAGCCGGCCATCACCACGTAGATCAGCATCGCCATCCATGCCGCCGGCACGTGGATGAAGATGATCCGGTAGGCGTCGCCCTGCGTCGCGTCGGTCGGCGCGATCACGAGACCGATCGCGAGCCCGGCGATGCCCAGCACCACGGCGGCCGCGGCGAAGCCGCGCGCGAGGCGGCTCGCGAGCGGCAGGAAGCTCGCCGGCGAGGCGTATTTGAACCAGTTGACGTTCATCGACCGATCATTCGAGCGCGATGCGCACCGCTGCGGACGTGGCGAGCGGCGCACCGACCGCCGCCGCGAGCAATCCCGCGGCGAGCAGCGCGAGATGCGGGGCGCCGCCGAGGCCCGCTTGTACGGCGCCGACCGCGCCGGCGCCGAAGATCAGCACCGGCACGTAGAGCGGCAGCACCAGCAACGCGAGGAGCCCGCCGCCGCCACGGGCACCGAGCGTCAGCGCCGCGCCGATCGCGCCCAGCATCGAGAGGATCGGCGTGCCGAGCGCGAGGCCCGCCACCAGCACCGCGATGTCGGCCGCCTCCGCGCGGTAGGCCAGCGCGATGAGCGGCGCCAGCACCACCACCGGCAAGCCCGTCGTCAGCCAGTGAGCCGCCATTTTACCGGACACGAGCGCGGCGAGCGGCCGCGGCGACAACGCGATCGCGGCCAGCGTGCCGCTCGCGAAATCGGCGGCGAAGAGCCGCGGCAGCGCGAGCAGCGACGCGAGCAGCGCCGCGACCCACAGCACGCCGGGCGCCAGCGTGCGCAAGAGCGCCGGATCGGGCGCGAGCGTCAGCGGAAAGAGGCTCGCGACCAGCACGAAGAACAGCAGCTCGACGCCGAGCTCGCCGCGCGTGCGCACGGCGATCGCGAGGTCGCGCGCGAGCGCCCAGCGGAGCGCGGCGCCGATCGCCTGCGGGTCGCGCGCCGTGACTTCGTCAGTCACAGCGTCATCTCCGCGACGCGCGCGCCGGGGACGTCGATCGGCGCGTGCGTCGACACGACGGCGACGCCGCCTTGCGCGAGGTGGCCGGCGAGCCGCGCGCCGAGCCAGCGCACGCCGGCCGCATCGAGCGCGGCCGCGGGCTCGTCGAGGATCCACAACGGCCG
>JAICUU010000047.1 GCA_025935675.1 Burkholderiales bacterium
CGCCTGCCCCAGCGCTTCCGTTGCCGGTTCCGGTGGCGTCTGCGGCAACGGCCGCACGCGCGCGACGATCCGGTAACCGCGCTTGGCGATCGTCTCGATGTAGGCCGGCCGCTGCGGCGCGTCGCCGAGCGCCTTGCGCAACTTGAGGATGACCTGCGTCAACGAATCGTCGCCGACGACGAGGCCGGGCCACGCGGCCTCGAGCAGCGCTTCGCGGCTGACCACGTGTCCCGGGCGATCGGCGAGCAACATGAGCACCGACATCGACTTGGGCTCGAGCTGCACGATCGTGCCCGCGTCGGATATCCGGTTGAGCGCGGGCTCGACCGTCCAGCCACCGATCTGCCATCGCTCGCCGCCCGGTACGCTCGCGGGCGTCGCGCCCGGATGCCGATTCGCCATCGACGTCGCCTCGATCCGCGGATCCCCTCCCCGCGGTATCCGATCGTTCGTCCGATCTTAGTCGCTTCTTCGGGACTTTTGGGAGGCCGCTGCGCTTCAGTGGCCATGGGCGCAGCGTGCGCGCGCGAATGGCATGCCGGGAGAAAAGCCGCCGCGCGTCGCCCGATCTCGCGCCGGATCCTCGAACCGACAGGAGGCATGATGAAACTGCATCTCATCGGCATGCTGGCCGTGCTGATCCCGATCGCCGGCTCGCAGCCGGCCGCGGCGGCCGATCCGGCCCCGCCGAAGCTCGTCGTCCGTGCGCTCGCCGACAAGGAAGTGACCGAGCTGCCGCCGGGTCCGCTGTTCTGGCGGATCGACCGCTTTCCCGCGCGTGCGCAAGCCGAGGCGGCAGCCGGCCGTTTTTCGCTGGTCGCCGAGACCGGTGGGCAGGTCTGGCTGTTCACGCTCGGGCCCGCCGGCGGATCGTCGGCGGGCGGGACGAAGGTGGCGGAGATCGGGCCGATCGCGCCGATCAGCGCGTCACGCTATCTTTTGCGGATCAACGAAGCGAGCGGCCCTCCGGGCGCCGTCACGTCGGTGCACTCGCATCCCGGCTCCGAAGCGTTCTACGTGCTCGCCGGCGAGACGACGAGCCACACGCCCGAGCGGACGACGCGCATCGCTGCGGGCGAATCGATGGCGGGCAACGCCGCCGGCACGCCGATGCAGGTTTCGAGCAGCGGCACGCGCGACCTTCACTCGCTGGTGATGTTCGTCGTCGACGCCGCAAAGCCGTTCTCGTCGCCGGCGAAGCTTCCGTGATTTCACCGCCCGCGGTGCTCGCCGGGTGTGGCGCGGATCGCGCCTCGCGCCGCGTGGCGCGCGCGACGGGCCCTCCTCGCGCTCAGTCGTCGTCGACGCGCGGCTTGCGTCCCGCGCGCACAAAGAGGCGATCGTACAGCGGCCGCGGCAGAAGCTTCATCCCGCGCGCGGCGAGCGCCATCGGCCGCGGCAGCACGATGAAGCGCCGCCGCGCCGCGATGGCGCGCGCGATGCGCGCGGCGGCGTCGCCGGGCTGCAGCATGAAGGGCATCCGGTACGGGTTGCGCGCGGTCATCGGCGTGGCGATGTAGCCGGGGCAAACGGTCACCACGGCGACGCCGAACGGCCGCATCTCGAGGCGCAGGCTCTCGAGGTAGGTGATCGCCGCCGACTTCGACGCCGAGTACGCGCCGGAGCCGGCGAGGCCGCGGAAGCCCGCGACGCTGGCGATGCCCACCAGCGTGCCCGCGCGCTTGCGCTGCATCGCCGCGGCGAACGGCATGAACGTCGCCACCATGCCGAGGACGTTGGTGTCGAACACCGCGCGGAACGCGGCGAGGTCTTGCGGATGCTCGGTCAGCGTGCCGCGCGACACGC
The DNA here is from genome assembly GCA_025935675.1 of Burkholderiales bacterium. Lineage (GTDB taxonomy): Bacteria > Pseudomonadota > Gammaproteobacteria > Burkholderiales > Casimicrobiaceae > VBCG01. Next base: position 1,807 of record JAICUU010000047.1, read on the forward strand.
CGGCGTTGGCGATCACGACGTCGGCAAGGCCGTGGCGGGCGATGAAGTCACCGGCCGCCGCGGCGAGCGCGCGCTCGTCGCGGACGTCGCCCGCGTAGGTCGTGACGACGGCGGGCGCGAGCGCCGCCGCGATGCGTGCGAGCTCCGCCTCGCGGCGCGCGAAGAGGCCGACGATCGCGCCGTGGTCGGCGTAGTGCCGCGCCAGCGCCTCGCCGAGCCCCGACGAGGCGCCGGTGATGAAGACCTTGAGCGGCGCCACCGCGCTCATCGGGTTGCCCTCCGCGCTACGCGCTTCGGGGCTAATTCGCGCTTGGGGCGGCCCTGCGCGCTCATCGGGTTGCCCTCCGCGCTACGCGCTTCGGGGCTGATTCGCGCCTGGGGCGGCCCTGCGCGCTCATCGCGGCGCGACCTGAGCGCCGTGCGCCTTCAGCTCTTGCGCTCGGCGCGCGCCTTGGCAACGAGCTCGTTGATCGCCGCGGGCACGTTCTGGTGGCCGCCAACCTTGTCCGACGCGGTGATGAACTTGCCGTCGACGATGATCGTCGGCACCGACTGGATGTCGAACACCTGCGCGAGGCGCTTCGCGCGCGACATCTCGCTCGACACCGTGAACGAGTTGTACATGTCCTCGACCTTCTTGTGGTCGATGCCGTTCTTCGCGGCCCAGTCGAAGAACGTCTTCGGCTCGGACAGGTTGACGCCGTTCTTGTGGATCGCGCTGAACACCTTCGGCGCGAGGTCGTCCTTGCCGAGCGCATGCAGCGTGAACCAGACCTTGCCCAAGCGCTCCCACGCGGGCTGGAACGCCACGGGAATGCGGCGCAATTCGACATCGGCCGGCTTGCTGGCGAGCCAGCCGTCGAGGATCGGCTCGAGGTCGGCGCAATGCGGGCAGCCGAACGAGAAGAACTCGATCACCTCGATCGCCTTGCCGGTGTCGACCGGTTGCGGGTTGGCGAGGCGCGCGTAGTTCTTGCCTTCGACGAGCTGCGCCGTGGCGCTGCTGGCGCCCAGCGCGGCAAAGGCGACGATCGTCGCGACGGCCGCGAAGCGTGAAAGGGTCAGGCCGAGCGCGTGCGCGAACGAGCGCGGCGTCTCATGCGATGGTTGCATCGTCGTGTTCTCCAGCGGGTCGTTGGTTTGTTGGACTTGCGGTGGCGTGGGGATCGCGGATCGCAGATGCGACGGCACCGGCCCGGCATCGCGGAGCGTCACCGGCGCCCCATTGGGCCGCCGCAGCGGGGCGAAGTTCCGGCGGCGCCGCTCCGCCGGGCGGATGCCAGCGCGCGCTCAATACTTGATCGCGGCGACGTCATAGCCCCGCTGCGCGAGCTGGTTCCTGACGCGGGCCAGCTCGTCGCTGTTGTCGTAGGGGCCGAGGCGCACGCGGTAGCGAACCGACTTGTCGGCGAGCGTGCCGCGCTGGACCGCCGCCTGCCAGCCCGACATCGCGAGCCGCGCCTTCAGGTTCTCGGCGTCGGCCTCGTCGGTGAACGAGCCGGCCTGCAGCCAGAATCGATCGTGGGTCGACGCGCCCTTCGCCGCCTCGGCATTCGCCGACTTTTCGGGCAGCGATGCCGTCAGCACCGGTGCCTGCGCAGGCGATGTCGCCGCCGGCGCCTTGGCGACCGTGTGATCGGCGGATTTGTCGCGCGCCTTCTCGGCGAGCGCACGGTCGGCCGCAGCTGGCGCGGGCTTCGCCGGCGCCTGCGTGAGCTTCGGCTCCTCGCCCCCCGGCAGGATCTTGTAGAAGTCGAAGTGCGGCTTGTCGGACGCCTTGTCCGCGCCGGGCGCCTTGAGCGCGTCGCGCGCGCTGTCGCGCACGTCCTTCTGCGCGGTCACCTGCGACTGGTAGACGCTGTGCCCGCTCATCAGGTAGTAGGCGACGCCCGCGGCCAGCACGAGGCCCATGACGAGCCCGATGAAGATGCCGAGAAGCGTGCCCCCGGCGGCGCTGCGGGGCGCGGGCCTGCGGGAAGGACGGGATTGCGGTCGAGCCATTCGATGAATCCTTGGTGCGCCTCGCGGGCGCCGCTGCGCCTCGCGCAATCGCCGCTCCTACATCTCGAGCGGCGCGCCGATGCCGAGCAGCGCGAGCCCGCTGCGAATCACCTGCCCCGTCGCCACGCACAGCGCGAGGCGCGCACGCGCGAGCGCCGGGTCGTCGACGAGGAAGCGCTCCGCATTATAGTAACTGTGGAACTCCTGCGACAGTTCCTTGAGCCACGACGTCAGCCGGTGCGGCGCGAGCTCGCGCGCCGACAGCGCGACCTCGTCGGGAAACTCGTCGAGGCGGCGCATCAGCGCGATCTCGTAGGAGCTCGTGAGCAGCGCGAGATCGGCGCCGGCGACCGACGCGGCGGCGTCGTGGAACGCGATGCCGGCCTGGCGCAGCACCGACGCCATCCGCGCATGCGCGTACTGCACGTAGTAGACCGGGTTCTCGTCCGACTTCGCGCGCGCGAGGTCGATGTCGAACGTGAACTCGCTGTCGGCCTTGCGCGACACCAGGAAGTAGCGCACGGCGTCGCGCCCCGCCTCGTCGATCAGGTCGCGCAGCGTCACGTAGCTGCCGGCGCGCTTGCTGATCTTCACCTCCTCGCCGCCCTTCACGACGCGCACCATCTTGTGCAGCACGTAGTCGGGATAGCCCTGCGGGATGCCGAGCCCGAGCGCCTGCAACCCGGCGCGCACGCGCGTCACCGTGCTGTGGTGGTCGGAGCCCTGCACGTTGACGACGTGGCGAAAGCCGCGCTCGAACTTCGCCACGTGGTACGCGACGTCGGGCACGAAATACGTGAAGCTGCCGTCGGACTTCCGCATCACGCGGTCCTTGTCGTCGCCGAACGCGGTGGTGCGCAGCCACAGCGCGCCGCCTTCCTCGAACGTGTGCCCCGACGCGACCAGCGCCGCGACGGTGCGCTCGACGCGGCCGTCGGTGTAGAGCGAGCTCTCGAGGTAGAAGTTGTCGAACACGACGCCGATGGCGCGGAGATCGACATCCTGCTCGGCGCGCAGCGCCGCGACCGCGAAGCGGCGCAGCGCGTCCATATCATCGGGGTCGCCCTTCTCGTCGACGTAGCGGACGGCGAGCTCGCGGATGTAGTCGCCGCGATAGCCGTCCTCGGGGAACGGCTCGGCGACGCCCTCGCGCTCGCGGATGCGCGCGCGCACCGAGCGCGCGAGGTTGTCGATCTGCGCCCCGGCGTCGTTGTAGTAGAACTCGCGCGTGACGTCGGCGCCCTCCGCCGCGAACAGCGCCGCGATCGCGTCGCCGAGCACCGCCTGGCGGCCGTGGCCGACGTGCAGCGGCCCGGTGGGATTCGCGGAGACGAACTCGACCATCACGCGCTCGCCGCGGCGGGCGTCGCTGCGGCCGAACGCGTCGCCCTCGGCCAGCACGCGCGCAACCACCGCTTGCCGCGCCGCCGGCGCGAGCGTGACGTTGATGAAGCCCGCGCCCGCGACCTCAGCCTTCGCGACGAGCTCGCTTGGCGCGAGTGCCGCGACGATCCGCGTGGCGATCTCGCGCGGATTGCGCTTCAGCGCGCGCGCCGCGGCCATCGCCGCGTTGCTCGCGAAATCGCCATGCGCCGCGTCGCGCGGCCGCTCGAGCGTCGTCGCGAGGTCGCGCGCCTCGGGGTACGCCGACGCAAGCGCGTCGGCGAGCCAGCCACTCAATTGTCGGCGAAGGTCGGCCAAGGGATCGATGGAGTGCGCGCGGGGCGCGCGGAGGGTCGAATGAAACGCGGGGCGAGGAGTCGATTATAGCGAGCCGGCGCTGTGACGCTCGAGCGCCCTAGAACGTCGCCGGGTCGACGTCGAGCGCGACGCGCACGCGCCGCGCCGGCAGCGCATCGACCGCCTCGCGAAAGCGCGCGAGGAACGCCTGCAGCGCGCGGCGGTCGGCGCTGCGTACGAGGAGCTGCATCCGCTCGTAGCCGGCGCGCCGCGACAGCGTGGCGGCGATCGGCGGATTGACCTCGACGCCGTCGAACGCACGCGCGAGCGACACGCCTTCGCGATGCGCGGCGTCGAGGAACGCCGCGGCGTCGTCCTGCGCCACCGCCTCGGCCGACAGCAGTGCCAGGTGCGAGAACGGCGGCAGTCCGGTCGCGTGGCGCTCGGCTAAGAGCGTGCGCGCGAACGCCGCGTAGCCGCCGTCATCGAGCGCGCCGAACACGGGGTGCGACGGGAAGTCGGTGGCGACGATCACCTCGCCCGGCAGCTCGCCGCGCCCGGCGCGCCCCGCCACCTGCGCGAGGAGCGCGGCCAGGCGCTCGGTGGCGCGGAAATCGCCGCTGTAGAGCGCGTTGTCGGCGCCGAGCACGCCCACCTTGGTGAGGCGCGGGAAATCGTGGCCCTTGGCGAGCATCTGCGTGCCGACGAGGATGTCGAGCGCGTCGTCGTGCACCTGCTCGCGGATGCGCGCGAACGCGCCGCGCGCGCGTGTCGAGTCGCGGTCGACGCGCGCGATGCGTGCGGCCGGAAACGCCTCGGCGAGCGCCGCCTCGAGCCGTTGCGTGCCATGGCCCTGCGGCAAGAGGTCGACGTTGCCGCACTGCGGGCAGGCGCGCGGCACGCGCTCGACGTGGCCGCAATGGTGGCAGCGCATCCGCGCGGGCGCGCGGTGCACCACGAGCCGCGCGCTGCAGTTGGGGCACATCGCCTGCCACGCGCAGGCCGCGCACTTGAGCGCCGGCGCGTAGCCGCGGCGATTGACGAAGACGAGCGACTGCTCGCCGGCGCCGAGCGCGCGCCCGATCGCCGCGAGGATCGGCCCGGCGATGCCGTCGCGCGCGGCGGAATCGCGCACCGGCACGCGCGACACCGTCGCGGCGCGCGCGTCGGTGCGCGCGCGCGACGGCAGCGCGAGGTTCTCGTAGCGGCCGAGCGCCGCGTTGTGCAGCGTCTCGAGCGACGGCGTCGCGCTGCCGAGCACGATCGGCACGCCGCGCGCATGCGCGCGCCAGATCGCCACGTCGCGCGCGTGGTAGCGCACGCCGTCCTGCTGCTTGTACGAGCCGTCGTGCTCCTCGTCGACGACGACGAGCGCGAGCCGCGGCGCCGGCGCGAACACCGCGAGCCGCGTGCCGAGGATCACGTCGGCGTCGCCCGCCGCGGCGAGGCGCCAGTGCGCGTTGCGCGCGCCCGCCGCGAGCGCGCTGTGCAGCGTCACCACCCGCGCCGCCGGCAGCGCCACCGCAACCTGGCGCTCGAACTGCGGCGTGAGATTGATCTCGGGCACGAGGATCAGCGCCTGGCCGCCCTGCGCGATCGCCCGCTCCGCGGCCGCCAGGTAGACGGCGGTCTTGCCGCTGCCGGTCACGCCCGACAGCACGAGCGCGGTGAACGCGCCCGCGGCGGCCTCGATGCGCGCCGCGGCCGCCGCTTGCGCGGCGTTGAGCGCGAACCGTTCGGATGCGTCGACCGGCGTCGGCGGCGCCCGTCGCGCGCGCGTCTTGGCGAGCGGCGGAACGGCATTGCCGAGCACCGCGCCGAGCGGCTCGTGGTAGTAGTCGGCGACGAAGGCCGCGACCGCCTGCACGTCGGCCGGCAGCGGCGGCAGGTCGACCACCTCGTCGACGGTGCGAAGCTTCTCGGGCGCCACCTCGGCGATCGGATCGAGCGCGACGACGACCCCGGTCACGCTGCGCCGGTTGAGCGTCACGCGCACCACCGAGCCCGGCACGACGTCGAGGCCGGCGGGGATCCAGTAGTCGAACGGCGCCGCCGCGGCGCCGCAGACGGCGATGCGCGCGATCACCGCGGCGGGGCGCTACCGGACCTCACGGCGCGTAGGCGTAGCCGCCATCGACCTCGACGAGGCGGGTGCGGTCGAGGTAGTCGTGGAAGTGCACGACCACGCAATCCGGCTCGATCAGCACGACGCCGTATGCCGGCGGCTCGTGGGTCGGCAGCGTCTCGATCCGGGGCCCGAGGTCGAACGGTACCTGGTGGTTGGTGCCGCGCATCGTCGACACCGGGATGCCGCGCCAGCTTCCGCATACGGGGCGGTGCACGTGGCCGTAGAAGAGGTGGCGGATGTCGTGTCCCTCGACCACGCGCGCGAGGCGCTCGGGCTCGCCCAGAGCGATCTCGTCGAGCCACGTCATGCCCACCGCAAATGGCGGGTGATGCATGAAGAGATACACGGGGCGCTCGCCCGCCTCGTCGAGGCGCGCCGCGAGCCATCCGAGGCGGGCGTCGCAGAGGCGCCCGCCGTGGACGCCCTCGTCGAGCGTGTCGAGGAAGATGAAATCGCCCTCGTCGCGACGCACCACCGCCTGCACGAAGCCGTCCGCATCGCGCGCCGCTGCCGGGAACGCCGCGCGGAACGGCTCGCGCGCGTCGTGATTGCCGACCAGCGCGTGGACCGGCATCGGCAGCCGGTCGAGCTCGGCAGCCAGCGCCTCGTACGCGGCGAGCTCTCCGCGATGCGCGAGATCGCCGGTGATCACGCAGAGCGCGGCGTCGGCGTGGTGCGAGGCGATGTCGTCGATGCATGCGGCGAGGCGCGCCTGGGGATCGAGGCCGAAGAGCAGCTTGCCGGGCGCGACGAGATGCGTGTCGGTGATGTGGATGAGTTTCATCGCGTTCGCGTCCCGGCGCGCATGCGACATCGGCGCGCTTGTTCAACGCAAAATGTAGAAAGCATGGCCAAGTCGTTCATTTGGTTGAGCCGGCCCGGAAGTTGCCGGCAGTGGATGTGGATAACTTTGTGCGTAATTTCGCGGGCTTCCGGCACGGCTGTCCAATCGTGCATGACGTGCGCGTAACACCGCACTGGGAGAGGCTGAAAAAACGACGTCGAATCATGTTCTTGCGCGTGACGCCAAGCGTGGCTCCGCGACCGGCCCCGTGTCTCGTTCCGGCGCGGCCAGAATGTGCATAACTGCCTTCCACACGAATTTCCGGGGCTTTGTCAACCCCGGCGGAGCCAAGGCGCGGCGCGCCTTCCCGGCATTTTCCCTCGGGCGCGGCGAGGTCCTCAGCGCGCGCTTTTTTTTGCGCGCGATTCGGCGTGCACGGCGTCCACCAGCACCCCGACGAGCTCCGGGGACGTGGCGGGTAGGATGCCGTGGCCGAGGTTGAACACGTAGCCCGGCGTCGGCCCGGCGGCGCGCACCACCGCGCGGACCTCGCGGTCGACCGTTGCGGCGTCCGTCGTCAGCACGACGGGGTCGAGGTTGCCCTGGATCGCGACGCGCGCGCCGATCGCCGCGCGCGCCGCCGCGAGATCGACCGTCCAGTCGAGCGCGACGCACGACGCGCCGCAATCGGCGAGCGCCTCGAGCCGCGCGCCGCTGCCCTTGCTGAACACGATCGTCGGCACGCGGCCGCCCAGCGCCGCAAGCACTTCACGGATCGGCTCGAGCGAGAAGCGCCGGAACGCGTCGGCCGACAGAAGCCCGCCCCAGGTGTCGAACAGCATCAGCGCGTCGGCGCCGGCGTCGACCTGCGCGGCGAGGTAGCCCGCCACCGCGGTCGCATTGACGGCAACGACACGCGCGAGGAGGTCGGGCCGCGCGTGCGCCATCCGCCGCACCCGCGCGAAGCCGTCGTCGCTGCCACTGCCCTCGATCATGTACGCGGCGAGCGTGAACGGGCTGCCCGCGAAGCCGATCAGCGGCACGCGGCCGTGCAGCGCGCGCTTGATCTCGCCCACGGCGTCGAACACGTAGCGAAGCTTCGCGAGGTCGGGCGGCGCGAGCGCCGAGATCGCCGCCTCGTCGCGGAGCGGCCGCGCGAAGCGCGGGCCCTCGCCCTCGGCGAAGCTGAGGCCGAGCCCCATCGCGTCGGGAATCGTCAGGATGTCGGAGAACAGGATCGCGGCGTCGAGCGGGTAGCGCGCGAGCGGCTGCAGCGTCACCTCGGTCGCCATCGCCGGCGAGGTGGCGAGCGCCATGAAGCTGCCGGCGCGCGCGCGCACCGCGTTGTACTCGGGCAGGTAGCGGCCCGCCTGGCGCATCAGCCAAACCGGCAGGTGCGGCACCGGGTCGCGGCGCAGCGCGCGCAGCAGCGTGTCGTTGGCGATTGCCGGGGCCGCGCGCGGCGCCGCCGCCTCGGCGCTCATCCCGCGCTCATCGGGCGTCACGCCGCGCGGCGCGCCACGGCCGGCGCGCGCCGAAGGCCCGGCTGGGGCCGCTCACGCCACGCGGGGCGCGAGCGCGCGCCCGGTGAGGCGCTCGAGCACCGCGAGCGGCGCGCGCGCGGGCTCGTAGAGCGCGGCGAGCGGCAGGTGGATCGTCTGCTCGAACATGTACTGGCCGCCCATCGCCGCGTGCATCACCTGGTCGGAGAAGCAGATCCACGTCGTGCCCGGCGCGAACGTCACCTGCTGCTGCGGCGAGCGGCGCTGGTAGTCGAGGTCGGCCTTCGCCGCGTCGTGCAGATGGAGCATCAGGTGGTCGTACTCGCTGCGCCGCCCCTTGGTGACGTGCAGCGCGGCGAGCATCGCCGATTCGCCGGCGTGCATCCGGCGGATCTTCGGCAGGAAGTGCGCGGCCATCGCCTCGAACGGCTCGCCGACGCGCCACACCCGTCCCACGCCGTCGGGATTGACGTTGTTGAACACGCGCAGGATGCGCATCCCGTGGCTGGGCCGCGACGGGAACGCGTCGACGTGCAGCCGCGTGTCGTCCTTGCGCCACGACACCGCGCGCCCGGACGCCGGCTGTGGGCGAAAGCTCGTGCGCGCGGCCAGCTCGTGCGGCGCGTAGCGCGGGAAAAGCGCCGCGACGAGCGCGCTCGCGTCGCCGGCGAAGCGCGTCACCATCGCGGTCAGCGCGTCACGGTCGGCGCCCTGCGCGCTCGTGCCGTGCACGGCGCCATGATCGAGCGCGATGTTCTTGGCATGGCCGTCCGACCAGCGCGGATCGAGGAAGCGCCGCTCGCCGGGCGCGAGCGGGAAGGCGAGCTTCGGCAGCGCGAGCACGCCGCCGTCCTCGAGCGCGCGCGCATACGCGAGCGTTTGCGCCTCGTCGACCACGGGGCGCCAGTCGGCGATGTCGAGGGTCGTGATCCCGGCCATGCTACATCGTCATCCCCGCGAAGGCGGGGATCCAGCCGTGACATTGCACCGAACGCTTCACGCTTCCCATTGCTGCGTCGATGCTGGATTCCCGCATGCGCGGGAATGACGGGGAAGGTGAGCGACTCATATGCGCCGAGGTCCCCACGCGACCCGCTCAACGCGGCAGCTCGGAGACGCCCATCAGGTACTCGTCGACGGCGCGCGCGCACTGGCGGCCTTCGCGGATCGCCCAGACGACGAGCGACTGGCCGCGGCGCATGTCGCCCGCGGCGAATACGCCGTCGACGTTCGTCCGGTAGTCGTCGACACTCGCGCGCGCATTGCTGCGCGCGTCGCGCGCGACACCGAACGCGTCGAGCACGCCGGCGCGCGGACCCGTAAAGCCCATCGCGAACAGCACGAGGTCGGCGTCGAGCGCGAACTCGGTGCCGGGGACCTCCGTCATCGTCATCGCGCCGCCTGCGTCGCGCCTCCAGTCGACGCGCGTCGCGACGAGGCGCTCGACGCGGCCGTCCCGGCCCTCGAAGCGCTTGGTCGCCACCGCCCAGTCGCGCTGGCAGCCTTCCTCCTGCGACGACGACGTGCGCAGCTTGATCGGCCAGTTGGGCCACGTGAGCGGCTTGTTCTCGTGCTCCGGCGGCTGCGGCAACAGCTCGAACTGCACGATCGACGTCGCCCCCTGGCGGTTCGACGTGCCGATGCAGTCGGAGCCCGTGTCGCCCCCGCCGATGACGATCACGCGCTTGCCGTTCGCCGTGATCTGGCCGTCGACGCGGTCGCCGGCGACGACGCGATTCTGCTGCGGCAGGAAATCCATCGCGAAGTGGATGCCGTCGAGGTCGCGCCCCGGCACGGCGAGGTCGCGCGGCGACTCGGCGCCGCCGGTGAGCGCGATCGCGTCGAACTCGTCGCGCAGCTCGGCCGCAGTGACATCGACGCCGACGTTGACGCCCGGCCGGAACGCCACACCCTCCTCGGCCATCTGCGCCATGCGCCGGTCGATCAGGTGCTTCTCCATCTTGAAATCCGGAATGCCGTAACGGAGGAGGCCGCCGATGCGGTCGTTCTTCTCGAACAGCACGACGTCGTGGCCCGCGCGCGCGAGCTGCTGCGCGCACGCGAGTCCCGCCGGTCCCGAGCCGACGACGGCGACGCGCCGGCCGGACTTCGCGGCGGGCATGACGGGCTCGACCCAGCCTTCCTCGAAGCCCTTGTCGATGATGAAGTGCTCGATCGACTTGATGCCGACCGGATCATTGTTGATGTTGAGCGTGCACGCCGCCTCGCACGGCGCCGGGCACACGCGCCCGGTGAACTCGGGGAAGTTGTTCGTCGAGTGGAGCGTGGTGAGTGCCGCGCGCCACTGGTGGCGATAGACGAGGTCGTTCCAGTCCGGAATGATGTTGTTGACCGGGCAGCCCGTCTGGCAGAACGGGATGCCGCAATCCATGCAGCGCGCGCCCTGCTTCGCGGCGGCGTCGTCGGAGAGCGTCAGCACGAACTCGCGGTAGTGCTTGAGGCGCTCGGTAACGGGCTCGGCGACTTCGGCGACGCGGTCGAGCTCGAGGAATCCGGTGATCTTGCCCATGGCGATGCGGCGTTGCGAACGCGTTGAACGAAAAAGGGTGGGACCAGCGTGCGCGCGTCAGCGCGCCGCGACGGCTTCGGCGCGGCCGGCGGCGCCCGCCTTCGCCGCCATCCGCCGCGCGTAGAGCTCGGAGAGCGCGCGCTGGTACTCGTCGGGGAAGACCTTGACGAAGCGGCCGCGCGCACGCGCCCAGTCGTCGAGGATCGCGAGCGCGAGCGTCGAGCCGGTGAGCGCGAGATGGCGCTCCACGAGGCCGCGCAGCAGCGGCTCGTCGGCGCTGTCGCGATGGCGCAGCCGGCCCTTGCCGGCAGCGACCAGCGCCTCGTCCTCGGCGTCCTGCTCGGATGCGCTTGCGAGCGGCGAGAGCTTCACCATGCTCGTGTTGCAGCGCTCGGCGAACGTGCCGTCCGCGTCGTAGACGTACGCGACGCCGCCCGACATGCCCGCCGCGAAGTTGCGGCCGGTGGCGCCCAGCACGACGACGGTGCCGCCGGTCATGTACTCGCAGCCGTGGTCGCCGGTGCCCTCGACGACCGCCGACGCGCCGGAATTGCGCACGCAGAAGCGCTCACCGGCGACGCCGCGGAAATAAGCCTCGCCCTCGATCGCGCCGTACATCACCGTGTTGCCGACGACGATGTTGTCCTCGGGCTTCGCGGGGCACGCGGGATCGGGATAGACGACGAGGCGGCCGCCCGACAGGCCCTTGCCGACGTAGTCGTTGGCGGCGCCCTGCAGCTCGAGCGTGACGCCCCTCGCGAGGAACGCCCCGAAGCTCTGCCCGGCGGTGCCGGCGAACGCGATGTGCAGCGTGTCGTCGGGCAGGCCCTCGTGGCCGTACTTGCGCGCGACGACGCCCGAGAGCATCGCGCCCACCGAGCGGTGCGCGTTGCGGATCGCGACGTCGAGCTTGACCTTCTGGCGGTCCTCGATCGCCGGCGACGCGAGCGCGATGAGCTCGTGGTCGAGCGCGCGCGCAAGGCCGTGGTCCTGCGCCTCGCAGTGGCGGCGCGCCACGTCCGCGGGCATCGCCGGCTGGTGGAACACGCGCGTGAAATCGAGGCCGCGCGCCTTCCAGTGGTCGATGCCCGCGCGCGTGTCGAGGAGGTCGACGCGGCCGATCATGTCGTCGAGCTTGCGGAAGCCCAGCCTCGCCATGATCGCGCGCACTTCCTCGGCGACGAAGAAGAAATAGTTGACGACGTGCTCGGGCTGGCCGGCGAAGCGCGCGCGCAGCACCGGGTCCTGCGTGGCGATGCCGACAGGACAGGTGTTGAGGTGGCACTTGCGCATCATGATGCAGCCTTCGACGACGAGCGGCGCCGTCGCGAAGCCGAACTCGTCGGCGCCGAGCAGCGCGCCGATCGCGACGTCGCGGCCGGTCTTCATCTGGCCGTCGACCTGCACGACGATGCGACCGCGCAAGCGGTTCAGCACCAGCGTCTGCTGCGTCTCGGCCAGGCCGAGCTCCCACGGCGTGCCGGCGTGCTTGATCGACGACACCGGCGACGCACCGGTGCCGCCGTCGTGGCCGGCGATCGTCACGTGGTCGGCCTTGGCCTTGGCGACGCCCGCGGCGACCGTGCCGACGCCGACCTCGGACACGAGCTTCACCGAGATCGACGCGGCGGGATTCGCGTTCTTGAGGTCGTGGATCAGCTGCGCGAGATCCTCGATCGAGTAGATGTCGTGGTGCGGCGGCGGCGAGATGAGACCCACGCCCGGCACCGAGTAGCGCAGCATCGCGATGTACTCGGACACCTTGTGGCCCGGCAGCTGCCCGCCTTCGCCGGGCTTGGCGCCCTGTGCCATCTTGATCTGCAGCTGGTCGGCCGACGCGAGGTACGCGGCGGTGACGCCGAAGCGGCCCGACGCGACCTGCTTGATCTTCGAGCGCAGGCTGTCGCCCGACTTGAGCGGGAAGTCGTGGAAGACCTGGTCGCGGCCGATGAACGTCGCGAGCGTGTCGCCGTCCTTCGCGGGACCGCGGCCGAGGCGCATCTCGGCGCGGTAGCGCGCCTCGTCCTCGCCGCCTTCACCCGTGTTCGACTTGCCGCCGATGCGGTTCATCGCCACGGCGAGCGTGGTGTGCGCCTCGGTGGAGATCGAGCCGAGGCTCATCGCGCCGGTGGCGAAGCGCTTGACGATCGCCGACGCGGGCTCGACCTCGTCGAGCGGCACCGGCGTCACGCCGGCGCTGCGGAATTCGAACAGGCCGCGCAGCGTCTTGAGCTTGCGGCCCTGCTCGTCGATCAGTGCCGAGTACTCGCGGAACGTGCGCGCGTCGTTGGCGCGCGTCGCGTGCTGCAGCTTGGCGATCGACTCCGGCGTCCACATGTGCTCCTCGCCGCGCGTGCGCACCTGGTACTCGCCGCCGGCGTCGAGCATCGTCGCGAGCAGCGGGTCGTCGCCGAACGCCTGCGCGTGCATCGCCTCCGCCTCGCGCGCCACCTCGAAGAGGCCGATGCCCTCGACGTTGCTCGCGGTGCCGGTGAAGTACTTGTCGACGAACGCGCGCGTCAAGCCCACCGCCTCGAAGATCTGCGCGCCGCAATAGCTCTGGTAGGTGGAGATGCCCATCTTCGACATCACCTTGAGGAGCCCCTTGCCGATCGCCTTGACGTAGTGCGCGTGCGCTTCCTTCGCGTCGACGCCGGGAATCTCGGCCTGCATGTGCGCGAGCGTATCGAGCGCGAGGTACGGGTGGATCGCCTCGGCGCCGTACCCCGCGAGCAGCGCGAAATGATGCACCTCGCGCGCGCTGCCGGTCTCGACGACGAGCCCGGCGCTGGTGCGCAATCCCTTCTTGACGAGATGCTCGTGCACGGCGGCGGTGGCGAGCAGCGCGGGGATCGGCAGGTGGTCGCGCGACACCGCGCGATCGGACAGGATCAGGATGTTGCGGCCCTTGCGGATCGCGTCGACCGCGTGCGCGGCGAGCGAGGCGAGCGCCGCCTCCATGCCGTTGCCGCCCCACGACGCGGGGTAGCAGATGTCGAGCTCCTCGGCGTGGAACGCGCCGCCCGAGAAGAGCTCGATGTGGCGCAGCTTCTCCATGCTGTCGGACGTGAGGATCGGCTGCTCTACCTCGAGGCGCATCGGCGGATCGCCCGCGCGATGGACGTCGAGCAGGTTGGGCCGCGGCCCGATGAACGACGTGAGGCTCATGACGAGCGCCTCGCGGATCGGGTCGATCGGCGGGTTCGTCACTTGCGCGAAGAGCTGCTTGAAGTACGCGTAGAAGACCTTCGGCCGGTTCGACAGCACCGGCAGCGCGGCGTCGTTGCCCATCGAGCCGATCGGCTCCTCGCCGTTCTTCGCCATCGGCGCCATGAGGAGGCGCACGTCCTCCTGCGTGTAGCCGAACGCCTGCTGTCGGTCGATCAGCGACACGTCGGTGTCGATCGCCGGCGCCGGATCGGGCATCGCCTCGAGCGCGAGGCGCGTGTCCTGCACCCACTGCCGGTATGGCTTGGCGGTGGCGAGCGTGCGCTTCAATTCCGCGTCGTCGATGACGCGGCCCGCCTCGAGGTCGACGAGCAGCATCTTGCCGGGCTGCAGCCGCCACTTCTTGACGATCTTCTTCTCCGGGATGTCGAGCACGCCGACTTCGGAGGCCATGACGATGATGTCGTCGTCGGTGACGACGAAGCGTGCGGGCCTCAAGCCGTTGCGGTCGAGCGTCGCGCCGATCTGGCGGCCATCGGTGAACGCCATCGCCGCGGGGCCGTCCCACGGCTCCATCAGCGCCGCGTGGTACTCGTAGAACGCGCGCCGGTCGGCGTCCATCTGCGCGTTGCCCGCCCACGCCTCGGGGATCATCATCATCATCGCGTGCGCGAGCGGATAGCCCGACATCACGAGGAGCTCGAGCGCGTTGTCGAACGACGCCGAGTCGGACTGGCCCTCGTAGATCAGCGGGAAGAGCTTTCGGAGGTCGTCGCCCAGCACGTCGGACGCGATCTTGCCTTCGCGCGCGCGGATCCAGTTGAAGTTGCCGCGCAGCGTGTTGATCTCGCCGTTGTGGCAGACGAAGCGGAACGGATGCGCGAGGTCCCACGTGGGAAACGTGTTCGTCGAGAAGCGCTGGTGCACCATCGCCAGCGCCGACACCATCGCCGGGTCGGCGAGGTCGGGGTAGTACTGGCCGACCTGGTGCGCGAGCAGCATGCCCTTGTAGACGAGCGTGCGCGTCGAGAACGACGGCTGGTAGAACTCCTTGCCGTGGCGCAGCGCCAGCGCCTGGATCGCGTGGCCCGCGCGCTTGCGGATCACGTAGAGCTTGCGCTCCAGCGCCGCCGCGTCCATCTCGCGCGAGCCGCGCGCGACGAACACCTGGCGGATCACCGGCTCGACTTCCTTGGTGCGCACCGACAGCCCGGTGTTGTCGGTCGGCACGTCGCGCCAGCCGAGCAGCACCTGGCCTTCCGCGGCGATCGCGCGCTCGATCTCCTGCTCGCACGCCATCCGCGACGCGGGCTCCTGCGGCAGGAACACCATGCCGACGCCGTATTGGCCCTGCGACGGCAGCGTGATGCCCTGCTTGCCGCACACGCGGCGCAGGAACGCATCGGGCATCTGGATCAGGATGCCGGCGCCGTCGCCCTGCAGCGGATCGGCGCCGGTGGCGCCGCGGTGCGAGAGGTTCTGGAGGATCGCGAGGCCCTGCGTGATGATCGCGTGCGACTTGCGGCCCTTGATGTGGGCGATGAAGCCCAGTCCGCAGGCGTCGTGCTCGTGGCGCGGGTCGTACAGCCCTTGCGCCGCGGGCGGGCGGGCGGAAGCGATGACGGCGGGCGCCATTGCGAGGTCCGGCGTCGGGGACGCCGTCTGACCGGATTCGCTGCGACCCTTGCCGAACTCCAATCCCCGCTTGCGCACGTCAATCCCCTTTGCAAACCGATGTTACGACCGCTTTCGACGCCTTTTCGCCGCATCCGCGCGGCCGATGGCCGGAATGCGGCGAAACCGGACAATGGTACCGCCCATGTTGCAATGCGGCAACCGACGAACGGCGCAGCCGGCGGTGCTGCGCGGCACGCAACAACGTGCCTTTCGCCGGGGGTTTCGGGGTATGGTCGCTTGCGCCGGCCGGCTAGTTGGGCTTTAATCTGAACAATCTCGCCTATCTGTTTGTTGCAGCATCCAAAACTGGTCACGCAAACCTGCATTTTCAGGACAACATCATCAGGGATTTCCACCATGCCTAGATTGTTCGGAACCGGCTGGCTTCGTCCGGCACTCGCATTCGTGGCGCTCGCCGGGCTCGCGTCGCTGACCGGCTGCGGCGGCGGCAGCGGCGCGGTCCAGGCGCCGGGCAACGTCGTCACCCCGCCCTCGGCGATCACCGTGCTGCCGCAGGCGCAGACGATCTATCCCGGAACCCCGGCCTCGTTCACGATCAGCGGCGGCGTCCCGCCGTACCAGGTGTTCTCCAGCAACAGCGCCGTGCTGCCGGTCGCGCAATCGGTGTCCGGCAACACCGTCGTGCTGCTCGCCAACCCGGTGAGCGCAACCACCGCCGTGACGATCACCGTGCAGGACGCGGCGGGGCAGACGGCGCCCGCCAAC
>JAICUU010000102.1 GCA_025935675.1 Burkholderiales bacterium
CCTTGACGCGCATCACCGATGGTGCGGCGCCCGTCACCGCGACGCGCACGCCGTTGGCGGTCTTCGCGACGAACACGCCGACCAAGGCGAAACGCGACGCCGGATTCGGGAATTTCGCGTAGCCGGCCTTCTGCGGCACCGGGAAGCGCACATTGGTGATGATCTCGTCCGCGGCGAGCGCCGTCTCGTACATGCCCTTGAAGAACGCGTCGGCGCCGATGCTGCGCTTTTGCGTAACGATCGTTGCGTCGAGCGCGACCACGGCGGCGGGCCAGTCGGCCGCGGGATCGGCATTGGCGAGCGAGCCGCCGAGCGTGCCCATGTTGCGCACCTGGCGGTCGCCGATACCTTCGGCGAGGGCTGCCAGCGCGGGAATCGCTGCCTTGACGGCCGCGGACGACGCGACCTCCGCGTGCCGCGTCATCGCGCCGACGACGAGCGCCGCGCCTTCGCTGCGAATCCCCGCCAGCTCGCGGATGCCGGAAAGGTCGACGAGATGACCGGGCTGCGCGAGCCGCAGCTTCATCGCCGCGACGAGGCTTTGCCCGCCGGCGAGCGCCTTGCCGCCGGTGCGCGCGATCACCGCCGCGGCGTCGCCGACGCTCTTCGCTTGGTGGAGCTCGAATCCGTACATGGCGTCTCCGTCAGGAACGTTGCGCGTTGAGCGCCGACCACACGCGGTGCGGCGTTGCCGGCATGTCGAAATGCTGGATGCCGCGCGCCGCCATCGCATCGAGAACGGCGTTCATCAGCGCCGCCGGCGCGCCGATCGCGCCCGCCTCGCCGCAGCCCTTGGCGCCGAGCGGGTTGTGCGTGCACGGCGTCACCTTGGTCGCCACCTCGAACGACGGCAGGTCGTCGGCGCGCGGCAACGCGTAATCCATCAGGCTCCCGGTGAGCAGCTGGCCGGTGGCGCGGTCGTAGACGCAGTTCTCGAGCAACGCCTGGCCGATGCCCTGCGCGACCCCGCCGTGCACCTGGCCCTCGACGATCATCGGATTGATGATGTTGCCGAAGTCGTCGCAGGCGGAGAAGCGGTCCACCTTGACCACGCCCGTCTCGGGGTCGATCTCGACCTCGCAGATGTGCGTGCCTGCCGGGAACGTGAAGTTCGTCGGGTCGTAGAACGCCGTCTCGTCGAGGCCCGGCTCGAGCTTGTCGAGCGGATAGTTGTGCGGCACGTACGCGGCGAGCGCGACTTCGCCGAACGCCTTGCTGCGGTCGGTGCCGGCGACGGTGAACTTGCCGTCGGCGAACTCGATGTCGGACTCCGCGGCCTCGAGCAGGTGCGCGGCGATCTTCTTGCCCTTGGCGACGACCTTGTCGAGCGCCTTGACGATCGCCGTGCCGCCGACCGAGAGCGAGCGTGAGCCGTAGGTGCCCATGCCGAACGGGATGCGCCCGGTGTCGCCGTGCACGACGTCGACGTTCTCGACGGGAATGCCCAACCGCGCGGCGACCACCTGCGCGAACGTCGTCTCGTGGCCCTGGCCGTGGCTGTGCGAACCCGTGAACACGCTGACGCTGCCGGTCGGGTTGACGCGCACCTCGCCCGCCTCGAAGAGGCCGGCACGCGCGCCGAGCGCGCCCGCGATGTTCGACGGCGCGAGGCCGCAGGCCTCGATGTACGACGCGTAGCCGAGCCCGCGCAGCTTGCCCTGCTTCGCCGACGCATCGCGACGCGCGGCGAAGCCCTTGACGTCGGCGATGCGCATCGCCTCGTCGAGGCAGGCGTCGTAGTCGCCGATGTCGTAGAGCAGCGCCACCGGCGTCTGATAGGGAAACGTGCGCACGAAGTTGCGCCGGCGGATGTCGTCCTGCGCGATCTTCATCTCGACGGCCGCCTGGTGGACGATGCGCTCGACGACGTACGTCGCCTCCGGCCTTCCAGCACCGCGGTAGGCGTCGACCGGCGCGGTGTTCGTGAACGCGGCGGTGACCTCGCACCAGATCGCCGGCGTCGTGTACTGGCCGGCGAGCAGCGTCGCATAGAGGATCGTCGGGATGCACGACGCGAACGTCGACAGGTAGGCGCCCATCGCCGCGGTCGTCTGCACCTTCAGCGCGAGGAACTTGCCGTCCTTGTCGAGTGCAAGCTCGGCGTGCGTCACGTGGTCGCGGCCGTGCGCGTCGGCGAGGAACGATTCGCTGCGCTCGGCCACCCACTTGATCGGCCGGCGCACGTGCTTCGCCGCCCATACCAGCGCGGTCTCCTCGGGATAGAGGTAGATCTTGGAGCCGAAGCCGCCGCCGACGTCGGGCGCGATCACGCGCACCTTGTGCTCGGGCAGCCCGAGCACGAACGCCGTCATCAAAAGGCGCTCGACGTGCGGGTTCTGGCTCGTCACGTAGAGCGTGTAAGCGTCATCGGCGGCGTTGTACGCGGCGTTGGCGGCGCGCGGCTCGATCGCGTTGGGAATCAGGCGATTGTTGACGATGTCGATCTTCGTCACGTGCGCCGCCTTGGCGAATGCGGCGTCGACGGCGGCCTTGTCGCCCAGCGCCCATGTGTAGCACTTGTTGCCCGGCGCCTCGGCATGGATCTGCGGCGCGCCGGCTTTCAGCGCATCGACCGGGTTGACGACGGCCGGCAGCACGTCGTAGTCGACCTCGATCATCTCGGCGGCGTCCTTCGCCTGCGTGATCGATTCGGCGACGACGACGGCGACGGGATCGCCGACGTAGCGCACCTTGCCGCTCGCGAGCACCGGATGCGGTGGCTCGTTCATAGGCTTGCCGTCGGTGCCGGTGATGAGCCAGCCACAGGGCAGGCCGTTGACGCCTTTCAGGTCCGCCGCCGTGTAGACGGCGAGCACGCCCGGCGCCTTGGCGGCGCTGGCCGTGTCGATGCCGCGGATCGTCGCGTGCGCATGCGGCGAGCGCAGGAACGTCGCGTAGGCCTGGTGCGGCAGCGTGACGTCGTCGGTGTACTGGCCGGTGCCGGTGAGGAAGCGCGCGTCCTCCTTGCGCAGCACGCGCTCGCCGATCACGCCCTTGTCATTCGCCCCCATGGCGCGCCTCCTGTCCCATCGCCGCGGCGCCCTGCTTCACCGCCTTGACGATGTTGTGATAGCCGGTGCAGCGGCAGAGATTGCCCTCGAGCTCGGCGCGTATCGTCGCCTCGTCGGCATGCGGATGGCGCGCACAGAGGTCGAGCGCGCTCATCACCATGCCCGGCGTGCAGAAGCCGCACTGCAGGCCGTGGCACTCGCGGAACGCCGCCTGCATTGGATGCAGCTCGCCGTCGGTCGCGAGGCCCTCGATCGTCAGCACCTTGGCGCCCGCCGCCTGCATCGCGAGCACGTTGCAGGACTTCACCGCGCGGCCGTCGAGGTGCACGGTACAGGCGCCGCACTGCGCGGTGTCGCAGCCGACGTGGACGCCGGTGAGGCCGAGGTTCTGCCGCAGGAAATCGACGAGCAAGGTGCGCGGGTCGATCGTCGCGCTGACGGCCTTGCCGTTGACGGTCAATGACAACGTGGCGGACACGGGGATCTCCTCCGGATTGCGGCCCGCTCGTCGCGGCGCGATCGTCGCGCGAAGATGGCCTGGGTCGTGCGGCCGCTGTGCGATGCGGCCGCGTGCCGAACGATCATACTGCCGCTGCCGGGAGGCGGCAATGTGCGGGGGCGCGCGGCAATCGGCGGCGCCGCGCATCGCGCGTCCGCCCCGCGCACGATCAGTCGTTGTCGCCCTTGCAGTCGGCCGGCTCGGCCGCGTGGATCGGCTTCACGTCGACCGCGCGCCAGCCGCCGCCGTCGCGGACCTCGAGCGCCGCAATGCCGCCGAGCGACGCGCTGGTGTAGCCGCCCGGCGCAGGCGCGTCGAATTTCACCATCAGGCAACCCGGTTGCGTCTTGAAGATCCGTCCGGTTCGCCACGCGTCGCCAAGACCGCTCGCCCGCACGCGCACCTCGTTGCCGGCGGCAAGCGTCGCGGCGAATGCGACCCCCGCAACGAGACTCGTGGTGACGAACAACGCCCGACGCACCCATCCGCGCATCAATAAATCCCCGCGACGTAGTTGGCGACGTCGAGGATATCGTCGTCGGACATCGTGGATGCGACGCTCGTCATGTTGCCACCGTCGTTGTTGCGCGTCTTGGCCTTGAAATCCCTGAGCTGCTTGACGATGTAGTCGTACTGCTGGCCGGCGACGCGCGGGATCTCGTTCTGGCCGGCGAAGCCGCCGAGGTGGCACATCGTGCACAGCGACGACGCGGCGATCTTCTCGCCCTTGGCCGCGCGCGCCGGATCGGGCCTGAAGCCGGTCGATTTCGGCTTCTGCTCGGCGAAGTACTGCGCGAGCGCCATCATCTCGTCCTTGGTGAGTCCCTCCGCCTGCGGCGACATCAGCGGATCGCTGCGCCGCTTCTCCTGGAAGTCCTTGAGCTGCGTGTAGATGTACCGGAACGTCTGGCCGGCGAGGATCGGGAACGCGCCCGAGGCCGAGTTGCCCTCGGGGCCGTGGCATGCGGCGCACTGCGCGGCCCTCGGTGGCGGCGCCGCCGACTGCGCGATGCACGTGGCGGACGCGGCGGCGAGCGCCGTGCCGGCAACGGCGACCAGGAGGGTGCGCATTGCGTGGATCACTCGTCGCTCCGTCGCCCTCGCGGGCAACAAAAAGGGAGGCGCGTCACCGCGCCTCCCCGATGACGTTGCCGCGCGCTACAGCGCGAACACGAACACGCTGTTGCCGCGCTTGAAATCGAGCTGCGTGTTGCCGCCGGCGGCGACGGCGATGTACTGCTTGCCGCCGACCATGTACGACACGGCGGGCGCGTTGACGCCTGCGCCGCAATTGTAGCTCCACAGCGTGTGGCCGTTCTTCGCGTCATAGGCCCTGAACCAGCCGTTGCCCTCGCCGTTGAACACGAGGCCGCCCGCGGTGGCGAGCACGCCGCCGATCAAGGGCTGCGGCGTCTTCACGCCCCATGCGACCTTGCCGGTGTTCAGATCGACGGCGACGAGCCGTCCCCACTGCTCCTCGCTCGGGATCGTCTTGAATGCGCCGCCGAGCCAGAGCTTGCCGCCGGGATAGGGCGCCGCCTCGACCTGGTAGGTCATCGGCTGGTGCAGGTTCGCCGCGAACGCGTAGTGCGTCTTCGGGTCGACCGCCATCGGCGACCATTCGACGCCGCCGTTGGCGCCGGGCAGCATCCGCGCGCCGGTGGCGGTCGGTAGCGTCCACATGTTCTCCTGCGGGATCATCGCCTCGGAGAAGCGGATGATCTTGCCGGTCTCGCGATCGTGCACGTACACATGGCCGGTCTTGCCGCCATGCACGACGACGTCGACCATCTTGCCCGACGCGTCCTTGGCCTGCGT
Source organism: Burkholderiales bacterium (assembly GCA_025935675.1). Classification (GTDB taxonomy): domain Bacteria; phylum Pseudomonadota; class Gammaproteobacteria; order Burkholderiales; family Casimicrobiaceae; genus VBCG01. Next base: position 5,329 of record JAICUU010000102.1, read on the forward strand.
GAGAATCGGCGCGCTGACGGCGTCGAGGTCCCACACGTCGTGCGCGACGTACTGCGAATGCCACTTGTACGCGCCGGTGTCGAGGTTCACCGCGACCATCGAGTCGGTGTACAGGTTGTCGCCGGGGCGGATCGCGCCGTACAGGTCGGGCGACGGGTTGCCGGCGACGAAGAAGATCGTGCGCGTCTTGAGGTCGACCGCGGGCGTCATCCACACGCCGCCGCCGAGCGTCTGGTAGAACTCGCCGCCCTTTTCCGCGAGGTCCTTCTTCTCCTGCGCGATGTCGCGATGCATGTCGCGGCCGGTCGCGTCGTTGACGGCCCACACGCCCTCGTGGCCCTTGTCGGGAATCGTGTAGAACGTCCACAGCTCCTTGCCGTCGGCGGCGTTGTAGGCCTTGACGAAGCCGCGGATGCCGTACTCGCCGCCGTTGGTGCCGATCAGCACCTTGCCGTCGACGAACACCGGCGCCATCGTTTCAGAGTAGCCCTTCTCCGGATCGGCGATCTGCGTCGACCATGCGATCGCGCCGGTCCTGGCGTCGAGCGCGACGAGCTTGGCGTCGAGCGTGCCGAGGTAGAGCTTGCCGTCGCCGATCGCCACGCCGCGATTGTTCGGGCCGCAGCAGAACGTCGTGATCGGCCCCATCTTGTGCTTGTAGTGCCAGTACTCCTCGCCCGTCGCCGCGTTGATCGCGTAGACGTGGTCGTACGAGGTCGTCAGGTACATCACGCCGTCGATGACGATCGGCGAGGTCTCCATCGACTCCAGGACCTCGGTCTGGAACACGAACGCCGGCCGCAGGCCCTTGACGTTGCGCGTGTTGATCTGCGAAGCCGCCGCGTAGCGCGAGTTCGTGTAATCGCCGTTCGAGTGCAGCCACGCGCCGCCGTTCTTCGCGGCGTCGTTGAGCATCGCCTGCGACACGGCGATATTCGCCTTGATGTCCGCCGCCTTCTTCGTGGCGCCGCCGGCGATCTCGGCCTGCGCGGCCGCGGCAGTGGCGAACGCGACGAGCGACGCGGCGAGCGCCGCGCGCACGAGCCTGTGATGGACGCGAATCATGTCTGGCCTCCGGAAACTGGTTGGACGGGGCGTACCCTTGATCGGAACCGTGTGACCCTTGCCGTGACCTTTCCCGCGGCCCCTGCACCGCGGCGAACCGATGCGTTATAGTCCTTTGCCGAAGTTGTTGCAAACAACTTCATTGTGCAACGCACAAGCCTCTGCGGAGCGCCCCTGATGACGACTCTTGCCGCACGGATCGCACTGGCCATCCTCGCATTCGCCTGCGCAGGCGCCTGTCGCGCGCAGGCCGGTTTCGACGAATCGGCCAGCGCCCGGTTGCTGATGGCCGCGCGCGCCAACGACCTCGCGGCGGTCGATCGCGCGCTCGCCGACGGCGCCTCGGCGAACGCCCGCAACCGCATCGGCGAGACCGCGCTCCTGAGCGCGCTCAAGCGCAACCAGGGCGCGCTGGCACGGCGGATGGTCGACGCCGGCACCGACGTCAATCTCGCCGCGATCAACGGCACGACGCCGCTGATGGCCGCGGCTTATTCGGGCGATGCGCCGATGGTCGACCTCTTGATCGCGCGCCATGCGTCGGTCGATGCGGTCGACCGCATCGGCAAGACGGCGCTGATCTATGCCGCGGGCGAGGGCCACGCGGCGGTCGTGAAGGCGCTGCTCGCGCAAGGGGTCGACGTCAACCGCCGCTACGCCAACGACCTGACGCTGCTCATGTGGGCGGCGGGCTACGGCCGCGAAGACGTCGTGGTGCTGCTGCTCGCCGCCGGCGCCGACCCGGCGCTGAAGGACAACCGCGGCAAGACCGCCGCCGACATCGCGCGCGATGGCCACTACGACGCGACGTTGGCGCGGCTCGCCTCGCGCGGCGGCACCTGAGCCCGCGCCGCGGCGCCCGCGCGCCGCGGCCACATCCGCTCGATGACGCCGTCGCGCGCGAGCGCGTGCCTCATCGCGGCGGCGACGTGCACGGCGATCGTCGCGACGAGCACCGTCGCCACCGCGGCGTGCGCGCCCGACAGTTCCGCCTTGAGCGCGTCGTGCCGCGCCATCAGCGGCGGCAGCGTGGTGCCGAACAGCCGCACCGGGTAGCCGCTCGCCGCGGAGCCCAGGAAGCCGATGATCGGTTGCGCGATCAGCGCGAGATAGAGGATCGCGTGCGACGCGCGGGCGCCGAGCGCCTGCCACCGCGGCATCGGCGGCAGCGGCGGCGGGCGATGCGTGAGCCGCCAGCCGAGCCGCACCATCACCAGCCCGAGGATCAGCATGCCGAGCGACTTGTGCAGGTTGAACGCGTCGACGCGCGGGCCGACCGGCTGCTTGGGGATCGTCTGCATCCATACGCCCCACGCGAGTTGCGCGAGGACCAGCGCGGCGACGAGCCAGTGCAGTGCGATCGCGGTGCGGGTGTAGCGGTCCGGACGGTCCATGCGAGCCCCCGTCGACTCGTCGAGTCGCATCAGAATGCCACGGTGCCCGATACACCGGCAAACCAGTTGCGCCCCGGCGCCGGCTCGAAGAAGCGCCCGTTGGTGTCGCCGACGATCACCGAGCCCGCGTAATTCCGGTCGGTGACGTTGTTGAGGCGGGCGAACGCGCGCCACAGCACGCCGCCGGCGCGCTGCTGCACGCCCACGCGCACGTTGCCGATCGCGTAAGCGGGTGCCGCGTCGCTGTTGCGCTCGTTGACGTAGATCTTGCCGGATGCCTGTACCTCGCCCGCGACCTCGAGCCACGGCAGCGAGGTGGGCGTCCACGCGAGCTCCCCATAGGCCGTGTAATCGGGGACGCCGGGCAGCGTGTTGCCCGCAGGCAGCACGACCGGCGGCGAGCCGGTCGAGATCGCGTCGGTGAACTTCGCGTCGAGCCAGGTCAGCGCGACGTGAGCGCGCAGGCCATTCGAAAACGCGCCGTCGTATTCGAGCTCGGCGCCCCGCCGCCGCGTGTCGCCGCCGTTCTTGTACGTGGTGCGGCCGCCGGTTGCGGCATCGACGACGATCTCGTTCGCGGTGTCAGCCTGGAAAAGCGCGAGGTCGATGCGCTGGTTCGACGCGAACACGCTCTTCAATCCCATTTCGAACGCCTTGCTGGTCGAGGGCGCGAGGTTGAAGTTGAGGCCGGGGCCGTCGCTGCGATAGGCGATCTCGATCAGCGTCGGCGTCTCGAAGCCCTGCCCGTAGTTGGCGTACAGGTTGAGCGTGTCGCTCGCATGCCAGAGGAGTCCCGCGACGGGCACGCCCTTGGCGTAGGTTCGCGCGCCGCTGTCGTCGGGATTCTGCGCGGTGATGAAGTGGTCATTCGACTCGAAGCGCACGGTGTTGCCGCGCAGGCCCGCCGTCAGCGCAAGCTCGCGCGTCAGGTCCCATTGCAACTGAGCGTACGCCGCGCTCGACGCGATGTTGTCGGTCTCGTCGCGCTGCAGGTTGCCGAGGTTGCCCTGGTTGTTGACGTAGCCCTTGCGCGCTTGGTCCTGCGACTCGTATTCGACGCCGGCGACGAGCGTCAGCGTGTCGGCGATGCGCCGCGTGTAGCGCAGCGACGCGCCGCCGAACGTGCTGTAGAGGTCGGTGACGCCGCCCGACGACAGCGGCGTGTTGCCGGTCAGCGCGAGGTACTGCCGGACACCGCGCTGCCCGCCGTAGGCGACGCCCTTGAGCGACGACACGCTGTCGAGGTCGTCGTCGATCGTGACGCCCACTTGCTGCTGGCTGATCGACTTGCGCGTGTCGAACAGGCTCGACGCAGGGTCGGACTGGCGCGGGTCCGCCTGCCACTGCGCGCGGGTGAGCCCGAGCGGGTCCTGCGAATCGGGTTGCGACTGTGTCGTCGCGAGGACCGTCGTGCGCACGCCCGGCGCGGTCCCGAACGTGAGCTTGGCGACGCCGAGGTCGCGCGACGCGGCGCTGTGATCGCGATAGCCGTCGGTCTGGAAGTGACTGGCGGCCGCGACGTAGCCGACGCCGTTCGCGAGGCCGTTGGCCTTGACGCCCGCCGTGAATTGGCCGTAGCTGCCGAAGCCGAGGTTGCCATAGAGGGTCGCCGGTGCGCGGCCGTCCTCGGTGAACACGCTGATGACGCCGCCCGAGGCGTTCCCGTACAGCGTCGAGAACGGGCCGCGCAGGATCTCGATCCGCTTGGTGGCGAGCAGCATGAAGCTGCCGGTCTGGCCCTGCCCGTCCGGCATCGTCTGCGGGATGTCGTCCTGGTAGAGACGGATGCCGCGCACGCCGAACTGCGCGCGCGCACCGAAGCCGCGCGAGCTGATCTGGATGTCCTGCGCGTAGTTCTGGCGGTTGTTGGCGACGATCCCGGGCGCGCGCAACAGCGTTTCGGACAGGTTGACCATCGGCTGGCCGTCCTGGATGGTCGCCGCGTCGATCGTCGAGATCGACGCCGGCGCGTCGAAGCTGCGCACCGCGCTTCGCGTCGCCGTGACGACGATGGGATCGAGCGTGACGGTCGGCGCGGGCTGCGCGAACGCCACGACGGGCGCGGCGAGTGCCGCGATCGCCAGCCTGCGCGCAACGCGCGGCGTGCATAATGCCGGCGCGGGCGTGAACGCAACAGGACGTCGGCGGTCGAAGCGCATCGGGTTCCTCGCGCGGTAGCCGCCGGTGGGCGACGTCGTCCGCAACCGCCAATCGCGTCGGCGGCCCGCGCATTATTGCAAAGAAGCCGCCCGCCCGGAGATTCGACATGACCCTCGCACGTGTTGTCGTCGCATGTTGCGCCGGCTGGCTGGCGGCCGCCGCCGGCGCGGCCCCGCTCGCCTACGTCTCGAACGAGGGCTCCGGCAGCGTGTCGGTGATCGACACGGCGACCGACAAGGTCGTCGCGAACTGGGCGCTCGGCGGCAAGCCGCGCGGCATCGCCGTCGCGCACGATGGCAAGACGCTGTACCTCTCCGACCAGGACCAGAACGCGCTCGTTGCCGTCGACACGGCGACCGGCAAGGCGACCAAGACGGTGCCGCTCGGCAACTCGCCCGAAGCGATTTACCTGTCGCAGGACGGCAAGTGGCTGACGGCCGCCGTCGAGGAGGACAACACGGTGGCGATCGTCGATACGGCGACGTTGACCGTCGTCAAGCGCGTGAAGACGCGCGGCAAGAATCCCGAGCACGCGGTCTGGAGCCCCGACGGCAAGTGGATCTATGCGAGCGCAGAGGAGGCGGACTCGGTCGACATCATCGACGTCGGCAAGGGCGAGGTGGTGAAGTCGGTGAAGGTCGGGAACCGCCCGCGCGGCATCGGCTTCTTGCCGGATGGCTCGCGCGCGTACGTCGCCGCCGAGAACGCCGACACCGTCAACGTGTTCGACGTGGCGACCGGCGAGGTGATCGCGCGGATCAAGGCCGGCGCGCGCTCGAACGGCGTCAAGGTGCATCCGGACGGCAAGCGCGTGTTCGTCACCTCCGGCGGCGAAGGCACGGTGCAGGTGATCGACACCGCGACCAACGCGATCGTCGCGAAGATCGCCGTCGGCAAGCGGCCGTGGAACATGGCCCTCACGCCCGATGGCGGCAAGCTCTACGTCGCCTGTGGCCGCTCCAACCAGGTCACGGTCATCGACACCGCCACCAACACCAAAATTGCCGACGTCGACGTCGGTGCGCTGCCATGGGGCGTGGCGATTCCTTGAGGCGCCGCCTCGGCGCGCCCGTCGGCGCGCGCCGTTCCCGATGACCCCGTTGCGCACGCGCCGGCGCACGCTCGCCTCACTCGCCGCGCTCGCCGCGGTGCCGATGCTGCCCGCACGCATTCGGGGCGCAGGCGCCGCGGCGCCCCCACGCGAGCTTTGCGCGAACGGCACGTCGTTCGAGCGGCCGCTCGCGATGCCCGGTCGCGACGGCTTCATGGGCTACTACGACGTGGGCGAAGGCTTCGCGGTGCGCGCGGCCGCGGTGGCTGGCGGACCGATGCCGCTCGGCTACGTCATTGACGAGCACGGCCGACAATGGCGCAACCCGGTGCTCGTCGTGCCGCGCGGCACCGCGATGCGCGTGACGCTCGACAACGCGATCGACGCGCCGACGATCGTGCATTGGCACGGGCTCACGGTCGACAGCCGCAACGATGGCAACGGTTTCCGGCTCGCGGCGCCGGGCGCGAAATTCGACTACGCCTTTCCGGTCGCCAACCGCGCCGGCACGTACTGGTATCACCCGCATCCGCACGGGCTGACCGCAGGCCAGGCGCATCGCGGGCTGTTCGGCGTGATGCTCGTCGACGACGCGGAGGATCGCGCCCTTGCGGCCGCGCTCGGCACGACGCGCGGCGACACCGACCTCGTGCTCGCGCTCTGCGACCGGCGCAGCGACGCGCGCGACCGCTACGCGCCGGCCCGGGACGACCTCGTCAGCGGCTATCTCGGCGACGAGATGTTGGTCAACGGCACGTCGCGGTCGTACCTCGACGTCGGAACCCGCGGCTACCGGCTACGCATCGTCAACGCCGCCAATGCGCGCACGTTCCGGCTCGCGTTTCGCGGCGACGACGGCGCGGTGCTGCCATTCACGCTGCTCGGCACCGACGGCGGGTTGCTGGCACGGCCGCTCGCGTGCCGCGAGGTGTTCGTCGCATCGGCGGAGCGCATCGACGTGTGGATCGACTTCGCCGGGCGCGCGCTCGGCGACTCGGTCGTCATGGAATCGCTGGCCTTCGACCCGATGCACGGGGAGCGGCACGGCGGCCATTCCGCGCCGGTGCCGGCCGGCGCCGCGACACCGGCACCCGCCGATGGCGCCGCGGCGATGACGCATGGCGCGCA
>JAICUU010000386.1 GCA_025935675.1 Burkholderiales bacterium
AATGAGCTCCTGCGTCATCGCGAGCTCGTTCGACGCGAGGCGGTCGAGGCTCAGCAGAAGCCACCGGCACAGCTGCTGGTCGACGGTATGGTGGCGGTTGCAGACGGCGGTCTGCGCCATCTGCGTGATCAGCGCCTGCGTGTAGCGCAGCAAAAGATGCATCGTCGGACCGAAGCGCGCGAACTCGTCTTTGAGCAGGTTGGCCCTGAGCCGGAACGCGTGACCGGCGCTCTGCACGACGGCGCGGCTCGGCGTGCTGTCCCCGCCCATGAAGAGCGAGATGCCGAGCATGCCTTCGTTGCCGACGATCGCGATCTCGGCGGACGCCCCATCCTCCATGACATAGAGCAGCGAGACGATGCACGTAATGGGGAAATACACGTAGCGCAGCCGGACGCCCGATTCATAGAGGACGTCGCCGAGCTTCAATTCCACGAGCTCGAGGTGCCTGGCGACGCGCTCGCGGTCCGTCTTCGGCAGCGCCTCGACCAGGTGGTTGCGGCGCGGATGTTCGTCTCCGCGGGATTCCCGACGCGGCGCACCCGGCGATCGCGCGGACGATGTCTTGCTGGGCTTGCGGTGCGATGGGCCGGCGGGCATCGCGACAGCTTAAAGCATCGCGCGGATCCCATGGTGCGCCAGCGCACCAATGCCCTCGCCTCGGCCCGCGCCGCCCGCCGCGGCTATGTGAGGCGTCGCACATACGCCGGCGACGGCCGCGCCCATCATCGGCGCGACGAGGCGATCGCCAACGCGCTCCCGTCCGGCCGCGTTCGCAGGATTGCCTGCCGGCCAGATGGGGCGCGAGGCGACGCCTTCCGGCGCGAACTTGGCTTCCCCTGAGGCAGGCATGACGAGCGATTCAAACGTGGCGACCAACCGGGTGCTGGCGAGCGTGCCGCCACGGCAACGCAAGCGCCTGGACGCCGGGCTCGAGCCGGTGACGCTGCGCTTCGGCCAGGTGCTCCACGATCCGGGGAAGTCCATCGGACATGTCTACTTTCCCCTCGATTGCCTCATCTCGCTGCTGACCACCGTCGATCGCCATCGCTCGCTCGAGGTCGGCATGGTCGGCCGCGAGGGCATGGCCGGCATGCCGTTCATCCTGGGCGTCGGCGTTTCCGGCGTGCGCGCGCTTGTCCAGGGTGGCGGCGACGCGATGCGGATGGCCGCGGCGCCGTTTCGTCTCGAATTCGAGCGCAATCGTCCGCTGCGGGATGCGCTCTATCGCTACGCGTACGCATTGATGGCGCAGATATCGCAGACGGCCGCCTGCAACCGCTTTCACGACGCGGAAGCGCGCCTGGCGAGGTGGCTGCTGATGACGCGCGACCGGGTCGGCAGCGACCGTTTTCTCATGACCCAGCAGTTCCTGGCGCACATGCTCGGGCTGCGGCGCGAGGGGGTCACCGAGGCGGCGGGCGCGTTGCGACGGCGCAAGCTGATCGACTACTCCCGGGGCTCCATCGAGATCATCGATGCCAAAGGCCTGATGGCGGCATCGTGCATCTGTTATCGGCGCGTGCAGGACGCTTACCGGCTCGCCCAGGGGTAGCGCAATGAGTGCCGCCGGGCGCTGCGCGCCGAAACCGGTGACGCCGGCGACCTCGGCGCATGGCAGCGCCATCGACGCCATGCCGTGGATCAGCCCGCTCGCCGGCACGCCGGCGACGCCGGCGATGCTGGTCGACGTTCCGCGGCTGGTCACGGCCTATTACGCCGGAGTGCCCGACCCGTCGATACCGTCCCAGCGTGTCGTGTTCGGGACATCGGGCCACCGCGGCTCTTCGTTCGACACGAGCTTCAACGAGCGTCACGTGCTGGCGAT
>JAICUU010000088.1 GCA_025935675.1 Burkholderiales bacterium
CAGCAGGGTGATCAGAAGCTTGCTCATCGCGTAACTCCTCTTGTGGGTGATGACGGTTCGCAGGCGCGCGCCAACGGCTCGCGCCGCCCGTGCTCATCATTCGCAACCGCCGTGCCACACACTATTCCCATGGATTCAAGCCCTTAGCGCCCGTATCCCGCACTTGCGGGCACTTCGGGCACGCGCCTCAAGCATTTCGTGCAAGCACCTTGGGCGGAGTCCTACCGCACCTCGCCGCGAAGGATGACGGCCGGCGGACGACGTGTCAGCGCCCGCGCGACGAACCGGCCGCCTGCGCCGGCGCAGCCGGACCGTGGGCGTCGTCGCTCAGGAATTCGGCGACCGGCGTGAGCGACTCGATGCGGCTCGCGATGGTCCGCACGATCGCGACCAGCGGCGCGCCGAGCAGGAGGCCCCATCCGCCCCACAGCCAGCCGAAGAAGATCACCGACAGGAACACCGCCACCGGGTTCATTTGCGAGGCGCGTCCCTGCAGCCAGTTCTGCAGGAAGAGGCCGATCGCGATCGACGCGGCGGACATCGCCACGAGGATGCCCACCACCGCGCCCACCGACGAGAACTGCAGGATGGCCGCGACGGCGATCACGATCAACGCCATGACGATGCCGAGGTAGGGAATCGCATGCAGCACGGCCGCGCAGAAGGCGAACAGCACCGCACGCTCGAGGCCGAATGCCGCGAAGATCCCCCAGAACACGAGGCCGAGTGCGACGTTGGTGAACAACATCACGAGGAGATAGCGCTGCACCTGTATGTCGATCTCGTCGAGGATCTCGACGGTGATGCGGCGCTCGCGCAGCGTGTTGCCGCCCACCCGCAGGAGCTTGCGGCGGAACGAGTTGCCGGCGGCGAGCAGGAACATCGTGATCACGAGCGCGACGCCGAACGTGGTCAGCACGCCGAGCGCGTTGACGCCGTCGGCGGTCAGGCGGTCGACGATGCCCGGCGAAGGCGGTGGCGCCGGCGGCGCCGGATTTTCGCCGGCGACCTCGTTGGCGGCCTTGTTGAGCTCCACCGCCGCCGCCTTGACGTGCGCGAGCGGCGTCGGCGCGCCGTCGCCGGCGAGCTCGCGCACGCGCATCCGGACCGCATGTGCGGCATGAGGCAGGTCGGCGAGCGCGCTCGTCGCCTGGTCGCGCATCGCATAGGCGCCGCCCCCAATCGCGCCCACCAGCGCCAGCATGACGAGCGCCGCGGCGACCGCCTCCGGAACGCGCCAATCGGTGAGCTTCGACACGATCGGCCGCAGCGCGTACGCGAGGAAGATCCCCACGACGACCGGGATGAAGAACTCCTGCGCCGCGCGCAGCGCGGCGATGCTCGCGATCACCGCGAGCGCGACGATCGCCGTTTCGACGCGGCGCGCGCGCCGCGTTTCGGCAGTGGCATTTTCCATGGTTCGGGGCCGTCACGCGCAAGGCGTGGCGGCCCCGGGGGAGCAAGTGTGTGGGCGGACCGTCAGTTGTGCGACGGCTTCGCCTTGTCGGCGGCGTTTTCGACGGCTTGGCCGGTGGCCTTGACGTCCTTACCGGCACCTTCGACGGTGTTGCAGGCAGTGAGCATGCTCGCAACCGCGGTGGCGGCCAGTAGCGCGAGGATGCGGGGGGCGATTTGGCGGGTCATGACGGTCTCCTTGGTGGTGGGAACTCACGCCGGCGTCGCGGCGTCGTATTGACTGTTCGCAGGCGCCGTGCCAGCGCGTGTGGCCTGCGGGATCAATCACTTGCGGGTCGTTGCCGGCCGCGCGCGGGCGCGTTTGCGGGTCGCGCTTGTAGCGCTTACACCGGTTGTCAGCGGTCGCCCGCCAACTCCTCGAGAACATTTCGCACGCGGTCGTACTCGCGTGACTTGTCGAAAAAGTAATCGGCGCCGAGCGCCAGGCTGCGGTCGCGGTATTGCGGGATCGCGTAGTTGGTCAGCACGATCACCTTGGCGCCCGCCGGCCGTACCGGGCCCAGCGCCTTCAGCACGCCGAGCCCGGTGCCTTGCTTCAGTTGCAGGTCGAGGATCACCGCGTCCCAGTTGCCGCTCGCGAGCGCCGCGACCGCGCCGCGCTCGCTGTCCGCCTGGCCGACCACCTTGATGCGGCCGGTGGCCGTCAGCGACTCGATCAGCCGCTCGCGGATGATCGGCGAATCCTCGATCAGCACGACGCGCAACTGGGTCACGGCACCGTTCACCGGTGCCCCGCGGCATGCGGCGCGGCAATGCGGGCGCGGGCGCGCGACGCGCGCGCGACGCTGGGAATCGGGAGTCGCACGATCGCTACTCGATCAGGTGATTCTTGATGGCGTAGTACGTGAGATCGGCGTTCGTTTTCATCGCCATCTTCTCGAGCACGCGCGAGCGATAGGTGCTGACGGTCTTGACCGACAGGTGGAGCTCCTCGGCGATCTTCGACACCGGCGTGCCGCCCGCGAGCTTGGTGAAGATCTGGAACTCGCGCTGCGACAGCCGCGCGTGCAGCGGCGCGTCGGTGTCGCCCGAGACGCCGTCGGCCAGCACCTGCGCGAGATTCGGGCTCACGTACTTGCGGCCGCGCATCGCCGTGCGGATGGCGCCGACGAGCTGCGTCGAGGCGGTCTCCTTGTTGACGTAGCCGGCCGCGCCCGCGCGCAGCAGGTTGACCGCGTATTGCTCCTCGGCGAAGCCCGACAGCATCAGCACCGGGAGATCGGGCTTCGCGTGCTTGATCGCCTTCAGCGTGTCGATGCCGTTCTTGTCCGGCATCGAGATGTCGAGGAGCACGACGTCGAACTCGCCGGCGCGCACGAGAGAGATGCACTCGTTGCCGGTCGCCGCCTCGCCGACGACCTCCATGTCGATCTGGTCGGCGATGAATTGCTTCAGGCCGGCGCGCACGATGGCGTGGTCGTCGGCTATCAGGAGTCGGATCATGGCGCTTTCGCGAGAGTGTCGCCGCGCTACTGCGCGGTTCTCGTCGAGTCCGCGGCATGGTAGGCCGCGAGCCGGTTGTACAGCGTCTTCAGGCTGACGCCGAGCATCTCCGCGCACTGGCGCTTGTTGCCGCGACAGTGGTCGAGCGTTGCGAAGATCGCCCGGCGCTCCATGTCGGCGAGCTGCGTGCCCACGGCGAACTCGAGCTTGCGCCCGCGCACCTCGGGACAGGCGAGGCTGCCGAGGTTGAGCTCGACCATGTCGTCGGCGAGGATGAACGCGCGGTGGACCGCGTTGCGAAGCTCGCGCACGTTGCCCGGCCATGCGTGGCGGCGGATCGCCTCGACCGCGCCGCGCGACAGGCGCTTTTGCGTGTCGGAGCCCGCATTGAGCTCCTGCAGGAAATGCTCGGCGAGAAGCTCGGCGTCGTCCTCGCGATCGCGCAGCGGCGGCAGGTGCAGCGGGAACACCGCGAGGCGGTACATCAGGTCCTCGCGCAGCACGCCGTCGCGCACCGCCGACGCGGGATCGCGGTTGGTCGCGGCCAGCACGCGAACGTCCGCGGCGAGCTCGCGGTCGCCCCCGATGCGCGCGAACCTCCCTGTCTCGAGCACGCGCAGCAGGCGCACCTGCATCTCGGGAGACATCTCGGTGATCTCGTCGAGGAACAGCGTGCCGCCGCGCGCGCGCTCGAAGCAGCCCGCGTGCTGGCGGTTGGCGCCGGTGAACGACCCCTTCTCGTAGCCGAAGAGCTCCGCCTCGATGAGGTTCTGCGGAATCGCGCCACAGTTGACCGCGATGAACGCGCCCGAGCGCCGTGCCGAGAGGTCGTGGATCGAATGCGCGACGAGCTCCTTGCCGCAGCCCGACTCGCCGGTGATGAGGACGGTCGCCTCGGTCGGGGCCACGCGGCCGATCATCGCGAACACGTCCTGCATCGCGGCCGAGTTGCCGTACAGCCGTCCGAATCGCGCCGGCGCGGGCCGCGAGGCCGCGCGCGTTGCCGCGAGGAACGGCAAGGTCACGATGTTGTCGGTGCTTTGAAGCTCCATGGTTTCAGCGGGGTGTTGTTATCGTTGTACGCATCGTAGAGAGGCGCGAGCGGACGCCCCATCGGAGCGCGGCCCATCCGCCTGTAGGAACGCGCCTACACGACGATCGTAATGTTTACCTGGCCCGCTCGCGCTTGCGTCCGAGGGCATGCGCGTAAAGGGCGTCGCGCGGCGCGCCGGTCATCCGCGCCACGACATGCGCGGCCCGCGCGGGCGCCATTTCCGGCGCAAGCGCATCGATCCAGCGCAGCGCGTCGCCGAGCGCCGCGTCGGGTGCGTCGGTGGATACCGGCGCATCGACGATCAGCACGAATTCGCCGCGGCGCCGGTCGGGATCGGCGGCGAGCCATGCCGGCGCCTCGCCGACCGGCATCGCCGCGATCGTCTCGAACGCCTTCGTGAGCTCGCGCGCGACGACGAGCGTGCGCGCGGGATCGAGCGCCGCCGCGAGCGCGGCCACGGTGTCGGCGATGCGATGCGGCGCCTCGTAGATCACGATCGCCGCGTCGATGCGCGCGAGCGCAGCGAGTCGTGCGTCGCGCTCGCCGGCCTTCGCCGGCAGGAAGCCCGCGAAGTGGAATTGCGCAGCGGCGAGCCCTGCGGCCGACAGCGCCGCAACGATGGCAGAAGGCCCCGGTATCGGCACGACGCGATGCCCGGCGTCGCGCACGGCGCGCACCAGGCGCGCGCCCGGGTCGCTGATCGCGGGCGTTCCCGCGTCGGTGACGATCGCGACGTCCTCGCCGCGCGCGAGCGCGCCGATCACCTCTCCGGTGCGCGCCGTTTCGTTGTGGGCGTTGAGCGAGCGCGGCCGCCGCGCGATGCCGTGATGCGCGAGCAGCGCCGACGACACGCGCGTGTCCTCGGCGTAGACGACTGCCGCCGATGCGAGGACGTCGAGCGCGCGCAACGTGATGTCCCGCAGGTGCCCGATCGGTGTGGCGACCACATATAATGACGCCGCCCGCACACCGGCGCGACCGGCCGTCGCGGACGTGTGAGCCGCACTGTCCTGCCTGTCGCGCTCGTCCAATGCGCCCTCTTCGATCCCGCCTCGCCGCGCCCCTTCGCTTGCTGTGCAGGCTGGTGCTGTGCGCAAGCGCCGCCTTCCCGGCCGGCGCATTTTGCGCGTCGCCCGCATGGGCGGCAAGCGATGCAGTCGTGATTGCGCAGCAAGACCTGCAGTCCGTCGCGCCTGCGGCGGCGCCGCCCGACGCGCCCGCTGCAATGCCGGCCGCCGACCTGCCCGCGGCCGCTGCACCGGACGCCGCATTGCCCGCCGCGCCGTCCTCGCGGTCCGCCGACATCGCGCTCGTGCTGCCGCTCGCATCGCCCGACTACGCGCGCGCTGCCGCGGCGGTGCGCGACGGCTTCCTCGATGCCGCCGACGCCGCCGGCGCGCGCCCGCGCGTGGTCGTCATTGGCCACGGCGCCGGCGAGGTCGTCGCCGCGTTCACGCAGGCGCGCGACGCCGGTGCCCAGGTGATCGTCGGACCGCTCGTGCGCGACGACCTGAAGGCGATCGCCGGCGCCGACATCTCGCTGCCGCCGACGATCGCGCTCAACCAGCTCGACGACGGCACGCCGCTGCCGCCGCTCATCTATACGCTGGCACTCGCGGTGGAGAGCGACGCGCGCGTGATCGCGCGGCGCGCGCGTACCGACGGCGCGATCAACGCATCGGTGATCGAAGCCGATACGCCGCTGATGAAGCGCTTCGCCGGCGCGTTCACTGCGCAATGGCTGCTCGACGGCGGCAACCCGCCGCACCGCTTCTCGTTCGCGGCGACTCCCGACGGCCTCACCAAGCTGCGCCGCGACCTCGCCGACGTGCCCGCCGACGTGGTCGTCATCGCCGTCGAGGGCAGCGACTTGTCGCTCGTGAAGTCGTTCGCGCCGCACGTCACCACGTACGCGAGCGCGCAGATCAACCGCAGCGCAACGCTCGGCACGATGCGCGACCTCGACGACACGCGCGTCGTCGACCTGCCCTGGCTCGTCACGCCCGACCTGCCGGCGTTCGCGCGGCTGCCGCACAAGCGGTATTCGAGCGTCGCGCTCGACCGCCTCTACGCGCTCGGCCTCGACGCGTTCCGCGTCGCCGACGCGTTCCGCGGCGGCGTGCCGTCGCACTTCGAGCTCGACGGCGCGACCGGCCACCTCGAGCTCGACGAGGGCCGCCAGATCGCGCGCGAAGGCGCGCTCGCGGTGTTCCGCGAAGGCGTGATGGTGCCGCTCGACGGGAAGCCATGAGTGCGCAGCGCCGTCCCAAGCGCGAATCCGCGCCGGAGCGAGCTGCGCGAGGGCCCCTCCCGGTGTCGCGCGGCGCCGACGGCGCGAGCGCCGAGTCGCTCGCCGCGGCGTATCTCGAGGCGCGCGGGCTCGCGATCGTCGCGCGCAACGTGCGCAGCCGCTTCGGCGAGATCGACCTCGTCGCGCGCGACGGCGCAACGCTCGTGTTCGTCGAGGTGCGGCTGCGCCGCAGCGCCGCATACGGCGGCGCCGCCGAATCGATCACGCGCGCCAAGCAGGCGCGGCTCCTCGCCGCCGCGCGCCTCTACCTGTCGCGCCTCGCCAAGGAGCCGCCCTGCCGCTTCGACGCGGTGCTGTTCGACGCGCTCGACGCGTCGCGCGCGACGTGGCATCGCGACGTCATCGATGCCTCGAGCTGACGACACAGCTGCCTATAATCGCGCGATGGATCCGGTCCGGCGCGTGAAAGGCCATTTCGCCGACAGCGCGCAGCTCCATCGCGACGCGGCCGACGCGCTCGCCGCGCCGATCGCGCGCGCCGCCAACGTGATGACCGAGTGCCTGTTCGGCGACGGCAAGATCCTCGCGTGCGGCAACGGCGGCTCCGCCGCCGACGCCCAGCATTTTGCCGCCGAGCTCGTCGGCCGCTTCGAGCGCGAGCGGCCGGAGCTGGCGGCGATCTCGCTCGCCACCGACACGTCGCTGCTGACCGCCGTCGCCAACGACTACGCGTTCGAGCAGGTGTTCGCGCGGCAGGTGCGCGCGCTGGGCGCGCGCGGCGACGTGCTGCTCGCCATCTCGACGTCGGGCGGCTCGCCCAACGTGACGGCGGCAGTGCGCGCGGCGCACGAGCGCGACATGCGGGTTGTCGCACTGACCGGCAACGGCGGCGGGCGGATCGGCGAACTCCTCGCCGAAGGCGATGTCCACGTCTGCGTCCCGCACGCCCGCACGGCACGCATCCAGGAAATGCACCTCCTCGCGATCCATTGCCTTTGCGACATCATCGACCACACGCTGCTCGGCGACGACGCATGACCCGTCGCCATCGACTGCGCGATCGGCCGCCCGGAACTTCAAGGATCACGCTTCCCAGGAGACACCCGCCATGACATCGCTTCGCCCCCTCGTCGCCACGCTCGCCCTCGCGCTCGCCGCGGGTGCGGCGCTCCAGGGCTGCGCGCCCATCATCGTGGCCGGTGCCGCGGCCGGCACCGTGCTCGTCGTCGCCGACCGCCGCTCGGCGGGCGCGCAGGTCGACGACGAGGCGATCGAGCTGCGCGTCTCCAACGACGCACGGGGCACCTACGGCGATCGCATCCATCTCAACGTGACGAGCTACAACGGCATCGTGCTCCTCACCGGCGAGGCGCCCGATCGCGCGACGTACGACTCGATCCTGGCCATGGTCAAGGGCACGCCGAAGGTGCGCTCGGTACAGGACGAGATGGTGATCGCGCCCAACACGCCGATGTCGTCGCGCACCAACGACACCTACATCACTTCGAAGGTCAAGGCGCGCTTCATCGAGGAGAACCGCTTCGCCGCGAACCTCGTCAAGGTCGTGACCGAGCGCCAGGTCGTCTACCTGATGGGCATCGTCACGAAGAAGGAGGCCGACGACGCGGCGCAGATCGCGGCGTCGACGACCGACGTGGTGCGCGTCGTCAAGGTGTTCGAGTACATGAACGGATGATCGACGCCGCCGCCAAGGTCGCGTCAGCGCGCGACGCGCGCGCACGCATCGCCGCGCTGCCGCGGCCGCTCGTGCTCACCAACGGCGTGTTCGATGTGCTGCATCGCGGCCACGTCGCCTACCTCGAGGCCGCGCGCAAGCTCGGCGCGTCGCTGTGCGTCGCGGTCAACACCGATGCCTCGGTGCGCCGCCTCGGCAAGGGCGATGCACGGCCCTACAACCCGCTCGACGACCGCATGGCGGTGCTCGCCGCGCTCGGAGCCGTCGACCTCGTCGTGCCCTTCGACGACGATACGCCGCGCGAACTGATCGCCGCCGTGCTTCCCGACGTGCTCGTCAAGGGCGGCGACTACACGGCGCAGACGACGGCCGGCGCGGCGGAGGTGATCGCCGCCGGCGGCCGCTTCGTGGCCATACCGTTCGTGCATCCGCGCTCGACCACCGCGCTCGTCGAGCGCATCCGCGGCCGCGACGTATAATCGCCGCATGTCGACCGCACAAGCCGCCGACCGCGAGATCGATGCACGCGGCCTCAACTGCCCGCTGCCGATCCTGCGCACCAAGAAGGCGCTCAACGACATGCAGAGCGGCCAGGTCGTGCGCATCGTCGCCACCGATCCTGCGAGCGTGCGCGACTTCGAGGCGTTCGCGCGCCAGACCGGCAACGCGCTCATCGAGCACGGCGAGTCCGACGGCGCGTTCTGGTTCCTGATGCGCCGACGCTAGCGCGCGCGGCACGCGTCCGCGAATGACGGCGCCGCCCGCGTCGACCCTGCCGGCGATCGGACGCAACGCGCCGTGCCCGTGCGGCAGCGCGCGGCGCTACAAGCAATGCCATGGCCGCGACGAGGCGCCGCTCGCGCCCGCCGCGCTGCTCGCGATGCTCGAGCGGCGGCTCGCGCGGACGCCGGGCGATCTCGCCGGCTGGCGCCTCGCGTTGCCGCTCGTGGTCGGCGGCGACGTCGCGGACGACGCGATCGGCGCGTCGCTGACGACCGCCGGCGCGCGGCCGCTGCGCGTCGCCGTCGTCACCGCGTATTTCCGCGAGGATCCCGCGACGCTCGCGCGCTGCCATGCGAGCGTGTCCGCGCAGACCTACCCGTGCCGCCACGTCATGGTGGCCGACGGCCATCCGCACGACGCGATCGACGGCTGGGACGTGATGCATCGCCGCCTCGCACAGCCGTCCGCCGACTACGGCGACACGCCGCGCGCCGAAGGCGCGGAGGCGGCGCTCGCCGCGGGCTGCGACGCGATCGCGTTCCTCGACGCGGACAATGCGTACCGGCCGCGCCACGTCGAGTCGCTCGTCGCGCGCGCGACGGCGGCCGTGTCGGCGTGGACACGCTCGGCGCGCACGCTGCACCTGCCCGACGGCCGGATATTGCCGGGCATGCAATCGGACGACCACGTGGGTCACGTCGACACGAGCTGCATGCTGCTCGCGGGCGACGCGCTGGCGATGGCGGCGGCGTGGCGCGCGTTCCCGCGCGAGCTCTCGCCGATCGGCGATCGCGTTTTCGCCGGCATGTTGCGCGCGCGCGGCTTCACCGCCGCGCACACCGGCGCGTTCACGCTCCGCTACACGGTCGCCGAAGCGCGCTATTACGCGGTCGCGGGCATTCCCGTGCCGCCGACTGCACGCGCGCCGATCGCGATCGCGCCGATCGGCGCCTGGCATCGCTCGCTATCCGCCGACGCGCGGCGCGCGCTCGACCGCGCGCTCGGCTTCGCGCTCGACGACCTGCTGCGCCCGATGCTCGCCGCGGCGGCGGCGTGACGCGCGTCCCCGGCACGGCCGCGCGACGTGCGCGAGGCATTGCATGAACGTCGCGCTGATCCTCGTCCCCGATTTCCTGCTGATCGCGCTCGGCGCCGCGCTGCGGCGCTGGCCGGCGCTGACGCCGGCGTTCTGGAGCGGACTCGAGCGGCTCATCTACTTCGTGCTGTTCCCCGCGCTCCTCGTGCGCTCGCTCGCGCACGCGCCGCTCGGCAGCGCAGGCGCCGCGACGCTCGTCGCGATCGTCGTCGCCGCCACGCTCGCGGGCATCGCGCTCGGCGCGCTCGCCGGGCCCCTTTTCCGTCTTCCGCCGCCGACGTTCGGCGCGAGCTTCCAGTGCGCGTTCCGCTTCAACACCTACGTCGTGCTGGCAGTCGCCGTGCGCATGGGCGGCGATGCCGCGCTCGCGCTCGCGGCGCTGTTGGTCGGCGTGCTGGTGCCGATCGTCAACGTCGCGGCGGTGGCGGGGCTCGCGCGGGGCCGGGCGCTGCACGTCGGCCGCGAGCTCGCGCGCAATCCGCTGTTGATCGCCTGCGTCGTCGGCCTCGCCGCGAACGCGCTGTCGCTGGCACTGCCCGAATGGCTCGACAGCGTCGTCGCCGCGCTCGGCGCCGCGGCGCTGCCGCTCGGCCTCATCGCCGTCGGTGCGGCGCTCTCGCTCACGCGCGGCAACCTGCCGTACTCGGCGCTCGCGTGGTTCCATGCGATCAAGCTCGTGGCGATGCCGGCGCTCGCGTTCGGGCTCGCGCGCTACGCGCAACTCGCGCCGCTCGAGACCTCGGTTGCCGTGCTGATGACGGCGGTGCCGACGGCACCGTCCGCATACATCCTCGCCTCGCAGATGGGCGGCGACGGGCGCGCCGCGGCATGGCTCATCTCGACCAGCACGCTCGTCGCGGCCGTCACGCTGCCGCTGTGGCTGTCGCTCGTGCTGCGCTGATTGCCGGCGCTGATGGTTGCTGCCGATCGCCGGAACTGACCGGCGGCACGCCGATCACCGGCGCATGCGTGCCCGCCGCACGCCTCAGCGCCGGTAGCGGTTGAGGAAGTCGGCGACGATGCCCTTCTGCGAGCGATCGATCGCGTCGTCGAGGTCGTGGTCAGAAGGATCGAACTGCTTCGCCTTGCGGAACGCCGCGATCGCATCCTGGTGATAGCCCTGCGCCTGCCAGGCTTGGCCGAGGCAGCGATAGGCGTCGGCGCTGGCGAGATCGAGGTCGGTCCACGTGCGGCAAAGCTCCGCCGCGCGCCGCCAGTTGCCTGCGCGCAGCATCCGCGGTCCCTCGACCTTCAATACCGCGACTTTGGCGCGACGCTCGGCGAATGCGGCGGCGAGATCGGGATCGACCGGGTCGCCGGGGTTCGCTGCCGTTCCGGGCGGTGTCGCTGGCGACGGCGCGCCGGACGGCGTCGCAGGCAGCGACGGCGGGACGCTGGCGCGCGCCGTGGCGGGCGACGCATCGCCGGACTTCGCGGGCGCGAGGCCGCCGATCAAGCCGCCGCCGCCGGCGAAATTGGCGAGTGTCTCGGGGGAGGGCAGCGCGTCGGTGATCGTCGCGCGCGCCCATACGATCGAGTCGGCCATCGGCTGGTGCCACGCGACGCCGTAAAGCCACATCATCGCCGCGAGTCCGCAAACCCCCGTCAGCGCATTGAGCACGCCGGGCGGGCCGTGCGTGACGAGGCAGTCCTGCGCGAAGTCCCAGTCGGTCTCCTGGTTCTGCGCGAGCTTCTCGTAGGCGACTGCGATCATCACCGGCGCGAGCAGCGCGAAGCCGCAGGCGATGCCTTCCCACCAGACGCGGAACGCGCGCTTGAGACCGCGCTCGAAATGCGCGCGCGCGTCGCGCCGCGCATAGGCGTCGGAGATCGAGAACTGCAGGTAGACGCCGAACAGCCATTTGCCCGGCGTGGTGCCGAGCGAGGCAATCAACAGTCCCTCGATCGGCACCCACGACAGCGTGATGAGGATCGGCGCGATCAGCGGATGGCCGAGCCACCATGCGGCCGATTCGGGAACGATGTTGGCGCCGCGCAGCTCGGAGAGCAGCAGTGCCAGCACCAGGCCCCACAGCGCGTAGTCGAAGAGCCGCGCGGCCAGGCGATGCCACGGGCGTGGCTCGCTGGTGCGGCCCGATTTCGCGCGCTCGAGCTCGGCCATTCGCAGCTGGAAGATCCAGCTCGCATCTTCCTGCGGATGGTCGGTGCCGAGGAACACGCTGCGCTCGCGGCGCCAGTTGAGGATCGCCAAGTCGGTCTGCGGCGTCAGCGACGCGGGCGGCGGCTCGCTGCGTCGTCGCAGCCACGCGATGCCGTGCACGATGCCGTAGACGACGGTAAGCAGGATCAGCGCGAGCGTCAGCCACACGAGCACCTGCTTCGCGACGAGCACGGTGTCGGCCGGCGTCACCGACACGATCGCCGCGGCGATGAACGCCGCGAACAGCATGCACAGCACGATCGTCACGAGCGGCGAGCGGCCGAACGACGCGACGCGCTCCGTCAATCCCGGGTGGTGCAGGTTGAGCTCGGGCTTCGGGTCCTCGGCGTCGAGGCCCGTCTCGAGCGGATCGGCGAGCGCCTCGGCGAGCTTGTCGATCGCCGCGGTGCCGACGTCGGTCTGCTCGCCCTCGACCGCCACGGCGTTCGACACGACGTGCGCGATCTTCTGCTCGGTGGTGCCCGCGGACAGCGCGAGCTCGTTGTCGTAGCGCGCGCGCCGGTCGGAATCCGACAGGATGCGGCTCGCGTGGTTGATGAAGCGCAGCGCTTCCTCGACGTTGCCCTGGCCGTCGCGCGTCTTCGCGTAGTACTTGCGGATCAGCCGGCGCAGCGAGGCGCGGACCTCCTCGTCGGAGGCGGCCTGCGGAATGCCCAGTGCTTCGTACAGCGTCGCTTTCATCGTGGCATCGAATGTCCGCCCCGGCTCAACCAAGGATTATGCCAATGGAATGAGCCGGCCAAAAGCGGCGCGCGTCGGCCGGGCGCGCATCAGGAAGATTGGGTGCAAATATCGGGCCAAGCACCGGGGTCTGCCGCGGGGCGACCGTCGGGCCCGCCAAGCAAAAGGGCGGCCCTCGGGCCGCCCTTCGTCGATCGGCGACTGCCGCGCGACGTCGCTATTCCGCCTTGCCGGCATCCTTCACGGCCAGCTTCTCGCGGATCCGCGCCGACTTGCCCGAGCGGCCGCGCAGGTAATAGAGCTTGGCGCGACGCACGTCGCCCTTGCGCTTCACCTCCACCGACGCGATCAGCGGCGAGAACGACTGGAACGTACGCTCCACGCCTTCGCCGCTCGAGATCTTGCGCACGGTGAACGAGGAGTTGAGGCCGCGATTGCGCTTGGCGATCACCACGCCCTCGTACGCCTGCACGCGCTTGCGCTCGCCCTCGACGACGTTGACGTTGACGACGACGGTATCGCCGGGCGCGAATTCGGGCAGCTTCCTGCCGAGCCGCGCCATTTCCTCGCGCTCCAGCGTTTCGATGATGTTCATGCTTGTTCCTTTCGCTCGCTTGTACGGGGAAGAGAGGTCGGCGTCGCCGACGTCGTTCCCGCTTTGTCATCGGCGTCGCCGCGCCTCTGCGCATCGCCGCCGTCCCGGGCGCCGCGTGGTGCCTGCGCCG
>JAICUU010000318.1 GCA_025935675.1 Burkholderiales bacterium
ATCGTCCGCAGGGACCGGCGGCGTACCGGACCGCCGAGTTCGTCGCCGACGCGCTGGCCGTGCTCGACGCGACGCGTACCGAGCGCGCGGTGACGATCGGCCTGTCGCTCGGCGGCCATCTCGCGGCGATGCTCGCCGCGCGCCATCCCGAGCGCGTGACGAGCGCGATGCTGATCGCGCCGTCGGTGCCGTTCGGTCCCAAGCCCAACACGCGCATCCTCGAGCATTTCAAGTCGCCGCCCGCGGGAACCGAAGGCTGGGATCGCTTCAACCGCGACTACTGGCGGCGCGACCTGCGCGGCTTCGCGCAGTTCTTCTTCGAGCAGTGCTTTCCCGAGGCGCATTCGACGAAGCAGATCGAGGATGCGGTCGGCTGGGCGATGGAGACGTCGGCCGAGACGCTGATCGACACGATGCTGGCGCGGGGCATCGTCGACGACGAGGACGAGCGCGTGTATCGCACGATCCGCCGGCCGATCCTCGTCGTGCAGGGCGACCAGGACCGGATCGTCGCGCCGAGCCAGGGCGCGCTCGTCGCCGCGACGATCGGCGCACCGCTCGTCACCCTCGCGGGATCGGGACATGTACCGGTTGCGCGCGACCCGGTTGCGGTCAATCGCCTGATTCGCGATTTCGTCGAGCGCACGACCGGCGCCGTGCCGGTCGCCCGGACGGTGCGCCACGGCATGCGCCGGCCGCATCGCGCGCTCTACCTGTCGTCGCCCATCGGCCTCGGCCACGCGCGCCGCGACCTGGCGATCGCGCGGGCGCTGCGCGAGCAGCGGCCCGGACTGGCGATCGACTGGCTGACGCAGCATCCGGTGACGCCGTTCATCGAGCGCGCCGGCGAATCGGTGCACGCGGCGAGCCGGCTCCTCGTCAACGAGTCGGCGCACGTCGAGAGCGAAGCGGGCGAGCACGACCTCCACGTGTTCGACGCGCTGCGGCGCATGGACGAGATCATGGTCGTCAACTTCATGGTGTTCCAGGAGGTGGTGGAGGACGGCGAGTACGACCTCGTCATTGCCGACGAGTCGTGGGACGTCGACCATTTCTGGCACGAGCATCCAGAGCTGAAGCGCGCCGCGCTCGCCTGGTTCACCGATTTCGTCGGCTACGCGCCGATGCCCGAAGGCGGCGATCGCGAGGCCTTCCTCACGGCCGACTACAACGCCGAGATGCTGGAGCACGTCGAGCGCCATCCGCGCGTGCGCGACCGCTCGATCTTCGTCGGCAACGCCGCCGACATCGTGCCCGGCACGTTCGGCCCCGCGTTGCCGGCGATTCGCGAGTGGACGGAGCGTCACTTCGCGTTCAGCGGCTACATCACCGGGCGGGATTTGCGCGATTCGGGTGACCACGCGGAACTGCGCCGTGCGTTCGGGTTCCGCGACGACGAGGTCGTGTGCATCGCCACCGTCGGCGGCTCCGCGGTGGGTGCGAACCTGTTGCGCCGGATCATTGAAGCCGCGCCCGAGGTACGACGACGCGTGCCGAACCTGCGGATGGTGGCGGTGGCCGGGCCGCGGATCGATGTCGCGTCGCTGCCGCGCATGCCGGGCGTCGAGGTCCATGGTTACGTCGCCGATCTCGACCGCCGCCTCGCCGCCTGCGATATCGCGCTGGTGCAAGGCGGCCTCACGACGTGCATGGAGCTGACCGAGGCGCGCGTGCCGTTCGTCTATTTCCCCATCCGCCACCACTTCGAGCAGAACGTGCACGTGCGGCATCGCCTCGAGCGCTACCGCGCGGGGCGCTGCATGACGTTCGACGAGGCGTCGCCGGATGCGATCGCGGCGGCCGTGGTCGACGAGCTCGCGCGCGGCGCCGATTTCGCGCCGGTGGAGCAGGATGGAGCGTCGCGCGCGGCTTCGCTTCTCGCCGAATTGCTCTAGCTGGCCCGAGAGGGCCCGTAGGCTGGCCGAGAAGGCTTGGCGAGGCGTCGATGCTGGATCCCCGCTTGCGCGGGGATGACGAAGAGCGATGTCATTCCCGCGAATGCGGGAATCCAGCCGTGGCGTATCGCCATTGCGCGCGGCATACCAACATGACCCATCGAGCCCCGCGGTACGATAGCCACATGATCGCGCCGCCGCGCACCGAGCTCGACACGCACCGCGTCACCAACCAGCCGGCGCCGCTCGTCGACGTCAACCTGTTCGACGCCGACGCGCTGCTGTCGCCGATGGCCAAGGCGGCCGGCGGCGACAGCCATCGCGATGCCTGGAGCGCGCTTGGCCGCCGCGTCGGCAGCGCCGAGGTGCAGCGCTGGGCGGAAGAGGCCAACCGCAATCCGCCCGTCTTGCAGGCATTCGACCGCTTCGGCGCACGCATCGACGAGGTGGCATTCCATCCGTCGTATCACGCGTTGATGAAGCTCGGCCTCGAAGCCGGCGTGTCGTCGATCGCCTGGACCGCGCACGAAGCGGGACACGTCGCGCACACCGTCCTCCTTCTGCTGATGAGCGAGGCCGACGCGGGCGTCACGTGCCCGATGTCGATGACCTATGCGGCGGTGCCGGCGCTGCGCGCCGACGAGGGCGTCGCGGCGCGCTGGGTGCCGCGCCTGACGGCGGCGCGCTACGACGCGCGCTGCGTGCCGGCGGTCGACAAGGCCGGCTGCACGTTCGGCATGGCGATGACCGAGAAGCAGGGCGGGTCCGACGTGCGGGCCAATCGCACGGTCGCGACCGCCGCCGGCGACGGCAGCTACCGGCTGCGAGGGCACAAGTGGTTCTGCTCGGCGCCGATGAGCGACGGCTTCCTCACGCTCGCCAAGGTCGATGGCGCCGACGATGCGCTCACCTGCTTCGTCGTGCCGAAATGGCGGCCCGGCGATCCATCGTCGCCCGACGTCGCGCAGGGCCCGATGCGCAACGCGATCGAGCTGCAGCGGCTCAAGGACAAGCTCGGCGACCGCTCCAATGCGTCGAGCGAGATCGAGTACCGCGGTGCGTGGGCCGAGCGGCTCGGTGCGGTCGGCGAGGGCGTGCGCACGATCATCGCGATGGTGCAGCACACGCGCCTGGATTGCGTCACCGGCTC
>JAICUU010000281.1 GCA_025935675.1 Burkholderiales bacterium
ATCGGCATCCTGCCGATCTGGATCTGCCCGATCCGCGGCGCGCGCGCCGACCGCCGCTTCCCGCTCTATCCGCTCGAGCCCGGCACGCCATACGTCAACTTCGGGTTCTGGGACGTCGTGCAAAGCCGCGACGCGCATGCGCCCGGCCATTTCAACCGCCTCGTCGAGCGCGAGACGGCGCGCCTTGGCGGCATCAAGTCGCTCTATTCGGACAGCTATTTCACGCGCGACGAGTTCGAGGCAGCCTACGACATGACGCCCTATCGCGCGCTGAAGGCGAAGGTCGACCCGGACGGGCGCGCGCTCGGCCTTTACGAGAAGTGCGTGCTGCACGCCTGAGGTGCGCGCGGGCCGCCTGAACCCGCAACGCGCGGCGAGCCGCGCACGCGGCGCGCGCCGCGCACATGAAAACGGGGCGCGTCGCGCCCCGTTCCGCATCGGCCGGGCGGCGTGCCGGATCGCACGCGCGCCGGCTCCGACCGCGACTACTTGCCGGCGATCCTGGCCGCGTCGCCCAGGAGGGCCGAGGCGTGGCTGTTCTTCACCGAATGCCGGATCAGGATGTCGGGCGGCAGCACGTTCTTCTTGCCGTAGTAGGCATCGTTC
The DNA here is from genome assembly GCA_025935675.1 of Burkholderiales bacterium. GTDB lineage: Bacteria > Pseudomonadota > Gammaproteobacteria > Burkholderiales > Casimicrobiaceae > VBCG01. Next base: position 607 of record JAICUU010000281.1, read on the forward strand.
CAGTCGATGTTGGTGTTGACCACCGTGCCATCGAGGTTGAGGCCGCCGTAGACGCCCTTCGAGCGCGTGAACGACACCATGTCGGCGTTGACCGTCGACTTGGCGCCCGCGCCGACCGGGCCGGCGGCGATGCTGGCGTCGCCGCCGATCTTGAGCGTGCTCGCCATCAGCGAGTTGAGGCCCTTGTCGGTCATCACGACGATGACCGCTTCCGACACCTCGAGGCCCGCCTGGAAGCCGACGCTCGCCGTCGCGAGGTTGTAGAACGCCGGGCCATACCACTGGGCGCCGCTCTTGGTGATCAGCACGGCGCGGCCGCCCGAGCCGCCGAAGATGAAGCCGGCCTTGACGATCTGCGGTGAGATCAAGAGGGCCTTGGCGCGGCCGATGTTGTCGTGGATCCACGTCTGGTCCGGATCGCGCATGAAATTGTTGAGCGTCGTGCGCGCGTCGGCGACGAGCTTGTCCTGGTCCGACTGCGCGAGCGCCGGGGCGGCGCAGAGGCAGGCGAACACGAAAGCCGCGGCGGCGCGGAAGGCATTTGCTGCAATTGTCTTTGTCATTGGCATCGCTCCGTGGGGTGCATGAGGGTCATGCAAAAGGGGGTCTTTTCGAGCGGCATGATTATCCTCCGTTTCCGGTGCGCCTGTCGGCGCAAATCCGGACATCCTCGGCAGCCGCCGCCTCGCGGGCGAGCAGCGCGCGCTTGCGCGCGACGCCCCAACGATAGCCTGAGACGTCGCCGTCGCGGCGCACGACGCGGTGGCAGGGAATCGCCACCGCGAGGCGGTTCGCCGCGCACGCGCCGGCGACTGCGCGCACCGCTTTGGGCGCGCCGATGCGCGCGGCGATCTCGCTGTAGGTCGTCGTCGCGCCGGCCGGGACTTCGCGCAGCGCCTGCCAGACGCGTTCCTGGAACGCCGTGCCGCGCACGTCGAGCGGCAGCGCGAGCCCGAGCGCGGGGGCCTCGACGAAGCCGACGACGGTGGCCACGACGCGCTCGAAGTCGGCGTCGCCGCCCACGAGCGTCGCCCGCGGGAAGCGATCCTCGAGGTCGCGGACCAGCGCCGCCGGGTCGTCGCCGAGCAGGATCGCGCAGACCCCGCGCTCGCCGGCCGCGACGAGGATCGATCCGAGTGAGCACTCGCCCACCGCGAAGCGGATCGTCGCATCGCGACCGCCGGCGCGATAGCTGCCGGGCTTCATGCCGAGCACGGCGTCGGCCGCCGCATAGAACCGGCTGTTGGAGTTGAAGCCGGCGTCGTAGATCGCCGTCGTCACGCTGCGGCCGCCATCGAGGCCCGCGCGCAGCCGGCGCGCACGATGCGCGTCGGCGTAGCTCTTGGGCGTCAGGCCCGTCGTCGCCTTGAATACGCGATGAAAGTGGAACGGGCTCATGCCCGCGTCGGCGGCGAGCGCCGCGAGGTCGGGGGCTTCGTCCGCCGCCTCGATCCGCCGGCACGCGTCGGCAACGATGGCTGCATGTTGCGCGGCGGTCGCGGTCTTGTCACCTGCCATGTGGCGGCTTGCGCGGAAGCCCGCCGCTTCGGCAGCGGCCGGCGAATCGAAGAATCGCACGTGCTCGGGCCGCGGCAGCCGCGCTGCGCTGCTCGGCCGGCCATAGATGCCGGTGGTGGTGACCGCGTAGACGAAGCGCGCGTCCTGCGACGGGTCGCGGCCGACGACGGCCGCCCAGCGCGGGTCGCCGAGCACGTCGACGGCCTGGCGCGACGAAGTGTGACGAGGCGATTTCATGGGGCTCGATCTCCAGAGGGCGATGAGCCCACTCTAGAGGCCACGGATCGCGGCGGCACTCCGCCTCTTGCGGTCGAATTCGGCACCCCGCTTTCGCGGGGATGACGGCATGGCTAGCGTGCCGAGATCGCGGCGTGACGCTCGCTGATCAGCCCGGCGAGACGGCCGGTGTCGCGCACCACGATGCGCTGGCGGCCCGGGTCGACGAGTCCCAGGTCGCGCCAGCGCGTCAGGATGCGGCTCACGGTGAAGAGCGTGGTGCCGCAGAGCTCGGCGAGGTCCTGCCGCGAGATCGGAAACTCGACGCCGACGCCGCGCTCGGTCTTGCGGTCGGAGCGGCGCACGAGCTCGGTCAGGTGCCGCGCGAGGCGGACTTCGACCGAGTCGCTCGCGAGCTCCTGGATGCGCAGCAGGAACTCGTCGGCGCGATCGCCGACGATCGCCAGCGCGTTGCGCGCGACCGCACGCGAGCTGCCGATCAAGTCGTGGATGAACGCCGATTTCCACACGAGGATGCGCGCGTCCGAGGCTGCCGTGGCGGTCGACGGGAACGCGACCCCGCGCACCAGCGCCGCGCCGCCGACGTGCTCGCCGCGCTGGACGAACCGCAACGCGATCTGGTCGCCGCTCTGGGTGACGTGGGTCATCTTGACCCACCCTTCAGCGACGACGTAGAGCTCGGTCGAGGCCGCGCCCTGCTGGAACAGCACCGCGCCCCGCTGCAATGGCCGGCAGGTGGCGGCTGCCGCGATCGTGCCGAGCTCGCGGCGTTCGACGCCTTCGAACAGCGCGCATTCGCGCACCACCGTCTCGATGTCGACCTGCATGCGCACGGCGTCCGTCATGGCGTTCATTGCGATCCTCAAAAAAAGGCGATTGAGGCGCCGCGGTCCACCCGCTGAGGCTGGGGCGGGCCGGCACCTGTCCGGTTGCACGGAATTGCACGACGTCCCAAAACGGGGCGCTTAAATGATAGCGCATCGGCCTTCAAAGGCCGAAGCAAATCCCCGTCATAGGGCCGGCGACTTGTCCCCCAGCGCGAACCCGCGCCAGCGGATCGCGGGCGAGCGCGACAGCGCCAACACCTTGAAAAGGTCGCCCATTTCCGCCGGCGATGTCAGCGTTTGCACCGCCGTCGTCGCCCGCACGAAGTCCGCCGTGCCGGGCTCGCCGACGTCGAGCAGGCGGTCGAGGATGCCGGCGCCAAGGAGGTACGCCGCCTGGGTCGTGTAGCCCGCGACGGCAAGCCCGCCGCGCTCGCCGGCCGCGGCAACCGCCGAGAAGTCGACGTGGGCGGTGATGTCCGAAAGCCCGGGCCAGAGGAACACGTCGGCGCTCGCGCGGTGGCGGTAGTGCGCCATCAGCGTACCTTGGGCGCGCTGCGGGTGGTAGTACTCGGCGCGCGGGAAGCCGTAGTCGATGACGAGCATCGCGCCTTCGCCGAGGCTTTCCGCCACCTGCGCGACCAGTGCTTCCGCAGCGAAGTTGATCTCGCTCGCA
>JAICUU010000382.1 GCA_025935675.1 Burkholderiales bacterium
GATGGCTCGCGGCGTTCGGCGCACGGCAACGCCTATTTCGTCGGCTTCGGCCGCGCGCGACGGATCGTGTTCTTCGACACGCTGCTCGCGACGCTCGCGCCGCAGGAAGTGGAGTCGGTGCTGGCGCACGAGCTCGGCCACTACAAGCTCAAGCACGTCGCGAAGTCGCTGGTGCTGAGCGCCGCCGCGTCGCTCGCGCTGCTGGCGCTGCTCGCCTGGCTCGGCCGGCAGACGTGGTTCTACGCCGGCCTCGGCGTCGCGGATGTCGAGCCGCTCGTGCGGCCCGGGCTGATGCTCGCGCTGTACGCGCTGGCGCTGCCGCCGTTCCTGTATTTCGCGAGTCCGCTCCTGTCGGCGCTGTCGCGCCGCCACGAGTTCGAGGCCGACGCGTTCGCCTCGCGCAACGCCTCGGCGACCGCACTCGCCGACGCGCTCGTCAAGATGGTCGAGGACAACGCGTCGACACTCACACCCGACCCGCTGCATTCCGCGTTCTACGATTCGCATCCGCCGGCGGCCATCCGCATCGCGCGGCTCCTCGAGCCCGCGTGAAGCATTGGGCGAGCGCGCGAAGGAGATCCCGATGAAGACGTCGCATTCCGAACTGGCAGGCGAGCGCTGCACCGCCAACGCCACCGCGCTCAACGCCGACGAGGTCGCCGGGCTCATGGCGCTGCTGCCGAAGTGGTCGCGCGCGGGCGCCGCGATCGAGCGGAATTTCAAGTTCAAGGATTTCCACGCGACGATCGGCTTCGTCAATGCACTGGCGTGGGTCGCCAATCGCGAGGACCATCATCCCGACCTCGGCGTCGGCTACGACCATTGCAAGGTCAAGTGGTCGACGCACAGCGCCGGCGGACTGACGCGCAACGACTTCATCTGCGCGGCCCGCAGCGACGCGCTGGTCGACGCTTGAGCGGGTCCGGCGAAGGGCTGGTGCTTGCCGCGCATCGACGCCATGCGCGCGTGCACCTCGACGACGGCTACGAGATCGACTGCGTCCAGAAGGGCCGGCGCCTGGGGCTCGCCTGCGGCGATCGCGTGCGGGCCACGGTTGCGCCGGGTGGCGGTGTCATCGAGGCCGTGCTGCCGCGGACGTCGCTGTTCCTCCGCGCCGATGCGTTCCAGCAGCAAGCGATCGCCGCCAACGTCACGCAGGTCATCGCGGTCGTGGCGCCGGACATCGCCGTCGACGAGTACCTGCTCAATCGCTGGATCATCGCCGCAGAGCTAGAGCAATGCCGCTTCGTACTGGTCGCGAACAAGCGCGACCTCGCGTCGTTCGACGCGTTCCGCGAGCGCCTGCGGTTCTACGAGGACCTGGGCTACGGCGTCGTCGAGCTTGCCGCGCACGAGAACGTGACGCCGCTCGAGCCGCAGCTCGCCGGCCGTCACACCGTCCTCGTGGGTCAATCGGGCATGGGCAAGTCGACGATCGTCAACGGGCTCGCACCCGGCGCCGCGGCCCGCACCGGGACGATTTCGGAAGCGCTCGGTGCCGGTCGTCACACGACGACGGTGTCGACGCTCTATCGCCTGCCGCTGCTCGACGACGCGTGGATCGTCGATTCGCCGGGCGTCAAGGCTTTCGGCCTCGCGCATGCCGAGCCGACGCACATCGCCCTGGCGTTCGTCGAGATGCGGCCCTATCTCGGCAACTGCCGGTTTCGCGATTGCCGGCACCTGCACGAGCCGGGTTGCGCGGTCCTCGCCGCCGGCGAGCGCATCGCGCCGCAGCGCCTCGCGCTCTACCAGGCGCTCCTCGACGAATCGGAGCGCGCGCGCGCCGTGAATTAAGGCGCGACGTACGCGACGGTCAGCAGCAGGATCATCAGCAGCCAGAGCAAGAGCGCGCGCCAGACGAGGCCGACGCCGGAGGGCAGCAGGTCCGGCTCGAC
>JAICUU010000348.1 GCA_025935675.1 Burkholderiales bacterium
CGCACCGGCGTCGCGGGCGATCGCGATCGCCGCCGTGCAGGCGTCCGCCGCCGAAGGCGAGATCGCCTCGCTGATCGCCGAAACGTGCAGGAAGCGCGTCGCGCGAAGCGCGTCGACGGGCAGCGTACCGGCCGACATCCGCGCGGCGGCGGAGCCCGCGCGGCGGTAGGTGAAGTCGTGACCGCGCTCGCCGTGCGTGACGAAGTACAGGCCTGTCGGCGCGTCGGCGTCGATGGCGACGGCGCGCGTGTCGACGCCCTCGTCGCGCCACAGGTCGAGGAGCCAGCGACCGAAGAGATCGTCGCCGACACGCGTCACGTAGCCCGCGCGGGCGCCGAGGCGCGATGCTGCGATGGCCGTGTTCGACGTGTCGCCGCCGAATCCCTGCACGAACGCGCGCGGGTCGTCACGGCGCGCCTGGTTGAACTCGATGAGCGCCTCGCCCATCGCCAGCACGTCGAGCCGGTCGGCCATCGGGTCGCGCGGGTCAGGCGCGCGCAGGCAATGCACGCGCCGCGTCGCGATAGGCGCGCGCGACCGCGGCGACCTCGGCGGCGGGCACGCCCGGCTTGTAGAGGTTCGAGCCGGTGCCGAAGCCGTCGGCGCCGGCATCCCAATAGGGGCGCAGCGTCTCGGGACGCATGCCGCCGACCGCGAGCACGATCGTCCCCTCCGGCAGCACGGCGCGCCACGCCTTGAGCGCCGCCGGCGGCAGCGCCTCGGCCGGGAACATCTTGAGCGCGTCGGCGCCGGCGGCGAGCGCGGCGAACGCCTCGGTCGGTGTGGCCACACCGGGCATGCACGTGAGGCCGCGCGATTTCGCCGCGGCGATGACGCGCGTGTCTGCATGCGGCATGACGACGACGCGGCCGCCGGCGTCGGCGACGCGCGCGACGTCGGCCGGATCGATCACCGTGCCGGCGCCGACGAGGCAGCGCGCGCCGAAGCGCGCGGCGAGCCGCTCGATGCTCGCGAACGGCTGCGGCGAGTTGAGCGGCACCTCGAGAATGCGGAAGCCCGCGTCGGCGAGCACGTCGCCGATCGCGTCGATCTCCGCAGGTGAAATGCCGCGCAGCACCGCGCAGAACGGCAGCGGATCGAGGTAGTCGCGAAGGCCGGGCGTCATCGAATGCTCCATTCAGTCAAACGAGTGCGGCGGCGCGGGCGATGCGCCACAGGCCGCGCGGCGCCGCCGCCGGTGCGCGGCGCGCGGCGATGCCGGCATGGCCGAGCGCGGTCATGTAGCGCGCCGCGAGCGCGTCGGCGCCGACGACGACCGCCGACGCCACGCCGATGCCGCGCGACGCCGCCCAGCGCGTGCCGTCGCGCACTTCCCGGCCGATCAGGAGGCCGGACAGGAAGCCGGCGACGTCGGCGCCCGCCATCTCGCCCGCCAGCACGAGCGTGCGAGCCGTGAAGAGGTCGTGCGCGAGCGCACCGTCGCCAAGGCCGCTGGCGACGCCGCGCACGAACGCCGCGCCATCGACGTCGGCGTTGCCGTCGCGCGCGGCGAGGCGCCCGAGGATCGAATGCTCGAGCATCACCGCGTAGATCTCGCCGGTCATGAACGTCGCGAAGCCCTCGATGCGGCCGTCGCGCGCGTCGACCCATTTGGCGTGCGTGCCCGGCAGCACGAACAGCGTGCGCGGCGCGTCGGCGTCGTCCGTGCCGAAGAGCTCGGTCTCCTCGCCGCGCATCACGTCGGGCGCGCCGGACGCGTCGCGCCCCTGCACCCCCGGCACGATCGCGAGCTCGCCGCCCGGTGTGCGGCCGATGCCGCGTGCAAGCTCGTCGAGCGTCGCCGGCAGTGCCACGTACGGCACCTCGATCCAGCCGTTGCGGCTGCCGACCATCCCGCAGGCGATGCGCGGCAGCGACGCGTCGCGCCAGTCGCCGAGGAGATCGTCGAGCGCGGCGTCGAAGGATCGGCCCGCGAGGCGCGTCAGGCCCTGTGCGGACGCGCGCGTCGCGAGCACTTCGCCGTTGCCGCTGATCAGGAACGCGCGGGCGTGTGTCGTGCCCCAGTCGACGCCGATCAGCGCCGCCGAGGCGGCAAGCGGAACGGGATCGCCGGTGCGCGACGCGACGGTGGCGGCGGTCATCGACAGGCGTCGGCGAATCGGGCTCAGCGTGCCTGGCGGCGGTCGGCGCCGTCGTCGCGCCAGCGCTCGGCCGCGGCGTCGTCGCTGGCGCGTGCATCGACCCAGCGCTCGCCATCCGGCGTCGCTTCCTTCTTCCAGAACGGCGCGCGCGTCTTCAAATAGTCCATGACGAACTCGCAGGCGGCGAACGCGGCGCCACGATGCGCGCCCGTCACGGCGACGAGCACGATCGCATCGCCGGGCACCAAGCGCCCGACGCGATGGACGACGAGCGCGTCGACGATGTCGAAGCGGCCTTTCGCCTCGGCGACGATGTCGGCGAGCGCGCGCTCGGTCATGCCGGGATAGTGCTCGAGCGTCATCGTCGCGA
>JAICUU010000245.1 GCA_025935675.1 Burkholderiales bacterium
CAACCGCCTGATGCCGGTGGCCGAGCACGTGACGGCGTTCCTCGCGAGCGAGCCCCCGCGCGCGCGGCATCTTTACGATGCACTGCGCGACTGGCTGCGGGCGACGCTCGGCGTCACCGTCGAGCGCGCGACGCTCGACGCGATCGAGCTGCCCGCGCACCTGCGCGTCAACGTCGACGTCGCCGACGCCGACGGCCACGAGCTCGCGAGCGGGCGCGACCTCGCGGCGCTGCGCCGCAGGCTCGGCGAGGCGGCGCGGATGTCGTTCGCGAGCGCCGACGCGACGTTCGAGCGCGCCGACGTCACGCGCTGGGACTTCGGCGCGCTGCCGGCGTCACTCGCCGTGGTGCGCGAGGGCGCGCGCGTCACCGGCTATCCGGCGCTCGTCGACCACGGCGATCGCGTGTCGCTGGCGCTGCTCGACACCGAGCCCGCGGCGGCGAAGGCGACGCGGCGCGGCGTCGTGCGCCTCATCGCGCTCGCGCTGAAGGACGCGCTGGCGCGCCAGGCCAAGGCACCGCCGGGCTTCAACACGTCGGCGCTGGCGCTGCGCGCCGCGATCCCCGCCGACGCGCTGCTGGCCGATGCGCTCGCGGCGATCGCGGATCGCGCGTTCGTCGGCGACGATGCGTTGCCGCGCGATGCCGACGCGTTCGCCGCGCAGGTGGCGCGGGCGCGCACGCGGCTCCCTGCGGTCGCCGGGCATGTGTTCCGCCTGCTCGGCGAGATTGCCGCCGCATGGACGGCGCTTGCGCGCAGGCTCGCGGCGCTGCCGCCGGCGCGCGCGCGGCTCGCCGCGGAGATTCGTGCCCAGCGCGACGCGCTGGTGCACCCGGGCTTCCTCGCCGCCACGCCCTGGGCGCACTTGACCGAGATCCCGCGCTACCTGGCCGCACTCGACCGGCGGCTCGCCAAGCACGACGAGCGGCCGGACCGGGACGCGAAGCATGGCGCGCTCGTCGCCGACTGGCGGCGACGCCATGAAGAGCGTGTCGCCGCCGACCGCAAGGCCGGCCGCGACGACCCCCGCCTGGACGATTTCCGCTGGCTGGTCGAGGAGCTCAAGGTGTCGCTCTTCGCCCAGGAGCTCAAGACGCCGTTCCCGGTGTCGCAGAAGCGTGTCGAAAAGGCATGGGCGGCGCTTGGCGCCGGCTGAAACGCTTCCGGCCCCCGGGTGCGCGTGCTAGAGTAAATTGGCACCTTTGTGCGCCAAGCTCATGACGCTTGGGACGATTCGCGTCCCCATGGCGATCGTGCGCACGGCAGCGCAAGGGACTGCTGCTTCGACGCGACTCCGATGAACGCCACTTCGCATGCCAACACGAAACGCGCGGCTGTGAAAACGCAACTACCGCGGGAGCTGGCCAAGGCGCTGAACGATTGCCGCGACCTTGCCATCCACCGCCTGCAGCTCACGTTCGCGGCGATGTTCGACCGCATCGGCGACGTGCTGATGGAGCGCGCCAGCAATTCGGATATCCGCGCCGAGCAGTCGCTCTACCTCGACGCGCGCGGTGCGTTGAAGACCGAGCGCGCCGCGCTGATGGGCGATTTCGAGAAACGCCTGCGCCGCCGCATCGACGACCGCATCCTCGGCCGCGAGGAGCGCCAGGAGTTCGCGAGCACCGACCTCGACCCGTCCAAGCTCACGCTGGTCGACACCTCCGCGATGGACGAGTCGGTGCTGACCGGCAACATCACGCGCATCGTCGAGAACGCCTGCCATGACGAGCTCGCCGAGTTCAACCGCTTCGTCGGCCACCTGATCGGCCGGCCAGGGCTCGAGACCGACGCCAACCCGATGGCGCCGCAGACGATCGTCGACGCGTTCGCCGATGCGCTGAAGGACCTCAAGGCCGAGCGCTCGATCAAGTTCCAGATCCTCAAGGAGCTGAACCAGGCGGCGCTCGGCGACATCGCGACGATCTACGCCGACTTGAACAAGCACCTCGTCAACCTGAAGGTCGTGCCGGCCACGATGCCGCGCGGCCGCGCCGTCAATCGCGGCAGCGCCGCCGACCGCGCACGCGCGCAGCAGCCGCAAGTGCCGCCAGCGCCCGATGCGCCCGCGCGGCCGCCGGCCCCGCCGGCGGCGGGCCCCGAGGTCGACATGATGGCGCTGTACCGGCGGCTCTTCGGCGGCGGCGCGGCCGCGGCGATGGCGCCGCGCGGTGCGCCGCCCGCGCCGCAGGCCTTGTCGGGCGGCGGCGGCTTCGCCGACACGCCCGACGGCGCGTTGCCGTCGATCGATGCCGGAATGATGGTCGCGCAGGCGGCGGCTGCCAACGCGGCCGCGAACGCCAGCGCGGGAGCGCCGGCGTTCGCGCCGATGCCGATGACCGCCTCGGGCTACGTGCCGGGCGCGCCGATCATCTCCACGCCGTCGCTGCACGAGGGCCTGACGCGCCTGCAGGCCGGGCAGGTCGGCTTCGAGGTCGACGGCACGAGCGTCGCGTTCGCCGGCATCCCGCAGGGGCTGCACAACGTCCTTCGCGACCTGCAGGAATCGCCGCTCGGCCACCGCGCCAACCAGCTCGAGTCGATGACGATCGAGATGGTGGCGATGCTGTTCGATTTCATCTTCGACACGCGCGACCTGCCCGACGGCATCAAGGCGCTGCTCGCGCGGCTGCAGATCCCGGTCCTCAAGGCCGCGATGCTCGACGGCGCGTTCTTCGCGAAGAAGACGCACCCCGCGCGGCTCCTCGTCAACGCGCTCGCGCAGGCCGGGCTCGGCTGGTCGCCGGTGTCGGGGCAGGACGACCCGCTCTACCGCAAGCTCGACCAGATCGTCCACCGGATCCTCGACGGCTTCGACAACGACCTCACGATCTTCGACGAGCTGCGCAACGACCTCGAGTCGTTCCTCGCCGCGGAAGAGGCGGCGGCCGAAGCGAACATCGCGAGCTCGGCGGTGGAGATCGACTTGCGCGACCGCCACCACATCGCCGAGCAGGTGGCGCGCAGCGAGGTCGAGCATCGCATCGAGCGCACGCCCGTGCCGAATTTCCTGGCGGCGTTCCTGCGCGAGCGCTGGCTCGCCGCGCTGACGCACGTCTACATCAAGGACGGCGAGTCGAGCGAGGCATGGGGCTCCGGGATCCGCACGCTCGAAGAGCTCACGTGGAGCGTGCAGCCGAAGCGCACCACCGAGGACCGCAAGGAGCTCGTCGCGCTGCTGCCGTCGCTGTTGAAGCGGATGAATGCCGCGACCGGCACCGCGCCGTGGCCGCAGGAGGAGCGCGAGGCGTTCATGTCGAACCTCGTCGAGGCCCACGCGGCGGCCGTCAAGCCGTCGCTCGCCACGGCCGAGTCGCCGATCGCCGCCATCGCCGAGCAGGCGAAGCTGCAGGCCGAGGTGGCCAGGGCGGCCGGCGACGAGCGCACCGCGCAGAAGGCACGCGCGCTTGCCGTGGCGATGGAGCTCGCGACGCCGATGCCCGAGCCGGAGGCGCCCGAAGTCGTCGACGACGATTACCTCGAGATCGCGCAGAGCCTCGAGCGTGGCGTGTGGATCGAGTTCGAGGACGAGGGCGGCCAGCTCGCGTTCGCCAAGCTCGCGTGGGTGAGCCCGCTGCGCGGCACGTACCTCTTCACCAATCGCCAGGGCCAGAAGGCGCTGTCGATGACCGCCGAGGAGCTCGCCGACCGCTTCCGCGCCGACACCGCGCGCCTCGTCGAGGCCGAGCCGCTGATCGACCGCGCGTTCACGAGCGTGCTGGGGCAGCTCGAGGACAAGATGATCGATCGCGCCGCGTGAGCGCGCAGGGCCGCCCCAAGCGCGAACGAGCCCCGAAGCGCGCAGCGCGGAGGGAAGTCCAGTGAGCGCGCAGGGCCGCCCCAAGCACGAACAAGCCCCGCCGCGCGCAGACGTGCGCGGCCGCTGGTTCGAGGACCTCTCGCATGGCCAGCCGTTCACGTCGTCGCTCACCATCACCGAAACGCACCTCGTCACGGGCGCGGGGCTCATCGGTGACTTCAACCCGCTGCACGTCGACGACGCCTTCGCGCGCGCCTCGCGCTACGGCTCGCGGATCCTGCACGGCGTCGTCACCGGTGCGCTGATGGGCGGGCCGATCGGCATGATCTTCCACGGCACCGCAATCGCGTACCTCGAGCACGCGACGCGCTTCCTCGCGCCGGTGCGCATCGGCGACACGGTGGCGACGACGTGGACGGTCACCGAGCTGGTGCCGAAGCCCGCGCACGGCTGCGGGATCGTGACGCTGGCGGCGCGCGCCATCAACCAGGACGGCGTCGCCGTCGCCGAAGGCAACGGCAAGGTGATGGTGGCGTCGCGCGCGGCATCGCGCGCGTAACGGCGCGCACCAGGGCCGCGGACGCTCAGCGCGCCTGCCGCATCCCCGTCGCGTCGATCAGCACGCGCTTCGCCTCGGCGTCGGCCCCGAGCGCGCGCGCGAAGGCGGGTCCGTCGAGATAGCTGACCGTCTGGCCGAACGCCTGCATGCCGGCCTCGAATCGGGCGTCGCGCACGCCGGCCGCGCATCCGCCGCCGAGCGCGCGCGCGACGTCGGCGGGCAGGTTCCTCGGGGCGATGACGCCGGCATTGGTGGTCGCGATGACGTCCAGTCCCTGCTCGCGCGCGGTCGGCACGTTCGGCAGCGCGGCGAGCCGTGCGGGCGCGAGCGCCGCGAGGATGCGAAAGCCCTGCGCACGCGCGACCTCGAC
>JAICUU010000132.1 GCA_025935675.1 Burkholderiales bacterium
ATCGTGCCGCGCCCGCGCGGCTCGCCGCTCGACAAGCTCGTCTCCGAGCTGATGATCCACGTCAACGACACATGGGGGCGGCTCCTCGCCGAGCGCGGCGTGCCGGGCCTCTACCGCGTCCAGTCCGGCGGCAAGGTGAAGATGAGCGTGCGTCCCGGCGAGCACCAGGGGCTCGGCCTCGCGCACTACCTGTGGTCGAGCTCGCCGCTGCGCCGCTACGCCGACCTCGTCAACCAGCAACAGCTCGTCGCCGTCGTCGAAGGCCGCGTGCCGCCGTACGCAGCCAACGACGCCGCGCTCTTCGCCGCGCTCGCGGACTTCGAGGCGACCTACAGCCAGTACGCCGAATTCCAGGACCGGATGGAGCGCTACTGGTGCCTGCGCTACCTCGTGCAGGAAAACATCGACGAAGCGGACGCGGTGGTCGTGCGCGACAACCTCGTGCGCTTCGCGCACCTGCCGCTCTACGTGCGGCTCGCCGACCTGCCGCCGCAGCCGCCGGAGACCCCGGTGCGCGTCGCGGTGGCGCGGGTCGACCTCCTCGCCGCCACGCTCGACTGTCGCGTAATCAACACGCTGCCCACCTGAGTTTTCGATCCGCGTCATGACTCCACCATGACGTTTGCATACAATCGGTGCTTTGGAGCAATGAGCGCAGAAAGCGTGACGCGCCGTCCTTCCCCGCAAACTTTGCCGCTCGAGCCGCTGCCGGACAACGCGCCGGCCGCGGCAGGGGCGGCTCCGCCGCCGGCGACGGCAGGTGCGGCCGCGCCGCGGCCAGCCTCCAAGGCGCCGGCGCCGCCGCGCGGGAAGCGCACGGCGGTAACGGGCGTTGCCCCGTCGGAGCCCGTACCGGCGCCCCGCAAGCCGGCCGCGCCGACGACCGCGGCGGCCGGGACACGGGCAGCCGCGACGCGCAGCAAGACGAGCGCCCCCGCGAGCGCGCCGGCGACCGGCGTCGTGATCCCGCGCTTCGCCGCCGCGGCCGCCCCGCCAGCGGCGATGCCTCGCAAGGCGGCGCCGCGCAAGCCCAAGTGCGCGCCGCTGACCGTCGCGCCGTCTCTCAAGCCAGCCGCGAGCGCGCCGCCGCAAGGCCAAGCCGCAAGCACGCCCGCGTCACAAAGCCAAGCCGCAACCCCGTCCGCGCGGCAGGGCCGCGCCGAAAGCCCGTCGGCATCGCCGGGACAAGCCCGAATCGCGTCGGTTGCAGAGGCGCAGCCCGCGCCAGCGGCGCCGCGTCCGCCCGTTCGCCTCGCGCCTGCCGGCGCGCTGCCGCCGGCGACGATCCCGCCCGAAGCGCTCGCGTCGCCGCGGCAGGGGCGCCTTGTCGCGATCGCGATCGGCGTGTCGCTCGTGCTGCACGGCCTCGTGATGGCGCTGCACTTCACGATGCCCGACCTTTCGCCGAAGGCGAGCGATTCGCCGCTCGAGGTCGCGCTCGTCAATGCGAAGACGAAGGCGCGGCCGACCAAGGCCGACATCCTCGCGCAGGCGAACCTCGATGGCGGCGGCAACACCGACCAGAACCGCCGCGCGAAGTCGCCGCTGCCCGTGCTGCCCAAGGACACGCCGCGCAACGAGATCACCGTCGCCACCGAGCGCGTCGAGGCGCTCGAGCAGCAGACCAAGGAGCTGCTGACGCAATTGCGCTCCGCTGCGGTGGCGGCGCCGCGGCCGACCCCCACCGACGAGAAGCAGCCCACCGAGTCGCCGACGGCGAACGAGATGATGCAAAAGACGCTCGAGGCGATGCGCCTCGAGGCGCAGATCGCCAAGGACATGGACGCCTACCAGAAGCGTCCGAAGCGCCAGTTCGTCGGGTCGCGCGCGCAGGAGTACCGCTTCGCGCGCTACGTCGAGGACTGGCGGCTCAAGATCGAGCGCGTCGGCAACCTCAACTACCCATCGGCGGCGCGCGATCGCAAGCTGCACGGCAGCCTGATCCTCACCGTCGGCATCCGCGCCGACGGGTCGGTCGAAAGCATCGAGGTCAACCGCCCGTCGGGGCAGCGTATCCTCGATGCCGCGGCGCAGAAGATCGTGTCGATGTCGGCGCCGTTCGCCGCGTTCCCGCCCGACATCCGCCGCGACACCGACATCCTCTACATCACCCGCACGTGGTCGTTCACCAAGGGCGACGAACTGACGAGTCAATGACCGACCGCTACGCCGTCATCGGCAACCCCGTCGCACATTCGAAGTCCCCCGTCATTCACGCCGCGTTCGCCAGGGCGACGCACCAGGACATGGAGTACGGCCGCATCGAGGCGCCGCGCGATGCGTTCGCCGCCACCGTCGCGCGCTTCGCCGCCGAGGGCGGCCGCGGCATGAACGTCACCGTGCCGTTCAAGCTCGAGGCGTTCGCGCTCGCGAAGTCGAAGAGCGCGCGCGCGCTCGCCGCCGGCGCGGTCAACACGCTGAAGCGCGACGGCGACGGCTGGTACGGCGACAACACCGACGGCGCGGGCGTGTTGCGCGACATCGAGGCGAACCACGGCGTCGCGCTCGCCGGTCGCGACGTGCTCGTGCTGGGCGCCGGCGGCGCGGCGCGCGGGATGCTGCTGCCGCTCGCCGCGGCGCGGCCGCGCACGCTGGCGATCGCCAATCGCACCGCGTCCAGGGCCGACGCGCTCGCGCGCGACATGGCGCCGCACGCGAAGGTCGAGGCGATACCGCTCGCGGCACTCGGCGCGCGGCGCTTCGACGTCATCATCAACGCGACCAGTGCCGGGCTCACCGGCGACGTCGCGCTGCCGTGGCCCGCGACCATCTTCGCGCCCGGCGCGTTCGCCTACGACATCGTCTACGCCGACACGCCGACGCTGTTCCTGCGCTTCGCGAAGGACGCTGGCGTCACACGCTGCGCCGACGGCCTCGGCATGCTGATCGAGCAGGCCGCCGAGGGCTTCGCGCTCTGGCGCGGCGTGCGCCCCGACACGGCGCCGGTGTTCGCGCTGCTGCGCCCGCCGCGCGCGTAGCCGTCGATGGCGGGGGGCGGCCGCACGCTTCTAGGGTGGGCCGGCCGCGCGCTCGTCGTCGTGGTCGCGCTGTTCCTGCTGCTGCAGGTTTGGTTCGCCGCGATGATCGTCTGGTACCGGTTCGAGCCGCCTCGCCAGACAGCGTTCATGTCCGAGCGCCTCGCCGAGCTGCAGCGGAAGAACCCTCGCGCCAAGATCGACTACCGGTTCGTGCCCTACCCGCGGATCTCGGCCCATCTCAAGCGCGCCGCGATCGCCGCGGAGGACGCGCGCTTCCTCGAGCATGACGGCTTCGACTGGGAAGGCATCGAGCGCGCGATGCGCAAGAACGAGCGGCGCGGGCGGATCGTCGCCGGCGGCTCGACGATCACGCAGCAGCTCGCCAAGAACCTGTTCCTGTCGCCGTCGAAGAGCTACCTGCGCAAGGGCGAGGAGGCGATCATCGCCGTGATGCTCGAGCTGATCCTCGACAAGCGTCGCATCCTCGAGCTCTACCTCAACGTCATCGAATGGGGCAACGGCGTGTTCGGCGCCGAGGCCGCGGCGCGCCACTATTTCGGCGTGTCCGCCGCGCAATTGTCGGCGTCGCAGGCCGCGCGGCTCGCGGCGATGGCGCCGAGCCCGCGGCGCTTCGAGCGCAACCCGCATTCGGCGTACCTGACCGGCCGCACGACGACGATCCTGGCGCGCATGCCGGGCACGGCCACGCCGTAGAATGCCGCGCATGGCCGAGACGCTCGAACACGACCAGAACGCGCGCGAGTCGGCCCCGGCGCGGGTGCAGGACGCGTACGCGGACATCGTCGCGCTGCTGCGCCGCAACCGCCTTGTCGAAGGGCTCGCCGTCGATCCGTCCCACGACCCCGACGGCGGCGAGCGCGCGCGCCTCGAAGACAGCGCAGTGACGCGGCAGAATCGCGCGCTGCTGCAGCGCCGGCTCGAGGGACTGCACCCGGCGGACATCGCCTACATCCTCGACGCGCTGCCGCTCGACGAGCGCCTCTATATCTGGGACCTCGTCAAGGCCGACCGCGACGGCGAGATCCTGCTCGAGGTGTCCGACGCGGTGCGCGAGTCGCTGATCTCGTCGATGGACACCGAGGAGCTCGTCGCGGCGACCGGCGCGCTCGACGCCGACGAGATCGCCGAGCTCGCGCCCGACCTCCCGCAGGAGGTGATGGACGACGTGCTGCAGAGCCTGCCGCTCGAGGAGCGCGAGCGGCTGCGCGCGGCGATGTCGTTCGACGAGGACATGGTCGGCGCGCTGATGGACTTCGACGACATCGAGGTGCGCGCCGACGTCACGCTCGAGGTGGTGCTGCGTTACCTGCGCCGCTTCGACGAGCTGCCGTCGCAGACCGACCAGGTCTTCGTCGTCGACCGCAGCGAGCGCCTGCTCGGCGTTCTGCCGCTCAACCGGCTTCTCGTCAGCGACCCGTCGCGCCTCGTCGGCGACGTGATGAGGCCCGCGCGAGTCAAGCTCTTGCAGCACGAGAAGGCCACCGACGCCGCGAGCGCGTTCGAGCGCTACGACCTCGTGTCGGCGCCGGTGGTCGACACCAACGGCCGCCTCGTCGGCCGCGTCACCGTCGACGAGATCCTCGACTTCGTGCGGGGCAGGGCCGAAGAGGAGGCGCTCGCGCAGGGCGGCTTGCGCGAGGAGGAGGACGTGTTCGCCTCGGTGTGGAAGTCGTTCCGCAACCGCTGGTCGTGGCTCGCCGTCAACCTGTGCACGGCATTCTTCGCGTCGCGCGTCATCGGCGCGTTCGAGGGCACGATCGCCAAGCTCGTCGCGCTGGCGACGCTGATGCCGATCGTCGCCGGCATCGGCGGCAATTCCGGCAACCAGACGATCACGATGATCGTGCGCGCCGCGGCGCTCGGCCACGTGTCGCGCGGCGAATCGCGCGCGCTGATCCGCAAGGAGATGCTCGTCTCGCTGCTCAACGGCCTCGTATGGGGCGGCGTGATGGGCGTGGTGGCGATGATGCTGTATCGCGACTTCATGCTCGGCCTCGTCATGGTGCTGGCGATGACGCTCAACCTGATGCTCGCCGCGCTGATGGGCGTGCTGATCCCGATGACGATGATGCGCATGGGCCGCGATCCGGCGGTGGGGTCGTCGGTGATGATCACCGCGGTGACCGACTCGGGCGGCTTCTTCATCTTTCTCGGGCTCGCGACGCTGTTCCTGACGTAGCGGCAAGGACCGCGCGACGGTGCTCCGAGTCACCGTCATTCCCGCGAATGCGGGAATCCAGACCTGACAGAGCCTATGAAGCACGATCGGGTCCTTCGATGCGTTACGGCTGGATTCCCGCATTCGCGGGAATGACGGAATGGTGGCGTCGCGTTCGTCGGCGACGAACGGCGCCGGCGCCGGAATAAACGGTCGGTGCAACTTGTTCTCGTCGGCATCAACCCTGACAAGAGGACAACGACGATGAACGCCAGGAAGCCATGGGCCGCCGTGCTCGCCGTCACCGCATTCGCCGCATTCGGGGCGATCGCGCAGACGATGCCGGCGATGAAGGCCGCCGACGGCACGCTGACCGATGCCAAGGGCATGACGCTCTATACTTTCGACAAGGATGCCGGCGGCAAGAGCGCCTGCAACGGCCCTTGCGCGGCCAACTGGCCGCCGCTCGCGGCCGCGCCCGATGCCAAGCCGTACGGCGAGTGGACGGTGATCGCGCGCGACGATGGCTCGCGCCAGTGGGCGTACGAGGGCAAGCCGCTCTACCGCTGGAAGAAGGACGCGAATCCAGGCGACAAGACCGGGGACAACGTCAACAACGCCTGGCACGTCGCGCACTGAGCGCGACACGCCGAGCGGCGGGCCGCGAAGCGTTGCTCGCCCGCCGCATGACAGCAGGGGACCGATGGCCGCCACGCTGCCGCACCAGGACCTCGTCGCCGCGATCCCGCGGCTGCGCCGCTACGCCCGCGTGCTGACCGGCGAGGGCACGCGTGCCGACGACCTCGTGCAGGACACGCTGGCCCGTGCGTGGGAGAAGCGCGGGCTGTGGCTCGCCGGCTCGGACCTTCGCGCCTGGCTGTTCACGATCATGCACAACGTGTTCGTCAACCAGCGCGCGCTGGCGCGCCGCGACGCCCGCAACGTGTCGATCGACGATCCCGACGCCAGCGCGGCGGCGTGGCAGCTGCCGGTGCCGGCGACGCAGTTCACGCGCGTCGAGCTCATGGAGACGATGCAGAGCGTCGCGCGGCTGTCGCCCGAGCAGCGCGAGGTGCTGGTGCTGGCCGCGGTCGAGGAGATGCGTTACGAGGAAATCGCCGCGGTCATGGGAATACCGGTGGGCACGGTGATGTCAAGACTGTCGAGGGCTCGCGAGAAGCTTCGGCGCACGAACGGCGATGCGCCGCTGCAGCTCAAGGTGGTCCGGTGACCACCGCGCGCGACGCTCCGGGCTTGCCGCAGGGGAGAGGACGATGATGCCAATGCCGATCGACGACGACGCGCTCAACGCATTCGTGGACGGGCAGCTGCCGTCGGCGCGCGTGGCCGAGGTCGAGGCGGCGATCGCGCGCGACCCCGAACTCGCCGCACGCGCCGCGGCGTACCGCGCGCAGAACGTGCATTTGCGCGAGGCGTTCGACGAATGGCTGCACGAGCCGGTGCCGGCGGCGCTGATCGCCGCGGCGGCGAAGCCGGCGCGGACGACCCGGTGGCTGCCGTGGGCGGCAAGCTTTGCGATGGCGCTGATCGGTCTCGTCGTCGGCTGGTCCGGCCGCGATCTCGTGCTCGCGCGCGAAGGGATCCCCACGAACTTCGCGCGCGAGGCGGCATTCGCGCACGCGATCTATTCGGCCGATGCGCGGCGGCCCGTCGAGGTGGCGGCGAGCGATGCGCAGAGCCTCGTCACGTGGCTCACGCGCCGCACCGGGCAGACGGCGCTCGCCCCCGACCTGACGAGCGTGGGCTTCGAGCTCGTCGGCGGCCGGCTCGTCGCCGGCAACGAGAAGCCCACGGCACTCCTCATGTACGAGAACGCAGCCAAGCAGCGGCTCACGTTGCAATGGCGCAAGCAGTCGCCCGGCACCGAGGAGACACAATTCCGCTACGCGGTCGAGAACGGCGTGGGCGTGTTCTACTGGATCGACGACGCGTGCGCGTACGCGCTCTCCGGCACGCTCGACCGCCGCCAGCTCCTTGCCGTGGCGCGCGTCGCCTACGGCCAGATCGCCTCCGCCGCGCAGTCGCTTCCGCCGCACTGACGCCCGCGCGCGGACGGCGGTCGCCGTCCTGTTACGCGCACAAATTCCCCCGTCGCGCTGCGCTACACTCGTGGCGCGGCCCCGGTGCGCTCGCGCCGGCCGTCGAGGAGGGGACGACATGAGGCGAATCATCCTGCTGGCGGCCGCGGTGCTCGCGCTTGCGGCCTGCACGTCGCAGCCGATCTACAACGTCGAGCGCCAGGCGATCGTGACCGGCAGCGGGCGCGCGCCGACGATGGCCGAGGTCGAGTCCGCGATCGTGCGCGGCGGCAGCGTGCTCGGCTGGGCGATGACGCCCGTGCGACCGGGCGTCGTCTCCGGGCGGCTTGCGTTGCGCACGCACGTGGCGATCGTCGACGTCAACTACGACACGAAGCAGTTCAGCATCAGCTACAAGGACAGCACCAACCTCGACTACGCCAATGGCACGATCCACAGGAACTACAACGGCTGGATCACCAACCTCGACCGTGAAATTCGCGCCAATCTCTCGCGGCTCTAGCCGGCGGCCGCCGGCGCATCGCCGCCCGGCGCGGGCGCCGTGACGGAGGCGCCCGCCGCGCCGGCCGAGGCGCTGGAACGTGAGGTGGCGACGCTGATCGTCGAGGCGCTGCGGCTGCCGGTGGACCCTGCCGAGTTCCCGATGACGGCACCGCTGTTCGGCGGCGAGCTCGGCCTCGATTCGATCGACGTGCTCGAGATCGCGCTGGCGCTGCAGCGGCGCTACGGCGTCGAGATCCGTGCCGACGACGCCGCGAACGCGCAGATTTTCGCGACGCTGCGCTCGCTCGCCGCGCACGTGGCGAAAGCGCGCACGACCTGACGCCGAATCCCGCCCTTGAAGGCATCGGCGCGGCTCGTCGTCGGCATCGTCGCCTGCGTGGCGCTACCGGTCGTGCTGCGCGAGCGGGTGCCTGCAGCGGTCGCGCTTTGGCCGGTGGCGATCGACATGGGTCTCTGCGCGTGGTTCGGCGCCACGCTCTTCGCCGGCCGCGAGCCGATGATCGCGCGCTTCGCGCGTGCCGAGCGCGGTCGACTCGAGCCGGACCTCGTCCGCTACACGCGGCGCCTCACGGTCCTCTGGACCGCGTACTTCGCGCTCGCGGCCGCGGTGACGCTGTCGCTGTGGCTGGCCGGCTGGCCGCGCATGCTGGCGGCGTTCGCGATCGTCGGCAATCCGCTGGCGATGGTCGCGCTGTTCGTCGGCGAATGGTCGTACCGCCGGCGCCGTTTCGCGCACTACGTGCATGCGCCACCGCGCGCGATGCTCGGCCACGTGCTGTCGGTGATGCGCGGGCGGACGCCATGAGTGCGCAGGGCCATCCCAAGCGCGAATCCGCCCCGAAGCGCGTCGCGCGCAGGGAATACCGAAGCGCGCAGGGCCGCCCCAAGCGCGAATCAGCCCCGCAGCGCGTAGCGCGCAGGGCAGTCGCATGAGCGCGATGCTCGGCGCGGCGTTCGCCGCGAGCGACGCCATGTGGCTGCGACGCGAGGGCGAGCGCCTGCGCGCGTTCGACGCGGCGCAATGTTTCGGCGCGACGCGCTGGCTCGCGCCGCGGCTGCCGCCGCGGGCCCATGCGATCCAGGCGTGCACGGACACACGGGCGCTCGCGCTCGGCACGTTGGCGGCGTTTGCGGCGCGCCAGCGCGTGATCATGCCCTCCACCAAGCTCGCGGCCGACATCGCTGCGCTCGCGAGACGGTTTCCGGACAGCTATGTGCAGGACGCGGCGCTGCTCGAGGCCGCCGCGAGCGAAGTTGGCGGCGCGCACCCGGACCCGCTGGGCGCGCTGCTCGAGCGCGCGCCGCCGTCGGCCGCGGCGCTGGCGGTCGAGCCGGCTGACGAGGCGGTGACGCTGTTCACCTCCGGCTCGACGGGCGAGCCGCGCGCACATCGCAAGACGTTCGACGCGCTGCTGCGCGGTGCCGAGACGTTTCGCGCGGCGTTTGCGCCGCTCAGCGAGCGTCCCTGTCTCGTCGGCACGGTCGACTGCCACCACATGTTCGGCCTGGAGGCGA
>JAICUU010000302.1 GCA_025935675.1 Burkholderiales bacterium
GGCCTCGTCGCCGTTGGCGGTGAACGTGATGCAGTCCATCGGGCAGATGTCGACGCAGGCGTCGCACTCGATGCACAGCCGGTCGCTGAACACCGTCTGCACGTCGCAGTTGAGGCAGCGCTGCGCCTCGGCGAACGCAAGCGCGGGATCGAAGCCGAGCTCGACCTCGACCTTGATGCTCTTCAACGCGATCACCGTGTCCTTGAGCGGCACCCGGTAGCGCGCGTCGGCGGCGATCGCGTTGTCGTAGCTCCACTCGTGGATGCCCATCTTCTGCGACACGAGGTTGACGTGCGGCGGCGGCCGGTCGTGCAGGTCGCCGCCGGCGCAGTGGCGGTCGATCGAGATCGCCGCCTCGTGGCCGTGCGCGACCGCCCAGATGATGTTCTTGGGGCCAAGCGCGGCGTCGCCGCCGAAGAACACGCCGGGCTTCGTCGACATCAGCGTCACCCGGTCGAGCACCGGCATGCCGTGCTCGTCGAAGTCGAGGCCGATGTCGCGCTCGATCCAGCCGAACGCGTTCTCCTGGCCGATCGCGACCAGCACGTCGTCGCACGGGAAATGCACGTCGGGCTCGCCGGTGGCGCGCAGCACGCGCCGACCTTTGGCGTCTCTGGCCGCCGCAACCTTCTCGAACGTCACGCCGGTCAGCGTACCGGCGTCGTGGGCGAATGCCTTCGGTACGAGGTAGTTGTGGATGGGGATGCCCTCGTGCATCGCGTCTTCCTTCTCCCACGGCGACGCCTTCATCTCGTCGAACCCCGAGCGCACGACGACCTGCACGTCCTCGCCGCCCAGGCGCCGCGCGCTGCGGCAGCAGTCCATCGCGGTGTTGCCGCCGCCCAGCACGACGACGCGCCGGCCGATCTTGTCGGTATGGCCGAACGACACCGAGGCAAGCCAGTCGATGCCGATGTGGATGTGCTTCGCCGCCTCGCGGCGCCCCGGCACGTCGAGGTCGCGGCCGCGCGGCGCACCGCTGCCGACGAACACCGCGTCGAAGCCCTGCTCGAGCAGCGCGCGCATCGACGCGATGCGCTCGCCGCCGCGGAACTCGACGCCCATGTCGAGGATGTAGCCGCACTCCTCGTCGATGACGGTGTCCGGCAGCCGGAACTTCGGGATCTGCGAGCGCATCATGCCGCCGGCGCGCGGATCCTGGTCGAACACCACGCACGTATAGCCGAGCGGCGCGAGGTCCCGCGCCACCGTCAGCGACGCCGGCCCTGCGCCGACGAGCGCGACGCGCTTGCCGTTGCGCTGCGCCGCCTTGCCGGGCATGCGCGTGGCGATCTCGTCGTCCTTGAAGTCCGCGGCGACGCGCTTCAGGCGGCAGATCGCCACGGGCTCGGGCTTCGTGCCCTGCGCGCGCCCCGGCGCGCCTTCCTCGACGCGACCGCGGCGGCAGGCGGGCTCGCACGGGCGGTCGCAGGTGCGGCCGAGGATGCCCGGGAAGACGTTCGACTCCCAGTTGACGAGGTACGCGTCGCTGTATCGGCCGGCGGCGATCAGCCGGATGTACTCGGGAACGGGCGTATGCGCGGGGCACGCCCATTGGCAATCGACGACCTTGTGGAAATACGCGGGTGCCTTGATGTCCGTGGCTTCCAATGATCCTCCGGCTTCGCTTCCACACGCGCCGAAGGCGTCATGCGCACGTCCGGCGCTCGTCTGATCGCCGCCGCACCCGATGGTTCCGGCCCGTGCCGGACACTGTCTCGCCCTGGTCGCTGGCCGGGATGCTACGCCGAACGCGGCAGTGCTGTGAAGCGAGGTCGACGCGTGGGCGCTCGCGGGTGTCGAGTTTGCGCAACGCGATGCCGATTGTGCGCCGCACCACGCGGTTTACGGACGGGGTCGGGCCCGATCGACCGCGGCGTAAAATCCGAGGTCCGACGCGCAACGCGCAGCCACGATGCCGATTTTCATGCCCGTGCCGGACGATACCGCCACGACCCTCGCCGACGTCGCGCCGCCGCGCGACGCCGCGCCGCGCCTTACCTCGCTGTCGCACGGCGGCGGCTGCGGCTGCAAGATCGCGCCGGGCGTGCTGCGCGATCTCCTCGCGCGTGCGGCGCCCGCGCTCGTTCCCGACAATCTCCTCGTCGGCATCGAGACCAGCGACGATGCCGCCGTCTATCGCCTGTCCGCCACGCAGGCGATCGTCGCGACGACCGATTTCTTCATGCCGATCGTCGACGATCCGCATGATTTCGGCGCGATCGCCGCAACGAACGCGATCTCAGATGTCTACGCGATGGGCGCGACCCCGCTGTTCGCGCTCGCGCTGGTCGCGATGCCGGTCGGCAAGCTCGCGCCCGACACGATTCGCGCGATCCTCGCCGGTGGCGAAGCGACGTGCCGGCGCGCCGGTATCGCGATCGCGGGCGGCCACACGATCGATTCGGTCGAGCCGATCTACGGCCTCGCCGTCATCGGCATCGTCGATCCCGCGCGCATCAAGCGCAACGTCGGCGCGCGCGACGGCGACGCGCTCATCCTCGGCAAGCCGCTCGGCGTCGGCATCTACGGCGCAGCGCTCAAGAAGAACGCGCTGCCGCCAGGCGCGTATCGCGCGATGGTCGACACCGCGACGATGCTCAACACGCCCGGCATCGCGCTCGGCGCGATGGACGACGTCCATGCGTTGACCGACGTCACCGGCTTCGGCCTCCTCGGGCATTTGCTCGAGATCTGTCGCGGGTCGGACGTTCGCGCCACGCTCGACTGGAAGTCGATCCCGCTCGCGCCCGACGTGCTGCGTCTCGCCGCCGCGGGCCATGTCACCGGCGCGTCCGCGCGCAACTTCGCGGGCTACGGCGACGAGGTCACGCTGGCGGCGACGCTGCCGGCCGCCGCGCAGGCGGTATTGACCGATCCGCAGACGTCGGGGGGCCTCCTCGCCGCCGTCGCGCCCGCCGCCGCCGATGCCGTCATCGCGCGCTTCCGCGCCGAGGGGTTCGCCGATGCGTCGATCATCGGCCGCGTCGACGCCGGCCTGCCGCACATCGACGTTCGCGAATGACGGTGACCCGCCGACAGACGCACCAGCGATGGACGGGTACGGTGGTCGTTCGCGATCCTCCGATACGACGATGAAATCCCTTTCGACCCTCGCCGCGCCGCGTCGCGACGCCGCGCTCGACACCGCCTACGCCAAGGTGCGCGCAGCGACCGAGGCGCTCGCGGCACCCTTGTCCGCCGAGGACGCCGCGCTGCAGTCGATGGCCGACGCGAGTCCGGTCAAGTGGCATCTCGCGCATACCACGTGGTTCTTCGAGACGTTCGTGCTCGCGCCGCA
>JAICUU010000010.1 GCA_025935675.1 Burkholderiales bacterium
GCCTGCTGTATGAAGCGAAGGCGGGCATACCCCTCGCCCGATGACACGCGCACGACGCGAGGCAGACATACCCCTCGCCCAATGACACGCGCACGACGCGAGGCAGACATACCCCTCGCCCAATGTCCCCCGCACGACGAAGGCGGCCATGCCCCTGGCTGATGACACGCATGTGTGCGTCAGCCCGCCCACCTCACGCTGCTTGGTGCGACAAAAAACGCCGCCGCCTCAGCGAGGCGGCGGCGTTTCGAGCCGATGCCGGGTATCCCCGGCACGGGGTTCCGATCAGCTGATCGCGAGCTTGTCGAGTGTCGCGGAGTCGAGCGTGCCGGTCTGCTCGAGGCCGTTCTTGGCCTGCCAGCTCTTCAGCGCGCTTTCGGTCTGCGGGCCCATCACGCCGTCCACCTGGACGTTGTATCCCTGCTCGTTGAGCGCCGATTGCACGCGGCGCACCTGGTCGTCACTCCTGGACATCATGTGCGAATCGTTCGAGGCCGTCTTGGTAACGCGACCGTTGGCATCGGTTCCCTGATGGCCAACCACCGCGCCGACCCCCGCGCCGACCACTGCGCCGACCGGCCCGCCCACGGCCGCACCAGCCAACGCGCCCGTGCCCGCGCCGATGGCGGTCGCCTTCTCCTTGCCGGTGAGCGGCTTGGCGGGCGTCGTGCTGTTCGCCGTCGCCGAGTTGCCCGCGGTGTTGCTCGCCGCAGCCGGCTGGTTCTGCGTCGTCTTGCTGTTGGTCGAGTCATCGGCCAAACACGCGCCGGCCGTTCCCATCGCCAGCGCCACGGCGCCCGCGATCATTGCATGCTTGAAAGTCGCTTTCATGGAATCTCCTTCACGTCGGTTGAGCGTGGATCCCATCGTAGCGCGCATGTGTCGTGGCAAGCACCGGACAAACATGGAGCGCGACGAGGTCGGAGCGCCGAATCCGCTATCGGCATTTGGCCGACGCGACGTGGTCTTTCGCTGCGGCGCGCGCGATGTCGGCGCCGGTCGGCACGGGCGAAACGGTGCGTCCGACATCCGATGTCCGACAGCGATTGCAGCCTGCCGCCGGCTTCGACGAGTGCGCGGTTCGCGTCCAATGGCGATTCGTCCGGCCGGTCGCGTCCGGACCGTCCCGATCCCGCGGGATCGCAACCAAGGCATGGAGGGAATCAGGCCATGAATCAAAGCGTCATTTCGTCGGAACGCGTCGAAGGCACGTCGGTTTACAACAACGCGGGCGACAAGCTCGGATCGATCGACGACCTGATGATCGACAAGGTGTCGGGCAAGGTGCAGTACGCGGTGATGGAGTTCGGCGGGTTCCTCGGCATGGGCACGGATCGCTACCCGATTCCGTGGAGCATGCTGAAGTACGACACGTCGCTCGACGGCTACCGCGTGCCGATCGACAAGACCAAGCTCGAGGCGGCGCCGAAGTATCCGGAAGACCGCATCCCGGACTACGACGTTACCTACACGGGTCGCATCAACGACTATTACGGCATGCAATAGTCCCCTGCCCCGCGCCGGTCGGTGATCGGCACGCAGGCTTCGGCGGCGCGACTCGCAAGGGTCGCGCCGCTCTTGTTGGTGCGCGTGAATATTCGGCACGTCGCGTCCTGCGGTACCGCGCGCGTTGACGGGCGCTGCAGTGCGCGCACAATGCTCGTTTCCTCCGCGTCGCGCGCTCGCACCGTCCGGCCCGCTGCGCGCCGCGCGTACTGCCGAAAGGAGACGCGCATGCCGATCAGACCGTTGCTCTTCGCCGCACTGGCCGTGACCAGCGCCACCGCCGGCGCCGCCGAGCTCACCGGGGATTGCAAACCCGTGTGGGCCGCGATGGAAAAGACCATGCGCGCCGATCACACGGCCTCGACCGTGCGTGACGGCACGACCATCCAGGGCGTGACTGCCGGCGGCGTCAACTACGTGCAGATCAGGGGCACATGGCGCAAGAGCCCGATGAGCGTGCAGCAGGTCATCGAGCAGCAGCACGAGAACCTCAAGGATGCCAAGGAGTACCGCTGCCAGCGCATCGGCGACTCCACGGTCGACGGCGCGCCGGTCACTCTGTACAAGACGCAAACCGTCAACGATTCCACGACAGGCGAGAGCACGATCGCGATCTCCCGCAGCGACGGCGTCGCCGTACAGGTCGACGCGACGATCAAGGGCGACGCCAACATGCATTTCATCACGCACTACGCGTACGGCAACGTCAAGCCGCCGATGTAGCGCTTCGGCGCGCGCTCGTTACGGCGCCCCCGCCGGCAAGGCGCAGATGGCGGCGCGCCCATGCGCACCGGCGCCGCGGCAATGCGACGCTGGCGCTCGCGGGCGGCATACGCGATGATGCGCGCTCGGCCGGCCTCCGCCCGGCCGTCCGGGACATCGCATGCGCCTTCACGGCCGCTGCCACTGCGGCAACATCGCGTTCGAGCTGACCTGGGATGGCGATCCGCCGTCGATCCCGGCGCGCGCCTGCAGCTGCACGTTCTGCGTCAAGCACGGCGGCGTGTGGACGTCCAATCCGCGCTCGCGGCTCGACGTGGTCATCCGTGACGCGTCGGAGGTGTCGAAGTACGCGTTCGGCACCGGCACCGCGACGTTCCACGTGTGCGCCACCTGCGGCAGCGTGCCGATCGTCACCAGCGACATCGACGGCCGCAGGTACGCGGTCGTCAACGTGAATGCCCTCGAGGACGCCGATCCCGCGTGGCTCGTGCGCTCGGGCGCGAGCTTCGATGGCGAGACGCTGGAGTCACGCCTCGCGCGGCGCCGGCGCAACTGGATCGCCGATGTGCACATCGCCGAGAACGGCGGTGACCTCGCGTTCCTGGCGGGCTGAGCGATGGCCCGGCCGAAGACCTCGATCGCGCCGCTGGCCGCCCCGCCGCAGGCCCATCCGGCGACGCCTTCCATCCCCCTCGGGTTCCGCCAGGGGCTCATCACCGCGATCACCGTGCTGCTCGGTTTCGCGTTCGCCTTCCTGCGCTACTGGGGCTTCGAGGCGCCGGGCGACTGGACGTGGCATTCGATCGTGCCCGCGGGCATCGCCCTCGTGTCGATCGCGCTGCAGCTCGTCACGCTGTTTCGCGCGCTGCGGCTCGCCGACGACGACCCGAAGGAATACGGGCAGACGGTGCGCTGGTTCCTCGCCTCGGTCATCGCGATGGTCGCGTGGCTCGTCGTCGCGCTCGTGGAATCGGCGTTGCCGTGAAGGCTGGCGCCCCCGTCCGTCGTCCGCCAAGGAGGTTCGCCATGAGCCTGCGCCGGCTTGCGCTCGTCGCCGTCACCGCCCTCGCCGTCGCGCTGCCGGCGCGCGCGACGCTCGACGACGGACTCGACGCGTTGCGCCGCAACGACTTCGCGCGCGCCGTGAAGGAGCTGCGCCCGCTCGCCGACAAGGGCAACGCCGAGGCGCAATATCGGATCGGCCTGATGTACGAATTCGGCAAGGGCTACCCGCAGGACGTGGCCAAGGGCGTCGCGTGGCTCACCAAGGGCGCCAACCAGGGGCACACCGGCGCGCAGCAGGAGCTCGGCTACCTGTACTCGTCGGGTGAAGGCGTCGCTCGCGACGATGCGAAGGCGATCGCCTGGTTCCGCAAGGCCGCCGACCTCGGCAATGCGACCGCGCAGTTCAACCTCGGCCTGATGATCGCCAAGGGCGATGGGGCGCCGCAGAGCAACGAGGAGGCCGTCGCATGGTGGCGCAAGTCGGCCGCGCAGGGGCTCGCGATCTCGCAGTTCAAGCTCGGCGTCGCGTACGAGAACGGCCAGGGCGTCGACAAGGATCCGCTGCTCGCCTACGCCAACTACGCGATCGCCGCCCGCAACGGCAGCGACGATGGCGCCGCGCATCGCGACGACATCGGCAAGACGCTCTCGCCCGCGCAGCGCCGCGATGCGCAGGCGACGGCCGATGCGTGGAAGGTCGGCGACGCGATGCCCACGCGTCTCGCCTCCGCATCGCCGAAAGGCACCGGCGCGACGTCGGGCTGGGGTGGCGCAGCCGCGGCAACGCCCGCAGTCGCGCACAACGATTCGTGCTCGGCCAAGGGGGCGCTCGAAGGCGACGCCTTCACCGCCACGCATTGCGCCGTCGCGCTCTACGGCGACCAGCACAGCGTGGCGATCTGGTTCAACGAGCAGCCGATCGCCGCCGACGAGGTCGACGGCTTCCAGTTGTCGGCGTACGCAAAGGCCGATCCGGGTGGAAAACAGCGTACGCTCCTGCAGGTGATGTTCTGCCCGGGCGGCGGCAAGGACGTCGCGAGCGCCGCCGCAGTGAAGGCGATCGACCTCAACACCAACCATGCGAAGTCGCCGCTCGATGGCGTGCAGTGGAGCCTCGCGCCCGCGGAATTCAAGGTCGAGAAGCTGGCCGGTGAGCTCAAGCCTGGCGGCGTGCTGGCCGGTCGCATCAGTGGCCACAAGGGCAAAACGACCTTCGTGCTCGACTTCGACCTGGCGCTCCCGCAGAAGGATGCCGCCGCCGGCATGACCTGTACCTGACGATGGACGATCCATGCACGTCGCGCGATGGCATCCGCTTGTTCCGCCCAGTGGGGCCGTTCACGCTCGTCAGCGCCGTCGAAGCCATCCGTGACGCGATCGACGACTGCCGCGCGTTGGGTGCGCGCTGGCTGCTCGCCAACGCGACCGGCATGACCGGCATATCCCAGCCGACGCTGGTCGACCGTTTCCTCGCGGTCGAGGACTGGGCGGAAACCGCGAGCGGCATGGTCACGGTGGCGCTGGTGATCCACGCCGACAAGATCCATCCGCAGAAATTCGGCATCACGGTCGCGGAGCATTTCGGGCTCGTCGCCGACGTCTACGCCGACGAGGACGAAGCGCTCGCGTGGCTGCATCGACATATGCAGGCGGCCGGCTGATGATGCACCGGCGATGCTGAAGCAGGCCGCGACGACGATCGTCGTCGACACGCGTGGCCTCGGCCTCGTCGAGATCACGCCGCGCGTGCGCGACTGGCTCGCGGCGCAGCCGATCCGCGACGGCGTGCTCACCGCATTCTGTCGCCATACCTCGGCGTCGCTGCTGATCCAGGAGAACGCCGCGCCGGCCGTGCTCGAGGACACCGCGGCGTTCTTCGCCCGCCTCGCGCCCGAGAGCGACACGGCCTACGCGCACGACGACGAAGGTCCGGACGATATGCCCGCGCACCTGCGCATGGCGCTCACCGGCGTCAGCATGTCGATTCCCCTCGCCGGCGGCGCGCTTGCCTTGGGCACCTGGCAAGGCCTTTTCGTGTTCGAGCACCGCCGCCGGCCGCACCGCCGCGAGATCGCGCTTGCGCTGATCGGCGCCTGACGCTCGCCCAATCGCTTTGGAATGTCCAACGCCGTTGCGAGCAACGCCGATGCGACGGGCCGGCAGCTGAACCGGCGCGTCGAGGCGGTGATCCCGGACGCGTACGGCGGGATGCCGCCGCAGCCGGGTTGGTCGTCAGTGCGTGTTGATCGCCGGTCGGCCGGGTCAGCGCTTCGCGGCCGACCACTTCCGAAGCGCGGCGAGCGTGTTGGCGACGTGGCGGTCGGGGTCGAGCGAGGTGTACTCGTAGAGGATGCGGCCGTTGGGCGCGATCACGTACGACGTGCGGTTCGCGTATTTCGGCGCGAGCTTTAGCACCGCGTCGTAGGCCTTCATGATGTGCTGGTCCTCGTCGGCGGCGACCGCGAACTTGCTGCGGCACTCGCTCACCGAGAAGCGGTTGAGTTTCTCGATGCCGTCGTGCGACACGCCGATCACCGTCGCGCCGAGCTTGTGGTATTCATCGGTGGCGTCTGCGAAATCGTGCGCCTCGATCGTGCAGCCTTCGGTGAACGCCGCCGGGTAGAAATACAGCACGACCGGGCCCTTCTTGAGCGCGTCGGCCAGCGAGAAGGCGAACACCTTGCCGCCGAGTGACGCCTGCGCGGTGAAGTCGGGCGCCAGGTCGCCGGCCTTCAGCGCCGCGGTCGAGGGCATCGCGCCCGTCGCGAGCACCAGCGCCGCGGTCATCGTCAGCCATTTCATGTAGGACTCCTCGTCGGGTGCCGCGGGCCGTTGTCGCGGCGGTGTCCGCGCGAACAGGCTCGGGGCGACATTGATTCCACTATGCCGAACGGTGCCGCCGCACGCAATGCCCGTGTTCGCGAGCCGGTTGCTACACTTCGCGCGTGCGCCTCGTCCTGTTCACCGCGCTGGCGATGCTGGCATTCGCCGGCAACTCGCTCTTGTGCCGCCATGCGCTCACGGCGACGGCGATCGACCCCGCCAGCTTCGCGACGCTGCGCATCGTCTCGGGCGCGATCGCGCTATTGCTCATCGTCGGGCTGCGCGATCGGGCGTTGCCGCGCGCCGGCTCGTGGACGTCGGCGCTCGCGCTCGCCGTGTACGCGATCGCGTTCTCGTTCGCCTACGCCTCGCTGACCGCCGCGACCGGCGCCCTG
This sequence comes from Burkholderiales bacterium, assembly GCA_025935675.1. GTDB lineage: Bacteria > Pseudomonadota > Gammaproteobacteria > Burkholderiales > Casimicrobiaceae > VBCG01. Next base: position 6,453 of record JAICUU010000010.1, read on the forward strand.
GTCCTGTTCGGCGCCGTGCAGGTGACGATGATCGCGTACGGGCGATGGCGCGGCGAGCGCTTCAGCGCGCCGCAGGCCATCGGCTTCGTGGTCGCGCTCGCCGGTCTCGTCGGGCTGATGCTGCCAGGCCTCGCCGCCCCGCCGCTCACCGCCAGTGCGTTGATGATCGCGGCCGGCATCGCCTGGGGCGCGTACACGGTACTCGGCAAGGGCGCCGGCGAGCCGCTCGCCGTCAACGCCGGCAACTTCGCGCGCGCCGCCGCGTTCGCCGCGCTGGCAAGCCTCGCGACGATCTCGCATCTCGATCTCGATCGAGCCGGCGTCGTCGACGCCGTCCTGTCCGGCGCACTGACCTCGGGCGTGGGCTACGCGATCTGGTACGCGGCGCTGCGCGACCTCGACGTGACGCGTGCCGCCGTGTCGCAGTTGAGCGTGCCCGTGATCGCGGCGCTCGGCGGCATCGCACTGCTCGGCGAGGCGCCGACGCTGCGGCTTGCGCTCGCGTCGGTCGCCATCCTCGGCGGCATCGCGCTGGTCGTCGTGCCGCGGCGCGCGCAACTCGCGCCGCCGCGGCCTGACGGCGATCAGACGGTCCCGATGTAGTCGCGCTTGCCGACGTCGACCCCGTTGTGACGCAGGATGTCGTACGCGGTGGTGACGTGGAAGTAGAAGTTCGGGATCGAGCGGCCGAGCAGGAACGTCATGCCCTTGTAGGGCGTGTCCTTGCCGCCGACCTTGATGACCAGCTCCTTGTCCTCGCTGCCGTCGATCTGCGCGGGCTTCAGCGTCTCGAGGAACTTCACCGTCTTGTCGATGCGCGCCTTGAGGTCGGCGATCGTCTTCTCGTCGTCCTCGAACGCCGGGATGGGGATGCCGGCGAGCCGCGCGGCGGCGCCCTTGGCGGCGTCGCAGGCGATCTGCACCTGCGCGGTCAGCGGCAGCATGTCGGGATAGAGCCGCGCGTTGGGAAGCACCGACGGGTCGAGCTTCTTCTGCTCAGCGTACGCTTCCGCCTTGTCGAAGATCTTCGAGAGGTTGCCCAGCGTGTGGATGAAGCGCGGAACGCTCACCTGGTACATCGAGATGGCCATGGATTATCCGAAGGAGGTGGAAGTGGGCGCGCGGCAGGCGAGATTGCCCTTCCACCCGCGCGCGCCGGTCATTTTACGCGCCGGGCGTCGCGACGCGTCGCGGCGCCTGCGGGTGCATCGGCATCCTCCGCGCCACCGGGCATCGCCCGCAGGAAGCGATCGGGCGCGATTTCCGCGAAGATCGTCACCGCGACGTACACGACGACGAACGCGAACGGCGCGTAATGCCCGAACAGCCGGCCGATCCCGGTGTAGACGACCGCGAGGACCGCAATCCAGCGCAGGAACGTGAGCGCAAAGCGGCGCTTGATGCGCAGCGTCTCGAGGGTCGCGCCCGCGCCGAGCGCGCGGCGCAGGCCGATGTAGGTCCACAGCGCGAACGCCGCCTGGATCGCCGCGCCGACGTAGAACGAGCGGTCGCCGAGCGTCGCCTTGATCGTGCCCATGTCGCCGTTCGCCATGAACACGAGCGGCACGCCCAGCGGAATGGCGATGAACGCGGCGATGAAGATGCCCGCACCGATGAAGCCCGCCTCGCTGTTGGCGCGCCCCGCGACGCTGTCCCTGTCGACGAACGTCAGGCCGCAGGCGACGACGGCGCACAGTGCCGCGAGCACCATCATCGTGTCGACGAAATAGAGTGCCAGCACGTTGAACGCCTTCCAGCCGAAGACGAGAATGCCGACGATCGGCACGGCGTTGCGCACGACGACCTGGGCGATGGCGATGGGCTCGATCGCTGTCGCCGCGATGGCTGGCGACGCGCTCGCGCGGCTCGTCGACGGCGACGACACGCGCTGCTGGTGCTCCGACATGAGGCCTCCCCGACCCTGTGTGCCGGCGATGCCGGCGCTCGCGCGCGGCGTCGCGCGCGCCGATCCGGATCACGGCCGCCGGCGCATGGCCGCGCCCGGCGGTGCACGCGCATCCTACTCCCAGCCGCCCGGCAACAGCGAGGCCAGCGTATCGAGCGTATCGGCCTCGTCGACCGGCTTGTCGATCCGCCAGCGCAGGATGCGCGGAAAGCGCACGGCGATGCCGGACTTGTGGCGCGGCGAGCGCTGGATCGCCTCGAAACCGAGCTCGAACACCAGCGTCGGCGTCACGCTGCGCACGGGCCCGAACTTCTCGACGGTCGTGCGCCGCACGATCGCGTCGACCTTGGCGATCTCGTCGTCGGTGAGGCCCGAGTACGCCTTGGCGAACGGCACGAGCCGCCGCCCCTCGGCGTCGTCCGCCCACACCGCGAACGTGTAGTCGGTATAGAGGCTCGCGCGCCGGCCGTGGCCGCGCTGCGCGTAGACGAGCACCGCATCGACCGTCATCGGGTCGATCTTCCATTTCCACCACGCGCCGTCGGCCTTGGTGCGGCCGACGCCGTAGCGCGCGTCGCGGCGCTTCAGCATGAAGCCCTCGACGCCGCGCGCACGCGATTCCTCGCGCAGCGCCGCGTAGGCGTCCCACGACGGCCGCTCGACGAGAAGCGAGAGCTCGAGCGCCGGATGATCGACGCCGGTCACCAACGCTTCCAGCGCCGCGCGACGCTCGACCTGCGGACGCGCGCGCTGGTCGACGCCGTCCGCCTCGAGGAGGTCGTACGCAACGAGCGCCACCGGACGTTCGGCGAGGAATTTCGGCGTCAGGTTCTTGCGGCCGATGCGCGTCTGCAGCTCCGCGAACGGCTGCACGCGGCCGTCGCGCCAGACGACGACCTCGCCGTCGATCACCGTGCCGCGCGGCAGCGCGAGCCCCAGCGCGTGCAGCTCCGGAAATCGATCCGTGACGAGATCCTCACCGCGCGACCACAGCCACGCCTCGCCGTCGCGCGCGACGAGCTGCGCGCGAATGCCGTCCCACTTCCATTCGACCAGCCAATCGGCGGTATCGCCGAGCGACGCGGGCGGCGCGTTGAGCTGCTGCGCGAGGAAGAACGGATAGGGGTGGCCGGGATTGGCGAGTGCCGTCGCATCCTCCGGGGCGACCAGCGCCGCGAACGCCTCGGCGTCGGGCGCCGCCGCGAGGTGCGTGTAGCCGATCAGGCGTTGCGCGACGGTCTTGGCGTCGATGCCGGCATGCGCCGCCAGCGCGCGCGTGACGAGGAGCTTCGACACACCGACGCGAAAGCCGCCGCCGATGAGCTTCATCACGAGGAAGCGGCCGCTCCAGTCGAGCGTGTCCCAGTAATCGAACAGGCGCGCGCGCACGACCGCGGGATCGGCGCCGCGCAGCGCGGCGAGGCGCTGCACCCACTCGGCGAGGCCGATGTCCGATTCGTGCGCCGGCGGCGGCAGCACGTGCGCGACGGTCTCCGCGAAATCGCCGACCGCCTGGTAACACTCCTCGAAGAGCCACGGTGGCAGTCCGGACGCCTCGATCGCGCATTCGCGCAGCAGCCGCGACGGCACCGCCTGGCGCGGACGGCCGCCGGCGAGGAAGTACGTCGCCCACGCGGCGTCCGCGGGCGCCGCCGCCGCGTAGTAGCGCGCCAGCGCGTCGAGCTTGCCGGTGGTCGACGTCGTCGCGTCGAGCCCGACGTATAGCCGCGCGAACGCCTTCACGCGCCCGCCTCCGCGGCGTCCTCGTCGTATTCGGTCGCGAACGACGACGCCTCGAGACCGCGCTCGGCGAGCCAGCGCACCATCACCGGCACGTTGCCGTGCGTGACGATCACGCGCGATGCGCCGGTCGACTCGATCGCGGCGTTGAGGCCCGGCCAGTCGGCATGGTCGGAGAGCACGAAGCCGCGGTCGAGCGCGCGCCGCCGCCGTGCGCCGCGCAGGCGCATCCATCCCGACGCGAACGCGTCGCTGACGTCGCCGAATCGCCTGAGCCACGGCGTGCCGGCGGCGGACGGCGGCGCCAGCACCAGCGCATGCCGTAGCGACGCCGGGTCGACGTCGTCGACACGCAGCGTCGCCGGCAATCCGACGTTCGAGCGCCGGTACGCGTCGTTCAGCACCTCGACGGCGCCGTGGCAGACGATCGGCCCGACGTCGGTCGCGCCGGCTGCCGCGAGGCCGGCGAGAATGCGCTGGGCCTTGCCGAAGGCGTAGGCGTACACGAGGCTCACGCGCGATGCCGCGGCGTTGCCGCGCCACCACTGCGCGATGTCGGCGAACACCTCGGCGGGCGGCGTCCAGCGATAGATCGGCAACCCGAACGTCGACTCGGTGATGAACGTGTCACAGCGCACCGGCTCGAACGGCACGCAGGTCGGGTCGGCGTCGGTCTTGTAGTCGCCCGACGCGACCCACACCTCGCCGCCGCGCGCGATGCGCACCTGCGCCGAGCCGAGCACGTGGCCCGCCGGATGCAGCGAAACGTCGACGTCGCCGATGCGGATCGACTCGCCATAGGCGAGCGTCGCGAGGTCGATGTCGCCCAAGCGCGTGCGCAGCACCGCCTCGCTCGCCGTAGTCGCGATGTAGCGCTGCGAGCCGGGTCGCGCGTGGTCGCCGTGCGCGTGCGTGATCACCGCGCGCGTCACCGGCCGCCACGGATCGATGTGGAAATCGCCGGCCGGGCAGTACAGCCCTTCGGGCCGCGCGACGACGAGGTCGGCGCGCGCGCTCATCGGCGTGGTGTCCGTGAGCGCACGTTCCGTGACGTCAGGCCGCGGCGCGCAGCACGACGATCGGCAACGGACCGCCCCGCCCTTGCGGAAAGCTCCAGCGCGCGGGATCGAGCGGCGGCGGCAGGTCGGACGCGCGCTCGATCCGCGTGGTGCACTCGAGCCCGGCGCGCGTCGGATCGCCGGGCACCAACCAGTCCGCGTGGCTGACCACGATGCGGGCGCCGTCGGCCATCACGTCCGGCACGTTGGCGAAAAAGTGCGCACGCTCGTCCGGCGTGCAGTGGTTGAGCACCGAGAACAGCAGGACGAAGTCGAAGCGCTCGGCGAGCGTTGCGAATTCGAAGTCGGCGAGCAGCGTCACGCGCGGGCGCACGTCGGCGAGACCCGCCTCGCCCAGCTCGTGGTGCGCCGCCTCGACGAGCGACGCGTTGGCATCGACGCCTCGGTAGCGGCCGGGCGCGAGGAAGCGGATCAGGGGCAGGCCGCCGCGCAGCGGGCCGCAGCCGACGTCGAGGAGACGGTGGCCGCGCTCGAGGCCGAGCTGGCGCAGCAGCGCGAGCTGGAACTCGCCGCGCTCCGCGAAGTGCGCGGCGCCGCCGCCGAGATGCGCCTTGTGCGCGCCCTTGCGGATCGCGCGTGCCGCCAGGCGCAGCGTCCGGTAGTCGAAGCCCATCGTGTGGCGAGTGTGCCACGGGCGGATGCGCTTGCCTTTGACGGTGGCGCTACCCGGCGCCTCCCCCGCCGTCATCCCCGCGAAGGCGGGGATCCAGCCTTGACGTTGCGGCGGGGCGATCGCGCGCTCCTGGTTGCTGCGCCAGAGCTGGATTCCCGCATGCGCGGGAATGACGAAGCGCTGCATCCCCGCCTTCGCGGGGATGACGGCGGGTCGAGACGCGGCGGGTTGGGGCGACTGTCCGACCGTTACGCGTCCTCGATCGAGTAGAAGCGACGTTCGAATCCCTTGGCGCGCATCACCTTGATCACTTCGTCCCGGTCCAGCACGCCGCAGCGCGCGGCCCACGCGTCCCAGGCCTTCGCCATCGCGGCGACGCGCGCAGGCTCGCGCGCGGCGAGGTCGTGGAGCTCCGTGCGGTCGGCTTCCATGTCGTAGAGCTCCCAGTCGCCCGGGTGCTTGCGCACGAGCTTCCATGGGCCATCGCGCATCGCGCAGTTGCCCTCGTGCTCCCAGAACATCGGGCCACGCACCACGCCGTCCTCGGTGAACGCCGGCTTGAGCGAGCGCCCTTCGAGCGGCAGCACGTCGCGACCGGGAAACTGCGACGGATACTGCGCGCCGCAGATGTCGCACAGCGTCGCCATGATGTCCGGCAGGTATCCCGGGTTGTGGCGGATCTCGTTGCGCGCCGCGATGCCCTTCGGCCAATGGAAGATCAGCGGCGTCGAGATGCCGCCCTCGTGCACCCAGTGCTTGTAGAGGCGAAACGGCGTGTTCGACAGGTTCGCCCAGGCGACGCCATAGCTCTGGTAGGTGTCCTCCGGCCCCGGCATGATCGAGGCGTCGTTGCCGAAGCGCACCGGCCGGCCGTCGCGCGTGCGGTTGCGCGCGATGCCGAGCTTGTCGCTCAACAAGCCCTGCGGCAGGTTGTCCGGGATGTCCTCGGCGCATGCGCCGTTGTCGGCGAGGAACACGATCAGCGTGTCGTCGGCGATACCGTTGCGCTCGAGCGCGGCGAGGATGCGGCCGATGCCCTGGTCCATGCGGTCGATCTGCGCGGCGTACACCTCCATGCAGCGCGCGAGCCACGCCTTGTCGTCGGCGCCCGACCATGGCGGCTGCGTCGGATCGCGCGGTGAGAGCTGCCACTGCTTGTCGAGGATGCCCGAGCGCACCAGCCGCTCGAGGCGCTTCTCGCGCAGCGTGTCCCAGCCCTCGTCGAAGCGGCCCTTGTACCTGGCGATGTCCTCGTCGCGCGCGTGCAGCGGCCAGTGGGGTGCGGTAAAGCCGACGTAGGTGAAGAACGGCTTGTCGCCATGGTCGCGCATGTGCGTGTCGATGTAGTCGACCGCCTGGCTCGTGATCGCGTCCGTGTAGAAGAACGACGGGTCTTCCTTCGGCTCGTGCTCGATGTTGTCGTTGCCGCGCGTCAGCGTGTTGGGGTCGTAGAAGCTGCCGGCGCCGATGATCGTGCCGTAGAACGCGTCGAAGCCGCGCTGCAGCGGCCACGAGTCGCTCGGCTCGGTGATGCTCGACGTCACGTGCCACTTGCCGCTGAGATACGTGCGGTAGCCGGCGGTCTTCAGCACCTCGGCGATCGTCACGCAGCGCTTGTTGAGGTTGCCCGCGTAGGCCTCCGGCCCCGTGGGCTCGGTGAGGATGCCGATTCCCGTCTGATGCGGATGCAGGCCGGTGAGTAGCGACGCCCGCGACGGGCTGCAGCGCGCGGTGTTGTAGAACTGCGAGAAGCGCAGCCCCCCGGCGGCGAGCCGGTCGAGGTTGGGCGTTCGCACCTCGCCGCCATAGCAGCCGAGGTCGGAATAGCCCATGTCGTCGTTGAGGATCAGGAGAACGTTCGGCTTGTTTTGCGTGGTCATTGTCGTCGGGCGTCAGGGTGGAGGGCGCGCGTCAAAGGCGCGCGCCCGTGGTGCGATCGAAGAGGTGCGCGCTGCCGGGCGCGAAGCCGAGCGTGACGTCGTCGCCGTCGCGCACCACGGTGCGGTCGGTCTTCTGCTTGACGAGCGCGCCGGCCGCCCGGTAGCTGAGGACGGCCGTGTCGCCGAGATCCTCGACGCGCTCGACGTGCGCCGGCAACCCGCCGTCGGCGACGCGAACGTCGCCGGGGCGCACGCCGAGCGTCACGTCGCGCGGCGCAGCCGCGTGGGCGCCGACCGGGAACGCGTGGCCGGCGACGGTGACGGTGTCGCCCTGCCAGACGCCCTCGAGGAGGTTCATCGGCGGCGTGCCGATGAAGCCGGCGACGGCGCGCGTCTGCGGCGTCGCGAAAACCTCGCGCGGCGTGCCGACCTGCACGATGCGGCCATCCATGAACACGGCGATGCGATCGGCGAGCGTCATCGCCTCTTCCTGGTCGTGCGTGACGTAGACGGTGGTGACGCCGAGGTTGCGCTGCAGCGAATGGAGCTCGAGGCGCGTCTCGAGCCGCAGCTTGGCGTCGAGGTTCGACAGCGGCTCGTCGAGCAGGAAGAGGCGCGGCTCGCGCACGATCGCCCGCGCGAGCGCGCAGCGCTGCTGCTGGCCGCCCGAGAGCTGGCCCGGCGTGCGCGCGAGGAGATGCTGGATGCCGACCTTGGTCGCCACCGCCTCGACGGCGCGCGCGACCTCGGCGGCCGGCACCTTCACCATCCTGAGCGGGAAGCCGATGTTGGCGGCGACGCTCATGTGCGGATACAGCGCGTAGCTCTGGAACACCATCGCCACGTCGCGCTCGCCGGGCGGCGTCGTCGTGACGTCCTCCCCGTCCATCGTCACGCTTCCTGCGCTCACCGATTCGAGGCCGGCCAGGATGCGCAGCGTCGTCGTCTTGCCGGAGCCGGACGGTCCCAGCAGCACGAAGAACTCGCCCGGCTCGATCGCCAAGTCGACGTCGTGCAGCACGGTGGTCGCGCCGTGGCGCTTGACGATGCCCTCGAGGCGGATGCTGCCGCGGCTCGCGTTGCCGGGGCGGCCCGTACGCGTCGTTGCGTCGGCGCTCATCGCCGCCCTCCACCCTTGACCGCGCCCACCGTCAGGCCCTTGACGATGTGGCGCTGCGCGAAGAGTCCGATCAGGATCACCGGCAGCATCGCGAGCGTCGCGCCCGCGGCGAGCCGCGCCCACTGCGTCTGCTCGACCGACATGAAGTTGAACATCGCGACCGTCACCGGCCGCACGCGGTTGCCGCCGATGACGACGGCGAACAGGAACTCGTTCCACGTGTTGAGGAACACGAAGATCGTCGTGACGGCGATGCCGCCGCGCACCTGCGGCAGGATCACGTGCCACAGCGCGCCAAAGCGGCCCGCGCGGTCGAGCAGCGCCGCCTCCTCCATCTCGAGCGGCACGTCCTCGAAGTACGAGACCATCAGCCAGATCGCGAACGGCAGCGTCAGCGTGAGGTCGATCAGGATGAGGCCGAAGTACGTGTCGAGGCCGCCGACCCTCTGCAGCACGAGGTAGTACGGGATGATGAGGCCGACGGGCGGCAGCATCTGCGTGGCCAGCACGTAGAAGCCCGACGCACGCTTGGCCGGGTAGCGCAGTCGCGCAAGTGCATACGCCGCCGGCACCGCGAACACGACGGTGAAGAACGTCGCGCCGACCGCCACGATGACGCTCGACCACAGGTTGGGGACGATCGACGTCGCGCCGAACAGCACGTCGTGGTAGTTGGCGAGCGTGGGCGTGAAGATCAGCGACGGCGGGTACGCGAGCACGTCGCGCTCGGTCTTGAACGACGTCAGGAGCGCCCACAGCACCGGAAACGCCCAGATCGCGAGCGCGGCGCCCGTCAGGACCGGCACGGCGATCGCGCGGATGGGATGCGGCTTGGCGACGATCATCGCGTCGTCCCCCGCCGTGTCGCCGGCGCGCGAGCGATCAACGACGGCTCCTGCGCAGCCGGAACATCACGTACGAGATCGCCAGCGTGATCGCCATCAGCACGACGGCGAGCGACGCGCCGTAGCCGAGGTTGAGCTCGGAGAACGACGTGCGATAGGCGTACAGGTTGAGGATCTCGGTCGCCGATCCCGGGCCGCCGCCGGTGGCGGCGAAGATCGCCGCGAAAGCCGACAGCGCGGTCATCATCCGCAGGATGACGACAACGACGATCGCCGGCCGCAGCAGCGGCAGCGTGATATGGCGGAACCGCTGCCACGCGCCGGCGCGGTCGAGGCGCGCAGCCTCGTAGATGTCGGGCGGCAGCGTCGCGAGGCTCGCGAGCAGCACGAGGAACGCGAACGGCGTCCACTGCCACGTGTGGATCGCGATCACCGAGATCAGCGCGAGCTGCGGATCGCCGAGCCAGTTGTGGCTGCCGAGCCCGAGCGTGCGCGTGACGAGGTCGACGAGCCCGACGTCCGGCGAGAGCACGAGCGTGCGCCAGAAGAGGCCGACAACGACCGGCGCCAGCACGATCGGCAGGATCGCCGCGACGCGCAGCAAGCCCTGCCCTTTGGGAATCTGCAGCACGAGGAGCGCGACACCGAGACCGAGCACGACCTGCGCGACGACGGTGGAGATCGTGTAGATCGCCGTCAGCCCGAGCGAATTCCAGAAGCGCGGGTCGCTCCCCATCTTCGCGTAGTTGCCGAGGCCCGCGAATCCCGACAGCCACGGCATGCCGAGGTCGAGGCGATGGAGGCTCGTCCACAACAGGTAGACGAGCGGCGCCGTCGTGGTGACGAGCAGCAGGACGAGCGCCGGCGCGACCAGCGTCAGCGCGAAGCGCCGCTCCTGCGCCTCGAACGAGCGCGCCGCCGCCCCTGTCGCCATTCGCTAGGCCCGCGGGCACGTCATCCCCGCGCAAGCGGGGATCCAGACGTGACGCCGACGTGCATGTACCGCGTGTTCCACTCGAGCGTCAAGGCCGGATTCCCGCTTTCGCGGGAATGACGGATCGCCCTCCGCCACGTCAACCCTTGAGGATCTGCTGGATGCGCGCCTGCGCCTCGTCGAGCGCTTCCTTCGGCTTCTTCTGGCCGACGAGCGCGGCCTGGATCGCGGTCGCCATCGTGTCGCCGATGGCGGGCCACTGCGGCACGCGCGGGCGCCAGTCGACGTCGGTGTCCTGGTTGAGCGATTCGAGCACCGCGGGGATGAAATTGTCGCCCGCGTATTGCATCGCCGTGGCGAACTCGGGTGCGCGCACCAGCGACAGCCGGTTGACGCCGGACCGCTTGCCCGCCCCCGCGTATTTCCACGAGCCGCGGATCTGCGTCTCCGCGCAGCATGCCCAGGTGATGAACAGCCACGCCGCCTTCTTCTGCTTCGGCGACGCCGCGGCGTTGATCGGGAAGCCCCAGTTCCAGATCGACGTCACCCGCTTGCCCGACGGCCCCTTCGGCCAGCGCGCGTAGGCGATCTTGCCGATCACCTTGGACTTCTCGGGATTGGTGATCACGGTCGCCGACGAGCTCGCGTCGATGTAGCAGGGGATGTTGCCTTGCGAGAAGGCGTCGGCGATGTCCGGCCAGTTCCAGTTGCGCACCGCGGGCGGCGCGTACTTCGTCAAGAGGTCGACGTACCAGGCGAGCGCGTCGACCGCCGGCTTGGAGTTGACGTCGACCTTGCCGCCCTCGATCCACGTGCCGCCGAAGCCGCGGAACAGCGACGGGTAGATGTACATGTTCTGGCCGGCGCCCGCGAAGCCGCGCAGCGCGACGCCATAGGTGCGCGCGGACGCGTCGGTCAGCGCCTTCGCGTTGCTGACGAACTCGTCGTAGGTGTCGGCGGGCTTGAGGCCCTTCGCGGCGTACAGGTCCTTGCGGTAGACCTGGACCGTGACCTCGCCGTCGTACGGCATGCCGTAGAGCTTGCCGTTGATCGACGCCGAATCGCGCCAGGACTTGATGACGTCGTCGACGTTGAACCACGCGGCGTCGGTCAGCGTCTTGTCGTCGAGGTACTGGTCGAGGTCGTCGACCCACTTGTTCGACGCGTACAGCGGGTAGTACATCGGGTCGGTCGCCGACGTCGCGTACGTCGCCGTCTTCGACGACAGGTCGAGCATCGCCTTCTGGCGGATCTGCCCCGGCGGGATCTTCTCGAAGCGCACCTTGATGCCGGTGAGCGCCTCGAACTGCGGGCCGAGCCCGATCAGGATGTCGAAGTAGCTCGCGGGGATGAGCGCGACGGTGATCGACTCGCCTTCCGCCTGGCGCCAGTTGATCTTCGCCGACTTGTACGCGCCGAGGTCGTCGGCCTGCGCGAACGCGGCGCCGGCCAAGCTCGAGCCGACGAGCCCGGCCGCGCCCATCGCAGCACCTTGCCGCAGGATCTCGCGACGACCCGGATTGCGCGGCCCGCGGCCGCCGAAGGAACGCTCACTCATCGAAGTCTCTCCTCTATCGGTGGGACGAGCCGGCGAGCCTGGCGCTCGTCGCGGCGGTCGAACGGGCCGCCTTCGCGCAAGCGCGCGGCGGTCTTCGCGGCGTGTATTCGATTACATCACGTTACCAGCGTCTTGCGCGCGTGGCAAGGCTCGGCATATAAGACCAGCTGGCGCCACTCGCCTCGACACGCTCGTGCAATCGAAATCATCGCGGGTACCACGACTGGCCGCGGGCACACGCCGGAACCCGGTGCGCCGCCGTGACGCGGGCGTGACGCGCCCGGGGGCGCGGCCGAGTGCCAAGGACGTCGCGCGCCTCGCCGGCGTGTCGACCGCGACGGTGTCGCGCGCGATCAACCTCCCCGACCGCGTCGATGCGAAGACGCGCGCGAGCGTCGACGACGCCGTCGCCAAGCTCGGCTACGTGCCGCACGGCGCGGCGCGCGCGCTGCGCAGCCGGCGCAGCCAGATGGTCGGCGCCGTCGTGCCGTCGGTCGACTACGCGCTCTACGCGCGCACGACAAGCGCGCTGCAGGCGGTGCTCGACGCCAAGGGCTACTCGCTGGTGCTGGCCGAGCAGCACTACGACCTCGACGCCGAGGTGCGCGTCACCGAGCAGCTGATCGGCCACGGCGTCGATGCGTTCGTGTTCGTCGGCCTGCATCACGATCCGCGCCTGTTCGCGCTGCTCGACGCCTACGGCCGGCCGTATGTGCTGACGTGGGGCGTCGACCCGATGCGTCGCCACCCGAGCATCGGCTTCGACAATCGCGCAGCGGCGTTCGCGGCGACGCGCCACCTGATCGACCTCGGTCATCGCCGCTTCGGCCTTTTGAGCGCGCATACCGCGGGCAACGACCGCTCGACCGAGCGCGGCCTTGGCATCCGCGCGGCGCTCGCGCAGGCGGGCCTCGCGCTCGACGAGCGCCACGCGCGCTACGGCGCGATCGACCTTGCGTCATCGCGGGCGATGATGCACGAGCTCCTCGCACTGGGCGACCCGCCGACGGCGGTGGTGTCGACCAACGACGTGTTCGCGGTGGGCGGCATGCTCGCCTGCCGGGACCGCGGCGTGCGCATCCCCGACGACCTTTCGATCACCGGCATCGACAACACGGACCTTGGCGCGACGCAGACGCCGGGGCTCACGAGTGTCAGCACACCGATCGTCGACATCGGCCGCGCCGCCGGCGAGCAGGTGATCGCGCGCCTCGAGAGCCGGCCGTACGTCGCGTTCCAGGAGCTGCCGTTCGCGCTGGTCGTGCGCGGCAGCACGGCGCGGCCCGCGCGTCAGTCGCCGAAGCGATAGCCGAACGCGCGGATGTCGTCGGCGTAGACGCGCGCGACGATGTCCCGTGCCGCGTCGTCGTAGTACTCGGTGTAGCGGCGATGCTCGCTCGCGAACACGTGCTGCAGCTCGACGCGCGGATGGCCGATGCGCTCGCACACCGCGTCGAAGTCGCGCTGCAGGTGCTCGTAGCGGCCGACGAAGTCGACGCCGATCCGGCCGCGCACCGCGAGCTTGCGGGATTGCGGCACCAGCGCGCCGGTCTCGAGCCAGCGCGCCTCGGCGGACAGCGGCACCCCGCGCTCGATCCGCCGCAGCATCTCCGCGAACTCGAAGTCGAAGAGCTTCTGGCGGTCGCGGCTCCAGTGATAGCGCGACACCAGCCAGTCCCAGGGATTGCGCACGAACGCGAACTTGAAGTAATCGCGGAACGCGCGGGGATATTCCTTGCGGTAGTCGGCGAGCGACGCGTGCTTGTGGCGTACGTCGCGCGCGTCGGCCGTTGGCTCGAACACCTTCTCGATGCTGGTGCCGCCGGTCTTGTTGATGTGGACGAAGATGAAGCGGTAGCGTTCCGAGATCATCGGCCGCTCATTCGTCGCTGATGGGCCGCTCCTCGGCCGCTCATGGGCCGATCTCGCCGAAATGATCGGGGTCGAGCGTCGTCGAGTGGGTGGCGATGTAGACCTCGCGCAGGAAGCACGACAGCCCGCAGATCAGCGACAGCAGCGCCAGCACGAACAGGCCGCCCGCGAGCATCCGCAGGTTGCGGTCGAAGTATTCCTCGGCGAACAGCGTGACGATGTCGAGGCAGATGACGAGCGCCGCGGTCGTGCAGAAATTGATCGCCCAGCTGCACAGCCGCCGCCGCCGCTCGAGGATGCGCAGCTCGCGGCGCCGCGGCTTGCGCGCGACCTCGTCGAGCGCCTGCCACGTGGTCTCGAACGCACGCGCGCGGTCGATGACGCGCGACAGCCGCGTCGCCATCACGTTGAGGAGCCCGGCGATGCCGGCGAGCAGGAACACGGGGGCGATCGCGAGCTGGATCGCATGCGCGATCACGCCGGTCGAGGGGCCGAACATGGTCTCTCCGAGGGTGGGAAGCGGTCGCCGGCCCAAGCGTCAGCCGGCCTGGCAATTGTAGGGAAGCACGCCGACCGGCAGGTCGGTGTGGTCGGTGCCGACCGCCGTCATGCCGCCGGGCACCGGCGCCTTCGCGCAGATCCAGGCGACCGGCACGACGGGCGCGTCGAGCACGACGGCGGGCCGCAGCGTCAGCACTTTGCCGTCGATCGACTTGTGCACGCTGTTGCCGAACGTGATGTCGATCGCGCCGTCGACGATCCTGACGGAGCGCACGTAGTTGCCGACGATCTTGTCGGCGGGCGGCAGCCCGGCGCCGGCGTTGTCGCCCGGCAACGCGTGCAGCGCCGCCCATTTGCCGGCGACGGCAGCCTTGGCGATGTCGGCGAGCGGCATCGCGTCGACGACCTGCCGGCGCACGATGCCGTTCACCATGCCGGGGACCGCGAGTGCCGCGAGGATCGCGACGATCGCGCCCGCCACGACGACCTCGAGCAGCGTGAAGCCCGCGTCGCCCGCCGAGCGTGCCATCGCGTCGCGGTCAGCGCCCGATGGCGCGCAGCGCGTGGGGCCCGTATCGCTCGCCCGACGCCGCGCCGGGCGGCAGCGCGCGGTCGATGCGCGCGAGATCGTCGCGCGAGAGCGCGATGCCCGCGGCCCCGAGGTTGTCCTCGAGGTAGCGGCGGCGCTTGGTGCCGGGAATCGGCACGATGTCGTCGCCCTGCGCCATCACCCAGGCGATGGCGAGCTGCGCCGGCGTGCAGCCCTTGGCGTCGGCGATCGCGCGGATCGCGTCGACGAGCGCGAGGTTCTTGGTGAAATTGTCGCCCTCGAAGCGGGGCGAGTGCCGGCGGTAGTCGTCGGCGTCGAGCGTGCCGATGTCGGCGATCGCGCCAGTGAGGAAGCCGCGGCCGAGCGGGCTGTACGCGACGAAGCCGATGCGAAGCTCGCGCACCGTCGGCAAAAGCTCGCGCTCGACGTCGCGGGTCCACAGCGAGTATTCGGTCTGCAGCGCGGTGATCGGATGCACGGCGTGCGCGCGGCGGATGGTCGCCGCCGCCGCCTCCGACAGCCCGAGGTGGCGGATCTTGCCCTCGCGCTTCAAATCGGCCATCGCGCCCACGGTGTCCTCGATCGGCGTGTCGGGGTCGACGCGGTGCTGGTAGTAGAGATCGATGACGTCGACGCGAAGGCGGGCGAGGCTCGCGTCGCAACAGGCGCGCACGTAGTCGGGGCGACCGTTGACGCCCTTGAACGTGCCGTCGGGATTGCGCACGTTGCCGAACTTGGTGGCGATGACGAGGCCGTCGCGGCGGCCGGCGATCGCCCGCCCCACGAGCTCCTCGTTGCGGCCCGCGCCGTACATGTCGGCGGTATCGAGGAACGTGACGCCGAGATCCAGCGCGCGATGGATCGTGGCCATCGACTCGGCCTCGTCGCGGCCGCCGTAGAAATCCGACATCCCCATGCAACCGAGGCCCATCGCCGACACGACGAGTCCCTGCCCCAGCGTTCGCTGCTTCACCATCCGCACGCCCCCCGATCCGGCGCGGGGTCAACGCGCCCGCGCCACTGCCGTGATCGACGCGTCAGGCCGGCGCGCCGAGCCGCCCGATGCCGGGCAGCTTGAGCGCAGGATGCCGAAAGTCGACGCCGGTCACAAGCCCGAGCACGTTGATCTCGAGTCCTTCGTCGCGGCCGATGATCGCGCCGGCGAGGCCGTAGAGCGATACCTGCACGCCGGTGTGGCTCGGCGCCCAGCCGATCGCCTGCGTGATCGGCACGTAGTCCTTGCCGATGGCGTTCGACGGCATCGCGAGCTCGAGCTCGGGCATCTCGCGGCCGATCCAGGCGATGAACGTGTTGCTGTTGGGGCCGGGCCATGCCCGGTATTCGCCCGCATAGGGATAGGCAGCGATCACGCCGGGCAGGCGAGCGATCACCGCGGCCGCCTTCGCCCCACGCAGCTCGCGCAGGAGCTCCGGGCGCGCGCCGAACCATTCGCCATCGGCGGCGCGGTCCATGCCGACCGACACCGCCGAATCGCCGCCGCGGTAGATGCGCCAGCCGATCACCTCGTAGCGCGTGTAGCGGTCGCCGCCCTCGGGCTTCACCGCGAGCCAGGTGTGCACGGCGAATGCGCCGCGCCAGCCGACGGTACGCGCTGCGTACACCTGCACGATCGGCTCGCGATGCGCGGCCGGGTCGGGCGCGAGGCCGATCGACGCGCGCGAGGCCGTGCGCCAGTCGCGTGAGAGGGAAGCGTCGCCGACGGCGAGCGCGAGAACCGGGCCGCCGACCATCAGCGAGACGAACACGAATGCGACGAGGGACACGGGCTTCCTGAGCGACGTCACGGGCGACATGGGGGCACGATGGGGGCTTCCTTGCGCCATCACAATACGCGAGCCGGCGTGCGGTGGCGCGCGCCGCGATCGGCAGGCCGGGTTGAATCCGCCGGCATCATCGGCCGCATCCAACCGCCGATGACCCCGCCGTCGACTTCCTCGCGATGACACGCCGGACGCGTACGATCCTGTGGTGGGTCGGCGGGTGCGTCGCGATCCTGGTGGCGATCGGCGCGGCGATCGTCGGTATCGGTTTCCATATCTTCTATCCGACGCCACCCGCGCCGTCGGGCCCGCCCCCACGCGACCTTGCATCGGCCCAACGGCAGGACCTCGCCTATTTCCGCCACTACTTCGATCTCGACCGCGCGTACAGCGACGCCGCGCGCGCCAAGGCGCTCGGGCTGTGGTCGAAGGCGGAAGCGCGCGCCGGAAGCCTCACGTCGCCGCAATTCGACCTCGCCATCCTCGCGATGGTTGCATTGGCGGACAACGGCCATTCGCAGGTCTTTCGCAACCCGATGGCGCGGGGCCTGCACCGCGTGCCGTGCCGGCTCTACCACTTCAGCGACGGCTACCGGATCCTGCGCGCACGCCCTGCCTGCGCGGCGCTTCTCGGCGGCCGCGTCGATGCGATCGACGGGCGGCCGGTGGGCGCGATCGTCGACGCGATGTTCGTCTACGCCGGTGGCCCGCGCGCCCACTACGACCAGTACAGCTCGACCTATTTCCTCGAGTTGCCCGAGCTCCTGCATGCGGCGGGCCTCGGTGCGCGCGACGATGCCGCCACGTGGACCGTCACGATGCCCGACGGCTCGACCCGCTCGGCGACGCTGCCCGTCGATCCGCCCGACCCGTCGTCGCCACGCGTGTTCGGCGACCGCTTCCTGTCGCCGCAACCGATCCCGGGCGAATTGTCCGACTGGACGCCGTACCTCGCGCGCGACGCGATGCTGCCGATGTTCCTCACCGACTACGCGACGCCGTTTCGCACGCGCTACCTCGCCGAATCCCGCACGTACTATGCCGAGCTCAAGTCGAATGACGACGAGAATGGCTACGCAATCGCCCCTTTCGTCGACGGGGTGAAGCGTGACGTCGCGACGCTGAATCCGCGCACGCTGATCGTCGACCTGCGCTTCAACCAGGGCGGCAACTTCACCAAGACCGCAAGCCTGATGAAGCACGTGACGTCGCTCGCGCCGTCGATCGAGCACGTCTACCTGCTGACGAGCGCGTGGACGTTCTCGGCCGGCAACGTCAACATCGCGCTCGCACGCGAGCACGGCCAGGGCCGCGTCACCGTCGTCGGCGAGGGCCCCGGCGACCGGGTGCGCATCTGGGCGGAAGGCGGCGACATCGTGCTGCCGAACTCGAAGCTCGACATCGGCTTCGCGACGGGCCTGCACGACTATTCGAAGTCGTGCTTCGGCGAGCCCGGGTGCTTCTGGGTGCTCTACCTCTACCCGACGCACGTAGCGAGCCTCGCGCCCGACGTCGACGTCCCGTATACGTTCGCCGACTACGCCGCGGGCCGCGATCCGGTGCTCGCGCGCGCGATGGCGATGGCCGACGACCGCTAGATCGCGCGGCAGGGCGCTGCTTGCGTGGTCGACGTGCCCATTTCTCGTCATTCCCGCGCATGCGGGAATCCAGTCCTGACGCCGCGATGGGGCGCGCGATCGCCCGGCCGGAACGTGAAGGCTGGATCCCCGCGTTCGCGGGGATGACGGTGGGGGCTCGTCACCTGTGCATGCGCGCAGCCGTCAGTTCAGGCGGCGCCAGACGCTGGCGAACCACGGCTGCTGCTCGCGCGGCAACCCCGCGGGCCTGTAGTAGTGATCGAGCTCGGTGAAGCCGGCGTCGCGCAGGTACCGTTGCCACGTCGCGGGCCGGTGGAATGCGCCATAGCGCCCGGCGTTGAAACCCTCGACGTCGTCGCCGTGCGGATTGGAGCTGAACAGCACGCCGCGCGGCTTCAAGGTCTCGCGCAATTGCGCGAGCACGCGCGGCAGCTCCTGCGTCGGCACGTGGAACAGCGATGCATTGGCGAAAATGCCGTCGAAGCGCGCCGGCGGCAGGTCGAGCGCGAGGAAATCCTGCTGCCAGACCTCGCAACCGCTCGACGCGCGCGCCATCGCGACGAACGCCGGTGCGGCGTCGAGACCGATCGCCTCGTGCCCGAGGCGCGTGAACGCCGCGAGGTCGCGCCCGGGCCCGCAGCCGAAGTCGAGGATCGCGAACGGCGGCGTGCCGTCGAGGCGGTCGAGCAGCGCCGCGATGTTCTGGCCGACGTCGTGGTCGCGCGTGCCCTCGCGAAACGCCTCGGCGCGGCCGGCGTAGTGCGCCAGCGTGCGCGCGGTGATGTCGCGCAGCTCTTCGCGGTCGAGGGTCATGGCGTGCGCAGCGGGCGGCTCGGGGGCATCGCCTCCATGCTACTATCCGTCCGCGGCCCTTGTACCAGTCCCCTTGCCGCAGTCGATTCCGACCTTTTCGTCGTTTCTTCCGTTTGGCTGCGACTGGCCGCCCTCGATGGGCGGGCGGCCGGGCACCCACTCGAAAGCTTTTCATGCCGTTCCGAAAACTCGGGCTCACCGACGCGCTTGCGCGGGCGGTCGCCGACCAAGGTTATTCCATGCCGACGCCGATCCAGGCCGAGGCCATTCCCGCCGTCATCGCCGGCAGCGACGTGCTCGCCGCCGCGCAGACCGGCACCGGCAAGACCGCCGGCTTCGTGCTGCCGATCCTGCAGCGCGTCGCCGCGCAGCCCGCGCAGCGCGGCGCGCCGCGCCACGCGCCGCGCGTGCTGATCCTCACGCCAACGCGCGAGCTCGCGGCGCAGGTCGAAGCGTCGGTGCGCACCTACGGCAAGTACCTCAAAGTGTCGTCGCTGGCGGTGTTCGGCGGCGTCGGCGTCGGCCCGCAGGCGACGCGCTTGAAGCGCGGCGTCGACATCCTGGTGGCGACGCCCGGTCGCCTGCTCGACCATGTGCAGCAGCGCAGCGTCGACCTGTCGCGGATCGAGACGTTCGTGCTCGACGAGGCCGACCGGATGCTCGACATGGGCTTCATCCCCGACGTCAAGCGCGTGATCGCGCTGTTGCCGCGCCGGCGGCAGACGCTGCTGTTCTCGGCGACGTTCTCCGACGACATCCGCCGGCTCGCCGGCAGCTTCCTCGTCGACCCGCGCACGATCGAGGTCTCGCCGCGCAATTCCACGGTGGACATGATCGCGCAGCGCATTCACCCGGTCGACCGCGACCGCAAGGCGGAGCTGCTCGCGTTCCTGATCGGCCGCAACCGCTGGCAGCAGGTGCTGGTGTTCACGCGCACCAAGCATGGCGCCGACAAGCTGCGGCAGACGCTGGAGCGCAGCGGCATCGCCGCCGTCGCGCTGCACGGCAACAAGAGCCAGGGCGCGCGCACCCGCGCGCTCGACGACTTCAAGCGCGGCGCGGTTACGGCACTCGTCGCCACCGACATCGCGGCGCGCGGCATCGACATCGACCAGCTGCCGCACGTCGTCAACTACGACCTGCCGAACGTTGCCGAGGATTACGTGCACCGGATCGGCCGAACCGGCCGCGCCGGCAACGAGGGCGAGGCGATCTCGCTCGTCTGCATCGACGAGCACGCGTTCCTGCGCGACATCGAGCGCCTGACCAAGCGCACGATCGCACGCGACGTGGTGCCGGGGTTCGAGCCCGACCCGCGCATCGCCGCGCAGCCGGTGTTCGCGCCGCGCGGACGGGGCGCGCCGCGCGTCAGCCGCCCGGCGCCGGCACGGGCACCGCGTCAAGGCCGAACGCCTCCGCGAGGAGCGCGTAAGAGCGGGCCCGCGCCGCGGGGTCGAATGTCCACGTAACGATCACGAGCTCGTCGAGGCCGAGGCGTCGCGCTTCGTCGCGCAGGCGCGTCGACACGGCGTCCGCGGTGCCTGCGAACGCGCGCCGGCGCAGCGCCTCGATGCGCAGCATGTCATCCGCCGAATAGGCCTGCATCGCGGCCTCCTCCGGCGCGACCAGCGGCGCGCGGATGCCCTTCTCGAATCCCACCCGCCATTGCTCGCGGGTGCGCAACAGCCGTTGCGCCTCCTCGTCACTGTCGGCCGCCAGCGCCCAGATGCACACGGTCGCCTGCGGCTGCGGATGGCGCTCGCTCGGCCGGTAGTGCGCGCGATAGACGTCGAGCGCTTCCTCGACGCCCTTGCCGTCGCTGAAGAAGTACGCGTACGCATACGGCAGCCCGAAGTGCGCGGCGAGCTCGGCGCCGTACAGCGAGCTCCCGAGGATCCAAAGCTCGGGCGCCGTCGTTCCGCGCGGATGCGCGACGATGTCGCCGAACGGGTGGTTTGCGGAGAGCGGCTTGCCGCGCACCCACGCGTCGAGGTCGAGCACCTGGCGCGGAAACGCCTCTGCCGCGAAATCGTCCTGCGGATTGAGCGCGTACGCGGTCTTGCGGTCGGAGCCCGGCGCGCGACCGACGCCGAGATCGATGCGGCCCGGTGCGATCGCCTCCAGCACGCGGAATTGCTCGGCGACCTTGAGCGACGAGTAATGCGGCAGCATGACGCCGGCACTGCCGACGCGGATGCGCCGCGTCGTCGCCGCGATCGCCGCCATAAGCACCTCGGGCGCCGTGCCGACGATGCTGCCGCTGTTGTGGTGCTCCGAGACCCAGAAGCGGTGGTAGCCGAGCGTGTCGGCGAGGCGCGCGAGCTCGAGCGTGTCGCGAATCGCGTCGCTCTCGTCGCGTCCCTTCGACGCGGTCGACTGGTCGAGGATCGAAAGTCGCATCGTCATTCCTATCGGTAGCCTGCCGCCTGCAACTCGAAGAGCTCGGCGTAGCGGCCGCCGGCGGCGAGGAGCTCGTCGTGCGTGCCGATCGCCTCGATCTCGCCGGCGTCGAGCACGATGATCCGGTCGGCCATCCGCGCGCTCGAAAAGCGGTGCGAGATCAGGATCGCCGACTTGCCTGCCGCGAGCTCGCGGAAGCGCTCGAACACCTGGAACTCCGCGCGCGCGTCGAGCGCGGCCGTCGGCTCGTCGAGGATCAGGAGGTCGGCGTCGCGCATATAGGCGCGCGCGATCGCGACCTTCTGCCATTCTCCGCCCGACAGGTCGACGCCACCGCGGAAGCGCTTGCCGAGGACCTGGTCGTAGCCGTTGGGCAGGCGCGCGATCACGCCGTCGGCCAGGCTCTCGCGGGCCGCGGTCTCGATGCGCCGGCGATCGAGGCGTGCATCGATCCGTCCCACCGCGATGTTCTCGCCGGCGGTCAGGTGATAGCGGACGAAGTCCTGGAAGATGACGCCGATGTGCGCGCGCAGGTCCTCGAGGTCGTAGTCGGAGAGGTCGCGGCCGTCGAGCAGCACGCGGCCCTCGTCGGGGTCGTAGAGGCGCGCGAGCAGCTTGACCAGCGTGGTCTTGCCGGCGCCGTTCTCGCCGACCAGCGCGAGCACCTCGCCCGCGTGCAGCGTGAAGTCGAGGTGGCGCACCGCGAAGCGCTCGGCGCCAGGGTAACGGAAGCCGGCGTTCTCGAACGTGAAGCCCTCGCGGATCGGCCGGGGGAACGGCAGCGCGCCGGGCTTGCTGCGGATCTCGGGCTCGATCTCGAAGAACGAGAAGAGGTCGTCGAGGTAGAGCGCCTGCCCGGCGACGCTGGAAAAGCCGATCAGGAGTCCTTCGAGCAGCGTGCGCAGCCGCCGGAACGAGCCCGCGAGGAACGTCAGGTCGCCGATCGTGAACGCGCCGTGCAGCGTGCGCAGGATGATGTACGCATAGGCGGCGTAGTACGCGATCGTGCCGATCGTCGTCAGCACGCCGCCCCAGGTCGCGCGCTTGAGCGCCAGCGCGCGGTTGGCGGCGAAGAAGCTGTCGGCGAGCGTGCGGTAGCGCTCGATCAGGAACGCGTTGAGGCCGAAGATCTTGACTTCCTTCGCGGTCTCGACGCTGGCGCCCGTCTGGCGGATGTAGTCGAGCTCGCGCCGCTCCGGCGTGCGCACGTAGTTGAGCGTATAGCTGCGCGCATTGAAGTACGCTTCGCCGATGAACGCGGGCACGAGCGCGATCGCCAGCAGCACGATGAGCCACGGCGCGTAGACGACGAGCCCCGCGCCGAAGCTCACGATCGTGACGAAGTCCTGCGCCTGGCCGAAGAGCTCGCCCATCAGCGACGAGCGGCCGGCCGCCTGGCGCCGCGCGCGCTCGAGGCTGTCCTGCAGGTCGGGATCCTCGAAGTCCTCGAGGTCGAGCGTCGCCGCGTGCGCCATCAGGCGCAGGCTGGTCGCGTTGCTGAATCGCTCGGACAAGAGCGCGTCGATCAGCGACACGGCGCGGCCGAGCACGTCGGAGGCGATCGCCAGCGCGAATTCGATCGCGACGAGCGTGGCGAGCCGTGCGAGCGGCCCTTCGAATGCGACCGCCAGCGTCGCCGTCGTCGCCTCGTGGCTGCCGACCAGGCGCACGACCTCGTCGATGATGAGCTTGCCGACGTAGAGCGTGGCGATCGGCAGCAGCGCGCGGCCGATGCGCAGCGCGCCGGTCGCGAGCGTGAGCGCGGGGCTCGTGCGCCACACCATCGCGAGGAACGGCGGCAGGTTGCGCAGCGCGCCGACGCGCTCGCGCAGCGACCGCGCGCCGGGCAGCGGCGTGCGGCCCGGTTTCGCGTCGGCGGCAGGCGCTGGCATGGCGCCATTGTGCCGAATACACCGATTGGTGCTTGTCATCCCCGCGAAAGCGGGGAATCCAGTCGTAACGCTGCACTTGGATGTCGCCGGATCATCCGTTGCGCCAAGGCTGGATCCCAGCTTTCGCGGGGATGACGAGGAAAGGGTCGCCGCCCCCGAACGATCGCCGCTAACGCGCGCTCACGCGCCAGATGCAGTTGCCGACGTCGTCGGCGACAAGGAGCGCGCCGCGCCGGTCGATCGCGACGCCGACCGGACGGCCGCGCGCGTTGCCCTTGTCGTCGAGGAAGCCCGTGAGCACGTCGAGGGGCGGACCCGCCGGCCGGCCGTGCACGAACGGCACGAACACCACCTTGTAGCCGCTCGGTGGATCGCGGTTCCACGAGCCGTGCTGGCCGACGAACATGCCGTTGCCGAACGGCGCCGGCAGCGCCGCGCCGGCCGACGACGCGAGGCCGAGCGATGCGGTGTGCGGCCCGAGCGCGTAATCGGGCACGATGGCGCGCGCGACGAGGTCCGGTCGCTGCGGCGTCACGCGCGGATCGAGATGCGTGCCGAAGTAGCTGTACGGCCAGCCGTAGAAGCCGCCGTCCTTCACTGCCGTCATGTAATCGGGCACGAGGTCGTTGCCGAGCTCGTCGCGCTCGTTGACGGCGGTCCACAGCGCGCCGGTCTCGGGCTCGAACGCAAGCCCGTTGGGATTGCGCAGGCCCGACGCGTACACGCGGTGCGCGCGCGTCGCGACGTCGACCTCCCAGATCGCGGCGCGCCCGGCCTCGGCGTCGATGTCGCGCTCGCCCGCGTTGCTGTTCGATCCGACGGTGACGAAGAGCTTGCGGCCGTTCGCGCTGGCGATGACGTTCTTCGTCCAGTGATGGTTGATCGGCCCCCCCGGCAGGTCGGTGACGACCACCGGCGCTTCGGCGATATGCGTCGCGCCGGGCTTGTACGGGAACTTGAGCAGCGCATCGGTATCGGCGACATAGAGGTCGTTGCCGACGAGCGCCATGCCGAACGGCGAATGGAGGTTCTCGAGAAACACCGTGCGCGTGCCGCCGCCGCCGTCGCCGTCGTTGTCGCGCAAGAGCGTGATCCGGTTCGCCGACGGCGCGGCGGCACCGGCGCGCGCGAAGAAGAGGCGCATGAAGAAGCCGCGGATGCCGCCGGTGTCGTCGGGCCGCGGCGGCGCGTTGGTCTCGGCGACCAGCACGTCGCCGTTCGGCAGCACGTAGAGCCAGCGCGGGTGGTCGAGGCCGCCGGCGAAGCGCCGCACCTCCAGGCCCGGCGCGGCATCGGGCTTCGTCCCTGCGGGCCAGCCAACGGCGCGCGCGACCTTGACGGTGGGAACGAGCGTCGTCGACGGCGGTGGCAGCACGGGCTCCGGACCGGTGCCGGCGCTGACCGGCAGCAACGCGAGTCCCCCACAGGCGCACAGCAGCAGTGCCGCCAGCACCACGGCGGGGCGGCGCCAGGATCGATCGAGGGGACTCATCACGGACTCGGGGGCGAAACAGCTTCTTTTCGCCGATCGGCGCCGCGATGTCTGTCGGCTTTTGACGGACTCGCGTGTCGGCGCGATACGGACGGCGCCGTCGCAGCTCGCCAAAGGTTCGAAAACAGCGCGCGGCGGGCCCCTATTCCGGCGATGTCGATGCTATCGTCGCATCGTTGCGCGGCGGTGCGCGCGCGACGCCCACTCAATCGAAACGCGGAGGAAACATGCGTTGCATCCGGTACATGCAGCAACTGGCCGCCGTCGCCGCCGTCGGAACGCTGGCGAGCTTCGCGCCGCAGGCGATCGCGCAGATGCAGGAAGTCGCGCTGTCGGGCGCGAACGAGGTGCCGGCCGTGCAAAGCGGCGCAAGCGGCACGGCGTCGGTGACGATCGGCGCCGACCATTCGGTCACCGCCAAGGTCGTCGCCAAGGGCATGACGGCGACGGCGTCGCACATCCACGAAGCGGCCTCCGGCGCCAACGGCCCGGTGATCGTCCCGTTCGTGAAGACCGGCGACAACACGTTCGAGTCGTCCCCCGGCGCGAAGCTCACCGACGCGCAATACGAGAGCTACAAGGCGGGCAAGCTGTACGTCAACGTGCACAGCGCCGCGCATCCGGGCGGCGAGATTCGCGGCCAGCTCGCGGCGAAGTAGCGTCCATTCACGTCTTTGCGCGCCCGCCCTCGTCGCGAGGGTGGGCGCGTGCCCCTGTCATTCCCGCGCATGCGGGAGTCCAGCCTTGACGTAACGCTCGTGGCGCGGCCCCGGCCGCCGGGCGATACGGCGGGATCCCTGCATTCGCGGGGACGACGGCGGCTGGATCCCCGCATTCGCGGGGATGACCATCGATCAGGTCGCCGGGTCCGGGTAGCGTGCCTGGATCGCGGTGATCTCGCGCAGCGTGTCCGCGTCGAGCGACTTCGCGCAGGCGGCGAGGTTCTCGTCGAGCTGCGCGAGCGACGTCGCGCCGATGATCGTCGCGCCGACGAACCAGCGGCTCGTCACGTAGCCGAGTGCCAACTCGACGAGCGTGAGCCCGCGCGAGCGCGCGAGCGCCGCGTACGCGTCGATCGCCTCGGCGACCAACGGCTTGCGGTAGCGCTGGCCGATCGTGTCGAAGCGTGCGTAGCGCGTGCCGGCGGGCCTTGCGCCGCCCGCGTACTTGCCGGTGAGCATGCCGCCGGCGAGCGGGCTGTACGCGAGGATCGACATGCGCTCGCGGTAGAGCACCTCCGCCATGTCGCCATCGGCGCGGCGCGACACCAGGCTGTAGCTCTGCTGCGCCGTCACCGGCGGCGGCACGCCGAGCTCGCGTGCGACGCGCGCGAACTCGCACAGGCCCCACGACGTCTCGTTCGACAGCCCGTAGTAGCGGATCTTGCCGGCGTCGATCATCGCCGCCATGCCCTCGACCTGCTCGCGGATCGACGGGCCGGCGCGCTCCTTCGCCGGGTCGAAGTCGGTGACGCCGAACGACGGCACGTTGCGCTGCGGCCAATGGATCTGGTAGAGGTCGATGTAGTCGGTGCGCAGCCGCGCGAGGCTCGTGTCGACCGCCTCGGCGATCGTCGCCGCGGTGACATCGGTGCGGCCGTTGCGGATCCAGTCGCGGCGCCCGGGCCCTGCGATCTTGGTGGCCACGACGAGCTTGTCGCGCGGCTGGCGCACGAGCCAGTTGCCGACGATCGTCTCGGTGCGTCCCTGCGTCGTCGCGTTGGGCGGCACCGGATACATCTCCGCCGTGTCGATGAAGTTGACGCCGGCGTCGCGCGCGCGGTCGAGCTGCGCGTGCCCGTCGGCCTCGCTGTTCTGCTCGCCGAAGGTCATCGTGCCGAGGCACACGGTCGACACCTCGAGATCGGTGCCGGGCAGCGTCGCATGTCGCATCGCATCCTCCCTGTTCGGCCTTCGATTATCCACGAGCGTCGCGGGCGGCCGTCCGATGCCGATACGCCGCGGCTGTGGCACACTCTCGCGCGCACATCCCGCTTTTCGTCACGACCGATGAAAATCACCCTGGTGGGCTCGCGCTGGTTCGGCGCGGAGACGCTGAAGCGGCTTCGCGCCGAGAAGGTCGAGATCGCGCGCGTCGTCGTGCCGGAGAGCGACGACCGCCTCGCGAACGCCGCGCGCGACGCCGGGCTCGACATCTACGTGCTGCCCGACCGCCACCTCGTCGAGGCCGACGCGATCGCGCCCGGCACCGACCTCATCGTCTCCGCGCACAACCACGCGCGGGTGGGCGCCGCCGCGCTTGCGCATTCACGTCTCGGCGGCATCGGCTATCACCCGTCGCTGCTGCCGCGCCATCGTGGCATCGCCGCGATCGAGTGGACGGTCAAGGAAAAGGACCCGATCGCCGGCGGCACGATCTACCACCTCGCCGAGCGGATGGACGCGGGCGCCATCGCCGCGCAGGACTGGTGCTTCGTCAAGCCGGGCGAAGGCGCGCGCGAGCTCTGGGAGCGCGCACTCGCGCCGCTCGGCTTGCGGCTCATCGCCGATGTCGTACGCGAAGCGGCACGCACCGGCGCGCTGCCGGCGAAGCCACAGGACGAGGCGTTCGCCACCCAGGCGCCGAAGCTCGACGCCTGAGGGACGCGCCGCCAAGCGGCCGGGCTACTTGACGTAAGCCGCGACGACCTTGTCGTACTCGCCGTTGGCGCGCGCGAGGTGCAGCCACTGGTCGACGAACGCCTTGAAGGCGACGTCGCCGCGCGGCGTCAAATAGGCCATCTCGCCGTACTGCAGCGGCTTGTCGGGGTTCACCGCGCAAAGCCCGGGCCGCAGCTTCGCCTGCACCTTCGTCTCGACGGACTCCGAGATCATGAGGTCGGCGTGGCCCTTGAGGATCTCGTCGAAGATCGTCGTGTTGTCGTTGTAGATGACGATCTTCGCCTGCTTGAAGTTGGCGCGCGCGAACTTCTCGTTGCTGCCGCCGGGATTCTCGACGACCGTCACGCCCGGCTTGTCGATGTCGGCGATCGTCTGGAATTTCGCGACGTTCTCGCACCGGGTGATCGGCGCCTTGCCGTTGACCATGTACGGGTCGCTGAAGAACGCGCGCTTCTGGCGCTCGAGCGTGACGGAGATGCCGCCGACCGCGAGGTCGCACTTGTCGACGAAGTCGTCCATCAGCTTCGGCCACGAGGTCTTGACGAA
>JAICUU010000187.1 GCA_025935675.1 Burkholderiales bacterium
ACCGCGCTCGAGCGCGGCTGGCGACTGCCCGGCACGCTTTACGTGCATGGGCCGTACGAGGACGGCACGCTCGGCGCGTGGCTCGACGCGTATGGCGCAAGTGTCGCGTTGTTCGCCAACCGGTTGCCGGAGAGCTTCAGCTACGCGCTGTCGGAGACCTGGGCGGCGCGGCGGCCCGCGATCGTGCCCGGCGACGGCGCGCTCGGCGAGCGCGTCCGCGATGGCGGCGGCGGCTGGCGAATCGCGTCCGATTGCTTCGTCGCCGACGCGGGCGCGCTGCTCGCGCGCCTCGCCGCGCCCGGCGGCGCGCGCGAGATCGCGCAGGTAGAATCGGCGCTCGCCGTCGACGATTCCCAGCGCATTCCCACGCTCGCCGCGATGAAGGACGCATTCACCGGTTTGTATGCGCGCTACGCGAAGCCGGGCGCCGCGAGCGGCAGCGCCGACGCGCTCGCGCCGCTCGTCGCCGCCAACGTCGATGGCACGCTGTTCCGCCGGGAGCTCGTGCGGCTCGTCGACGACCTCGCCGCGCAGCGCGCGTGGAACGCCAAGCTCGAGGCCGACATCGCCGAGCTGAAGTCGGCGATCGACAAGCTCGGCGACGACAACCGCAAGCTCGCCGACGTGCGCGACGCATTTGTGCAAATGCCCGCGTTCGTCCAGCGCTTCCTCATCAAGCAGGCGTTCCGTGGACGCGGTTGATGTCAGCGTCGTCACCTTCCGGCCCGACCTCGACCTGCTCGAGCGGCTGTTCGCGAGCATCGCCGAGCAGGCGGAAGGGCTCGCGATCCGCGTTTACGTCCAGGACAACAGCGACGGCGCCGATCACACGCCGCTGATCCGTGCGCTGCCCGCGCTCGCGGCGGGTGGCATGTTCGAAGCCGTCGACGTTGCGCGCTCGGCGTCGAACCTCGGCTTCGGGCGCGGCCACAATGCCAACGCCGCGCGCGGGTCAGCGCCGCTCCTGTGGGTCCTGAACCAGGACTGCACCGTCGAGCCGGGGGTCGTGCGGCCATTGCTGGAAGCGGCGGCGCGTGACGCCGTCGATGTCGCCGCGTGGGAGATGCGCCAGATCCCTTACGAGCACCCGAAGGCCTACGACCCCGTCACGCTCGACGCGCCGTGGGTCAGCGGCGCCGCGACGCTCTTCCGGCGCAGCGCGTTCGACGCCGTCGGCGGCTTCGACGCGCGGCTCTTCATGTACGGCGAGGACGTCGACCTGTCGTGGCGACTGCGCGCACGCGGCTTTCGACTGCGCTACCTGCCGCGCTTCGCCGTCGTGCATCGCACGTACGCGGTGCCCGCGGAAGTGAAGCCGCTGCAGGCGATGGGGGGTGTGCGCACCAACCTCTGCCTGCGCGCGCGCTACGGCGGCGCCGGCGCGACGTCGCGAGGGCTGGCGCTTTGGGCGGCCGAGGTGCTCGCGCCGCAGGATTTCCCCGGGCGCCGCAAGGGGATGTTGCGCGCCGGGCTCGACTTCGCGCGCGAATGGCCGCATTTCCGTCATACCGCCGTGGCACCCGCCGAAGCCTTCACGCCGCACTTCTCGATGTGGGACTACGAGGAGCGCCGCGATGGCGCGTTCGTGCCGTTCCGCTCGCTGCGCGAGTCGCCGCGGACGGCGACCCCCCTCGCGTCGATCCTGATCCGCACCGTCGATCGCGGCGCGTGGCTCGCGCAGGCGCTCGAATCGGTGGCGAACCAGACGTGGCCCGCGATCGAGGTCATCGTCGTCGAGGACGGGCCCGCGCGCTCCGCGGAAGTCGTCGGGCGCTTCCGCGACCGCCTGACGATCGACTACGTCGCCACCGGCGAGCGCGTCGGCCGCGCGCGCGCCGGCAACCTCGCGCTCGCGCGCGCTAGCGGCGAATGGCTCAACTTCCTCGACGACGACGACGTGCTGTTCGCCGACCACGTCGAGGTGCTGCTCGAGGCGGCGCTGTCGGCGAGCGTCAAGGGCGCGTACGGCATCGCGTGGGAGACGCGCACCGAGATCACCGACCGCGCCGCCGCTGCGTTCGACGAGGTCGCGCGCGCGGTCGTGCACCGCCAGCCGTTCGACCGCCTGACGCTCTGGCATCACAACTACTTGCCCATCCAGGCGGTGCTGTTCCACCGCAGCCTCTACGAGCGCCACGGCGGCTTCGCCGAGGACATGGACCAGCTCGAGGACTGGAACCTGTGGACGCGCTACACGCTCGACGACGACTTCCTGCTCGTCGAGAAGACCACTTCCAAGTACCGCGTGCCGGCCAGCGCGCGCGACGCGGCGTCGCGGCAGGCGCTGCTCGACGATGCCTATCGCGACGCCGTAGCCCGGCAGGCGTCGATGCGGATGACCACGTCGCCGCGCACGGTCGCGCAAATGGTCGACGACTACGTGCGCTCGCAGTCGCTCGTGCACGTCTCGCGCAGCGACGTGCGCGCCTTCGTCGGACGCAGGCCGTGGCTCGCGCGGCTCTTCGCGTGGCGCGGCCCCGTGATGCGGCGGTTGCGTCGCTACGGCAACGCGCGCTGAGCGCGCACCGAGGCCGAGCCGACGATCACCGGGAACGGCCGGCCGGGTCGCCGGGCCCGTCCTCGTAGCTGTCGCGGGGCGGGTAGACCCCGGCGAGCCGCGCGATCAGGATGGCGACGAACAGCGCCCCCGTGATCTGCTCGAGCATGCAGATGCCTCGCGCCTGGCGCGTCAGCGGCACGATGTCGCCGAATCCGGTGCTGGTCAGCACGGTGATGCTGAGATACAGCGCATCGGAGTAGACGAGCCGCCCGGGCTGTCCGCCGACCAGGTACGACTGCGGATAGAAGTAGCCGACGCCCGCGTAGACGTATGCCCACAGCACGCCGAGCAGCAGGTACGCGGCCGCGGCGCCGAACAGCTTGTCCTGCGTCATCACCCGCGGCTGGAACACGTAGCGCAACAGGTACGCCGCGGCGACGAGATAGAGGGCCGCGCTGAACATCCACGACTGCGCGAGCAGCGTGTCGTCGTCGAGCCACAGCCCGCGGTACTGGTACCACATCGCGGGCAGGGCCAGCACCAGCGACAGCACGAACGGCGGCGTCGAGTGGCTTACTGCCGCCACGGCCGCGATCAGCACGCAGGTGTTGACGAGGTTGACGACGAGCCGGCCGTGGTCGGTCGCCGGAATGAACGACACCGCGCCGATCAGCGCCAGCAGCACCAGGAACAGCCAGAAGCAGCGCTGGTAGAAGATCCGCGACAGCGCGTCGTGCGTCTGCGTGATTCCCATCGATGCCCCCTCCCGTGCGGCGATGGCGCGGGTTGCATAACCCGCCTAGCGAATGCCGGCGCGCATGAACGACTGCACGAACTGGCGCTGGAACAGCAGGAACGCCACCAGCAGCGGCGCGACCGACAGGAGCGTCGCCGCGGTAATGATCGACCAGTCGATGCCCTGGTCGGTCGCCGAGAACACCTGCAGCCCGACCGTAACGGGGCGCGACTCGGGCGAATTGGTGATGATGAGCGGCCACAGGAAGTTGTTCCAGTGGTAGCTGATGCTGACGAGCGCGTACGCGATGTACGTCGGGCGCGCAAGCGGCACGTAGACCTTCCACAGCGTCGCGAGCGGGCCGCAGCCCTCGACGCGCGCCGCCTCGTCGAGCTCGTGCGGCACCGTCTTGAATGTCTGCCGCAGGAGGAAGATGCCGAACGCGCTCGCCATGTACGGAAGCCCGATCGCGAGCAGCGTGTCCTTCAGCCCCAGGAACGTCATCGTCCGGTAGTTCTCGACGATCAGCACGTCGGGCATGACCATGAGCTGCACGAGCACCAGCGCGAACAGCACGCCGCGGCCCGGGAAATCGAAGCGCGCGAACGCATAGGCGGCGAGCGTCACCAGCACGAGCTGCGCGGCGAGGATCATCGTCACCAGCGCCACGGTGTTGACGAAGTAGCGCGCGAACGGCGCGGCGTGCCAGGCCTTGACGAAGTTGTCGAGCGTCCACGGCGCCGAAAGCACGAAGCGCGTCGAGAACTCGCTCGGGTGGAACGCCGTCCAGAACGCGTAGACGAGGGGCAAGATCCACAGGAGCGCGAGCAGCCACGCGCCGATCGTCTCGAGGGCGAGGACGCCACCCCGCGGGCCGCGCAACAATGTTGCCGTCGTGCTCACCGGTAGTGGGTCCTGCGCTCGAGGAACGCGAACTGCGCCAGCGCGGCGAGCCCGAGCAGCACGAGCAGTACCATCGTCAGCGCCGCCGCGTACGCCGAGTCCCAGAAGCGGAAGCCGATCTCGTAGATGTAGTACAGCAGGAGCTCGGTGGCGTTGTCGGGGCCGCCGCGCGTCATGACGACGATGTGGTCGACGACGCGGAACGCGTTGATCACGGCGTTGACGAGCACGAACAGCGTCACCGGCATCAAAAGCGGAAACGTTACCCGCCGGAAGTAGTACCAGCGCGACGCGCCCTCGATCGCCGCGGCCTCGGCGAGGCTGGGCGACATCGACTGCAGCGCGGCGAGGTAGAAGATCATGAAGAATCCCGCCTCTTTCCACACGGCGACGATCATCACGCAAAGGAGTGCCGTGCTCTGGCTGCCGAGCCAGTTGTGGCTCGGGAATCCCAGGCTCCGGCTCACCTGCTCGATGAGGCCGTACTCCGGCGTGTAGAAGAAGAGCCAGATGTTGGCGACCGCGATCATCGGCAGGATCGTCGGCGTGAAATAGGCGAGCCGCAGGAAGCCCTTGCCGGCGATGCGGCCGTTGACCCAGACGGCCATCAGCAGCGCCAGCGCGATCGACAGCGGGATCGTGCCGACCGCGTAGATGAGGTTGTTGCGAAGCGCCTGCCAGAAGATCGGGTCTTCGACGAGGTTGCGGTAGTTGTCGAGCCCGATGAACACCACCGGCCGCGCGCCCTTCGGGGTCGAGTAGAAGCTGTGGAAGAGGTTGGCGATTGCCGGGTAGTGCGTGAACAACGCGAGCAGCGCCATCGCCGGCAGCAGCAGCAGCCAGGCGGTGATCCATGTTCGGGTTTGCATCATCGTTCCGCCAGTCCCGCGCATCGTCGTCCGGCGCGAATCGCGGGGTTCGGCCCGCGGGCCGCGACTCGCGTCGACTATATCGCAACGCCCCCCCCGAGACCGTCAAGAATGGTGAAGCGGCGCGTGCGCCGGTGTTGATATCGTTCCGTATCGAGCGCGGTGCGGCGTGCCGCGGTCGTGACCGCGACGATGAAGCTCCCTCGACTCCCGCCGATCCTCGCCGCGCTCGTTGCCGCGCTCGTTGCCGCGCTCATGGCCACCGCGGCGAACGCACAAGCGCCGTCGCCGGCGCCTGCTTCGGCATCCGCAACGGCACCGCCAGCCATGGTGGCGGTGGGCGGCGCCGATGAGCCGTCACCCGGCGATTCCTCCCGCGCGAGGCGCAGCGACAAGGTGAGCTTCTTCGATCCCGAGGATGGCCAACTCGATGCCAGCGAATTCCTCGAGCAGGCCCACGGCATGCTGCCGATTCCGATCGTGATCACCGAGCCAGCCATCGGCTACGGCGGCGGCATCGCAGGCATGTTCCTGCGTCCGCGCCACGACGCCGGCGACGAAGGATGGTCGCGCCCCGACATTTCCGGCGTCGGCGCCTTCGGCACGCAAAACGGAACCTGGGGCGCATTCGCGGGCGACGCCAGCCGCTGGCTGGACGGACGCCTTCGCACGCTCTTCGGCGGGGCGACGGGCCGCGTCAATCTCGACTTCTACGGGCTCGGTCCCGATGCGTCATCGCTCGACAACAAGGTTCGCTATTCGCTCGAATTCACCGGCGTCGTCGCGCAGGCGAACTGGCAGCTCGCGCCGAGAAGTCCCTGGGCCGTTGGACTGCGCTATGTCTACGCCACTGTCGACCCGATCCTGCGCGACGAACCGGCCTTCCCCCGCCTCGTCGATCACGTGCGGGTCGAGGTGTCGGCGCCGTCGCCGATCCTCGAGTACGACTCCCGTGACAACCTGTTCACGCCGACCCGCGGACTGTACGCGGAGTCGTCGTGGGTGGCTTCGCGCAAATCGTTCGGCGCCAGCGACGATTTCGATCGCTTCACGCAGGTCCTGATGGGCTGGCACGCCCTGTCGCCGAATGTCGTCGTCGGCGCGCGCGGCATCTATTCGTGGTCGTCGAGCGGCACGCCGTTCTTCCTGCGGCCCTTCATCCAGTTGCGAGGCGTGCCGTCGATGCGCTACCAGGGCGATGAGGCCGCATCGGTGGAAGTCGAGGCGCGCTGGCGCTTCCAGGGCCGCTGGAGTGCCGTCGCGTTCGGGGGCGGCGGAACCGCGCGTAGCGATCGCGACCACTTCGCGGCGACGCAAAATACCGGCAGCGGAGGCGTGGGCCTTCGCTACACCCTCGCGCGCAAATTCGGCATGGACGTCGGCGTCGACGTCGCGCGCAGCCCCGGCACGACCGCTGTCTACCTGGTCGTGGGCAATGCCTGGTTCCGTCCCTGACGGCAGGCCGCAGCACGATCGCCGCCACCGACCTCGCTGCGGCCGAGTGGCGGAACGATCGGGCGCTCGTTACTGGAACGACTTCAAAAGCCGGTCGGACTCGCGCTGCGCGTCCTTGAGCGCGTCGGCCGGCTTCTTGGTGCCGGTCAGCGCCGCCTGCAGCGCGTCGTTGAGCGCCTTGGTGACGCGCTGGTTGTCGTGCGTCGACAGCTCGGCCTTGGCG
>JAICUU010000402.1 GCA_025935675.1 Burkholderiales bacterium
CCAGCGAGTGCCAGCGCCAGCGCCGGCTTGTAGGCGTTGCCGGATTGCGCGAAGCAGTGCAGCGTGTAGTCGGCCATGGGCGCGGGACGCGGGCGTTCAGCGGGGGGGCGGGGCGAGCGGCACGGTCATCTCGAGGAGGCGCCCGGCGGGATCACGCACGTGGAAGAGGCGCAGTCCCCACGCGACCTGGTCGTGCGGCTCGGTGGCGAGCGCGACGCCGCGCTCGCGCAGCAGGTCGGCGGCGGCATCGAGGTCGGCGACGCCGAATTGCAGCACGGCATCGGCGCGCGCGTCGCCGCGCATCGGTGCGCCGATGACCGCCTCCATCAGCGTGCGCGCGCAAAGCCCGATGCGCGCAGCACCCGTGTCGAGCTCGACATAGGTGCCCGGAACGTCGACGACCACCTTGAAGCCGAGCGCATCGCGATAGAACGCGAGCATCGGCGCGAAGTCGTCGACGAGGATCCGCACGTGTGTGAGGCCGGTCACGACGCCGCCCTCGCCTTCGCGCCGGCGTGCGGGCGCACGAGGTTGCTGCCGCGCGCGCTGACGTAGAGCTCGCCTTGTGCATCGCGCATCGTGCCCTCGACGGCGACGATGTAGCCGGCCAGCGACGGCTTGTGCTCGACGCGCGCGACCGTCCATTCGATCGTCAGCGTGGTACCCGCCGGCACCGCCTTGACGAACTTGAAGTCGAAGCCGAGGCCGAGCGCGAGGCCCGCCTGCGACAGGTGCGTCGCGTCGAGGCCGAGCATCAGCGAGACGAGCTGCGGGCCGCTCGCGATCAGCGTGCCGAACGGCCCGGCCGCTGCCGCGCCGTCGTCGTGGTGGAGCGGATTCATGTCGCCGCACAGCGTCGCGAACGCGCGGATCGACGCGGCGTCGATCCGTACCGACTTGTGGAACCGCTCGCCGGCGCGCACCGCGATCATCGCAGGAGGTCGCGCCCGATCACCATCCGCTGGATGTCGCTGGTGCCCTCGTAGATCTGGCACACGCGCACGTCGCGGTAGATGCGCTCGACGGGGAAGTCGTTGACGTAGCCGTAGCCGCCGTGCACCTGCAGCGCCGCGGACACGACGCGCTCCGCCATCTCGGACGCGAAGAGCTTGGCCATCGCCGCCTCGCGCAGGCACGGCAGGCCGTGATCGCGCAGCGTCGCGGCGTGCCACACCATCTGCCGCGCGACCTCGATCTCGGTCGCCATGTCGGCCAGGCGGAAGTTGACGGCCTGGTGGTTGACGATCGGCTTGCCGAACGTCGCGCGCTCCCGCGCATAGGCGATCGCGGCGTCGAACGCCGAGCGCGCCATGCCGACCGATTGCGCGCCAATGCCGATGCGCCCCGCCTCGAGGTTGGCGAGCGCGATCCGGTACCCGTCGCCGTCGGCGCCGAGGAGGTTCTCCGCCGGCACCTCGCAGTCCTCGAACGCGATTTGCGCAGTGTCCGATGCGCGCTGGCCGAGCTTGTCCTCGATGCGCGCAACGCGGTAGCCGGTCGTGCGCGTCTCGACGATGAACGCGCTGATGCCGCGTTTGCAGGCGGCCTTGTCGGTGACGGCGAACACG
>JAICUU010000197.1 GCA_025935675.1 Burkholderiales bacterium
CCGGTGCCGTAGTCGTCGATCGCCAACCGGCAGCCGAGGTCGTGCAGCCGCTGCAGGTTCTCGAGCGCGTTGTCCGGGTCGTCGAGGATCGCGCTCTCGGTGAGCTCGAGCGTGATCCAGCTCGACGCGCAGCCGTGCTTCTGCAGCATCGCGCCGAAGCGGTCCGGAAGCTCGGGA
The DNA here is from genome assembly GCA_025935675.1 of Burkholderiales bacterium. Taxonomy (GTDB): domain Bacteria; phylum Pseudomonadota; class Gammaproteobacteria; order Burkholderiales; family Casimicrobiaceae; genus VBCG01. The sequence continues at coordinate 178 of JAICUU010000197.1, forward strand.
TCGGAGAGGTCGCGCGCCGAGATGTTGACCGACACGTTCATCGCGAGGCCGTCGCGACGCCACGCCGCGCATTGCGCGATCGCGTGCGCCATCACCCACTGCGTGATCGCGCGGATGTAGCCGGTCTGCTCGGCGAACGGGATGAACTCGGCCGGCGACACGAGGCCGCGCGTGGGGTGCCACCATCGCACGAGCGTCTCCGCGTGCAGCTCCGGCGCGTCGCCGGTCGTGGCGATCGGCTGGTAGAGCAGCACGAGCTCGTCCTCGTCGACGGCCTTGCGCAGCCCGCTCATCAGCGACAGCCGGTCCTTGCCGTGCTCCTCGTGCTGGCGATCCCAGACCGCGACGCCGAGGTTGCCGCGCTTGGCCGCGTACATCGCGACGTCGGCGTGGCGCATCAGCGTCGCGCGCTCTTCACCGTGCTCGGGATAGATGGCGATGCCGATGCTCGCGCGCACGTCGACGACGTGGCCGTCCGGCATCACCGGCGGCTCGAGCGCGCGGATGATCGAGCGCGCCACGCGCTCGGCGTGCTGTGCGTCGTCACCGGGGATCAGCACCGCGAACTCGTCACCGCCCAGCCGCGCCACGGTGTCCGTCGTGCGCGCCAGCACCGAGTCGACGCGCAGCGCGACGGCGCGCAGGATCAGGTCGCCGATCGGGTGCCCGAGCGTGGCATTGACGTCCTTGAAGTGGTCGAGGTCCATCATCAGCACCGCGACGGGTGCGCCCTGCACCGCGGCGGCCGCGATCGCCGCGTCGAGGCGGTCGTTGAACAGCGCACGATTGGGAAGCTGCGTGAGGCTGTCGCGATAGGCGAGGTCCATGATGCGCGTCTCGCGCCGCGCGATGCCCGCCTGCATGTGGTGGAACGCCTGGCCGAGGTCGCGCATCTCGTCGACCCGCGACGTCGGCGGCGGCGTCGAGTAGTCGCCCGCGGCGATGCGCACCGCGACTTCGGACATCTCGCGCACCGGCCGCGCCACGCCGCGCGCGATGAAGATGCTGGCGAACAGCGACACGACGACGCCGAGCAGCGCGATGACCGCGAGCTGCCCCTGCAGCCGGCGGAACGGCTCGAGCGCGGTGCTCACCGGCTGCTGGAGCGCCGCGACGACGCGCGCGTCGCCGAGTGCCGGCAGCATGACGATCCGCGTGATCGCGTCGCCGCTGTACGCCGCGTTGCCGTCGGCGCCCTTCGCCTCGAAACGCGCCGCGGCCATGTCGGCGACGAGCGCGCGGCGGTCGTCGGCGTCGAGCGTGCTCGCCTGCAGCTGCCACTCGCCATTGGTGACGCGGCTCAGGAACGAAACGTCGAGCCGCGTCAGCCGCCGCTGCATCTGAGAAAGCGCGTCGTCGACGCGCTGGCCGATCACCACCCATGCGATCGGCACCGGCGCCAGCACCGGCACGACGACCAGCTGGTAGAGGCCGTTGCGCACGATCGCCACGGTCGCCGCCTGCCCCGCGACGTCCGCCTGCCTGAGCAGCGCGGGCACCGCGAACGCATCGCCCGGCGCCTGGCCGAGCGTATCGCCGATGACGCGGCCGTCGAGGTCGACGACCATCACGAGCGGCGCGTCGATGCGCTTGCTGTAGTTGGTGAGCGCCGAGCCGATCGTCGCGTGGTCGCCGGTGGCGATGACCTCGCGGAACGCGTAGTCGGACGCCATCAGCCGCGCGCCCTGGATCAGCCGCTGCGCGTCCTGCTCGAGGAGGCGGTCGAACACGCTTGCGCCGGCGACGACTTCGCTGCCCACTGTCCGGCGCGCCGCGCTGTCGCCTACCGTATTGACCAGCACAAAAGTGCCGACCTGCACGATGACGATCAGCAGCAGGAAGAGCGCAAGGATGCGCGCCTGCAGGCTGCGAAACGGCGAGTGCAGCGCGCGAACGCCCGATACGGCGCCGGCCGCCGGATCAGGCGCCCTCATTATTCCCAGATTATTCAAGTGCTTGTATCCCCGAACCGACGATGACCACGATGCCGCTGCAACGCGCGCATCAAAAATGCTTGTGCGTTGCCCATCGCCGTCTCGAGGTAGCAAGTTCCCTGCCGCCGTGGCTGACCGGTCATCACCGCTCGAAGGAGCCCGCCTGCGCACCGCGCGCCGAGGGGTCGCGGTCCGTGCTCGCGCCGCGTGCGCGCTTGCGGTCGCCGGGCTCGTGCTCGTGGCGCCGGTCGCTCGCGCCGACACGTTCGCCGGCGCAAGCGGCGGCTTCGTCTACGACGACAACCTGACGCGCGCGCAACGCGACGCCGACATCCGCGCCGACACCGCGGCCACGGTGGCCGCATCGGGCGGATGGTTTTTCGTGCCCACCGGCCAGGACGGCGTCTCGCTGTCGCTGCACGCCGAAGGCCAGGCCTATGCGCGCTTCCACGGCCTCGACACGATCGCGGCCGGCGCCGGCGCGCGCTGGCGGCACAAGTTCGGCGTGGGCCGCGACGTGCCGTGGATCGCGCTCGCGCTCGACGTCTCGCACGGCGCGTGGCGCGACGACATCCGCGACGGCAACCGCCTCGATGCGAAGCTCGAGATGGGCAAGCGCTTCGGCCCGACATTCGACGCCTCGCTCGGCGCCACGCTCGACCGGCGTACCGCCGATCACGATCGCCCGGTCGTTCCCGGCATCTCGGGCAAGGTATTCGACCTCGCCGGGCACAGCGCTTTCGCGCGGGCGGCATGGGACGTGACGCCCGATCTGCAGGTCGCCGCGCGCGCCGACGTGCGCCGCGGTGACGTCGTGTCGACGACGCGCATCAACCTCGAGATCTTCGAGGCGTCCGATGCGATCGCCGCCGACCCGGCGTTCGGCCCCGACTTCTTCGCCTACCGCCTGCGCGGAACGACGAAGACCGCGACGCTCAACCTGAGCTATGCGCTCGGCGAGCGTGCGTCGCTCAACCTCACGTACGCCGACGCGCGCACCAGCGCGTACGACGGCCTCGATTACCGCAACCGCGCGACGACCCTCGCGCTCGCCTGGAGCTTCTGATGCCCCCGTCCCCGATTGCCCGCGCACGTGCCGCGGTCCCGCCGCTGCCGCGCATCGTCTTCGCCGTTCTCGCGCTGGCCACGCTCGCCATTGCCGCGCGGCCCGCGCACGCCGACGGCGACATCGTCGCGACCGTGACCGACGATCACGGCGCGCCGGTCGCCGACGCCGTCGTCGTCGCCGTGCCGGTCGACGGCGTGATGAAGGTCGTGCCCCACCGCGACGCGGTCGTCGACCAGGTCGACCGCGAGTTCACGCCCAAGGTGATCGCCGTCGCCGTCGGCACGCCGATCGTGTTCCCGAACCACGACAACGTCCGCCACCAGGTGTACTCGTTCTCGCGCGCCAAGCGTTTCGAGCTGCCGCTCTACGCCGGCGTGCCGGCGCAGCCGATCGTGTTCGACAAGCCCGGCGTCGTCGTGCTCGGCTGCAACATCCACGACTGGATGATCGGCTACATCTATGTCTCGGAGTCGCCGTACTTCGCCAAGACGGGCGCCGACGGCAAGGCGACCATCGCGGGCCTCGCGCCGCGCGACTACGTGGTGCGCGTCTGGCACCTGCAGCAGGACGGCCTCGAGGATGCGACGAAGAAGACCGTCGACCTCGCGAAAGCGAAGACGGTGAGCGTGGCGTGGTCACTGACATTGCGGCCGGAGACGCGCGTGCGTCGCTCGCCGGTCGGCGAGTCGGCGGGCCACTACTGACATCGTCACCGTCGGCGACAGGCACGTCCACGTCATCCCCCGCGACAGGCACGTCCACGTCATCCCCCGCGACAGGCACGTCCACGTCATCCCCCGCGACAGCGCACGACTCGTCATCCCCGCGAAGGCGGGGATCCAGCCGTGGCAAGCCACCCGATGCGTGCGGCCTGCGTACCGCCACGTCACAACTGGATCCCCGCTTCCGCGGGGATGACGGCAGGCCTAGCCGCCGAGGCGTCCGCGTAGCCGCGCGAGCAGCGACGCCGTGACACCGCGGCGTGGCGCGACCGATTCGAGGAAGTCCTCGAGCGAGCGGATCGCGTCGTCGCGGTTGACGAGCGTCTTGAAGCCACTGCCGATCCGCTCGCGCGCCGCGCGTTGCGCGTCCACGCGATTGAGAAGCTCGGCCGCGACGCGCACGTATGCCGCCGGGTCGAGCGTCGCGAGCTCCGGCAGCCCGATCTCGCGCAGCAGTCCCGCGCCGAAGCGATTGCGCAGGAACGCGCCCTGCATCGACACGATGGGCAAGCCGCATTCGAGCGCCTGCATCGCCGTGTTGAAGCCCGAGAACGCGATCGTGTCGAGGTAGACCGTCGCGCGCCGCATCAGGCTGAAGAACTGCGGCCGTGGCTGGCGCGGAATGAAACGCACGTTGCGCCATGTGTCGAGCCCCACCGAGGCGAAGGCCGCGTCGAGGCGGCGCGCGAGCTGCTCCGAAAGGCGCGGCGCTATGTCGTCGGTGACGAACACGAGCTGGCATGCCGGGACCTCGCGCGCGATCGCCGCGAACGTCCAGTCGTATTTCGGCAGGAACTTGTAGGGCGTCGCCGGCACGAGCGCGATCGGCCGGTTGACATCGACGCCGAGCTTGCCGAGGTCGAGGTCGACGCGCTCCGGCGCGAGCGGCGCGTAGTGGACGCCGATGCCGGCGAGCTTGACGAGGCGCTCGCTGTAGTTCTGCTGCGCCTCGTCGGATTCGAACGCCGCCGCCGACAGGTAATAGTCGATCTCCGGCATCCCGGTCGTCTCGGCGTGACCCCAGGCCGCCACCTGCACCGGCGCCAGGCGCAGGCTCGCGAGCTTGATGCAGGTCTTGTCCATGCCGACCTCGGGATAGACGACGATGTCGGGCGCGAGCGCGCGGATCGCGTCGACCCAGCCGGCGAGCTCGCGCGGACCCTGCACGAAGGTGTCGACGCTGCGGCGCGCGATCTCCGTCTCGCGATCGACGACTGCGTCGGTGTACGCGATGGCGAGGCGGAAGCGCTTGCGGTCGATGCGCTCGCACCAGCCGCGCACGATCGCGGTCCACACCGCGTGATCGTGGACGTTGCCGGAGACGATCAGCACCCGCACGGAATCGCTGCGCGTCGCGCGGCGCGCCGGCGGATGATCGCCATACCAGCTCCGCATCACGCGCGAGCAAAGGTCGCCGTAGCGCGACATCGGCTCGCGGTTGTTGCGGTCGTGATACGCGAGATAGTACGGCTGCTCGTTGCCGACGGCACGGTGGCCGTTGCCGTCACGGCCGCCCGCGAACCACCGGTCGAGCGCGTCGAGGCTCGCGACGAACTCCGCGTAGGACGTGTCGGGATCCTCACCGACGTCGTAACCCTGCGGCAGTGTCGTCATGGTGCGCGCCCAGCGCGGCTCGACGTACTCGGGATCGATCTCGATCGCGCGCTCGAACGCCGCGATCGCCTCCTGGCGGCGACCGAGCACGCCGAGCACGTGGCCCATCCGGTACCACGCGACCTTGTGCGCCGGCGCGAGTCGCACGATGTTGCGCCACTCGTCGAGCGCGGCCTTCGACTGGCCGCGCGACTCGAGGAGCTGCGCGCGGTTGAAGCGCGCGTCGACGAAGCTCGCGTCGAGCTCGATCGCGTGGCCGAAGTGCGCGAGCGCGTCGCCGACGCGGCCCATCTGCCCCAGCACGACGGCGAGGTTGCTTTCGGCAGCGGCCGAGTCGGGCTTTTGATGGACGAGCCGCTCGAAGCTCGCGAGCGCCGCCGGCAGGTCGCCGAGTCGATGCTGCAGGAACGCGAGCCGCTCGAGCGCCGCGGCGTCGCCCGGATTGCGCTGCACGTGCTGGCGCACCTTGGCGGCCGCCTCGTCGATACGGCCCGCCTGCAGGTCCTCGTCGGCCGCGGCGAGCAGGTTGTCCGGCATCACGACCTGGAAGCTCCCTTCGAAGGACCGATAGTAATGGCCGCGGCGACGGGGCGGAAGCATGGCATCCGTCATCCCCGCGAAAGCGCATTCCGTCATCCCCGCGAAAGCGCATTCCGTCATCCCCGCGAAAGATGATTCCGTCATCCCCGCGAAAGCGCATTCCGTCATCCCCGCGAAAGCGGGGATCCAGTAGTGACAATGCGGTTGCAGC
>JAICUU010000332.1 GCA_025935675.1 Burkholderiales bacterium
ATCGTCCCGATCCTGATCGACGGCATCCGCCGCCTCGAATACCGCGGCTACGACTCGACCGGCCTCGCCGTCATCGGCGCCGGGTCGTCGCCGACGCTGCAGCGCCTCGTCAGCGTCGCACGCGTCGCCGACCTGGCCGCGCAGGCCGACGCGTGCAAGCTCGTGGGCACGACCGGCATCTCGCACACGCGCTGGGCGACGCACGGCGCGCCGAGCGAGACCAACGCGCACCCGCACGTGTCGGGCAGCGAGGTCGCGGTCGTGCACAACGGCATCATCGAGAACTACGAGGAACTGCGCACGAAGCTCAAGGCCCAGGGCTACGTGTTCGCGACGCAGACCGACACCGAGGTCATCGCCCACCTCGTACACGCGCACTGGCACGCGCCGGGTGGCGGCGATCTCGTGCGCGCCGTGCAGGCGGCGGCCGCCGAGTTCCAGGGCGCGTACGCGATCGCCGCGATCAGCACGCGCGAGCCCGGCCGTGTGGTCGGCGCGCGCGCCCGCAGCCCGCTCGTCGTCGGCATCGGCGCCGACGACCATTTCCTCGCGTCCGACGCGTCGGCGCTGGCGCCGGTCACGCAGCGCGTCGCCTATCTGGAAGAAGGCGACATCGCCGACGTGCGGCGCGAGGGCTACACGATCTACGACGCGACGGGCGCCAAGGTCGAGCGCGACGTGATCGAGGTGCAGGCCTCGAGCACCGCGGTCGAGCTCGGGCCCTACCGGCACTTCATGCAGAAGGAGATCTTCGAGCAGCCGCGCGCGGTTGCCGACACGCTCGAGGCAGTGGGCGGGATCTCGCCCATCATCTTCGGCGACAAGGCCGACGCCGCGCTGCGCGCGGTCGACCGCGTGCTGATCCTCGCCTGCGGCACCAGCTACTACTCGGGGCTCGTCGCCAAGCAATGGCTGGAGAGCGTCGCGCGGATGCCCACCGTCGTCGAGATCGCCAGCGAATACCGCTACCGCGACAGCGTGCCCGATCCGCGCACGCTCGTCATCGTCGTGTCGCAGTCGGGCGAGACCGCCGACACGCTGGCGGCGCTGAAGCACGCCAAGGCGCTCGGCCAGCCGCACACGCTCGCGATCTGCAACGTCGCGACGAGCTCGATGGTGCGCCAGACCGAGATGGTGTTTCTCACACGCGCGGGCACCGAGGTCAGCGTCGCGTCGACCAAGGCGTTCACCACGCAGCTCGTCGGGCTCTTCCTGCTGACGCTGACGCTCGCCAAGCTGCGCGGCCGGCTTTCCGCCGAGGACGAGGCGAAGTGGCTGCAGTCGCTGCGGCACCTGCCGGCGGCGATGCAGGCGGCGCTGGCGCTCGAGCCGCAGGTGATCGCGTGGGCGCAGGCGTTCGCGCGCAAGCAGCACGCGCTGTTCCTCGGCCGCGGGCTGCACTACCCGATCGCGCTCGAGGGTGCGCTCAAGCTCAAGGAAATCTCGTATATCCACGCCGAGGCGTACCCGGCAGGCGAGTTGAAGCACGGGCCGCTCGCGCTGGTCGACGCCGAGATGCCGGTGGTCGCGGTCGCGCCGAACGACGCGCTGATCGAGAAGCTCAAGTCGAACCTGCAGGAAGTGCGCGCGCGCGGCGGCGAGCTCTACGTCGTCGCCGACCTCGACAGCCACATCACGCCCGACCCGCACCTGCACACGATCCGCCTCACCGAATACGCGGGGCTCCTGTCGCCGATCGTGCACGTGCTGCCGCTGCATCTGCTCGCCTATCACACCTCGGTGCTGCGCGGCACCGACGTCGACAAGCCGCGCAATCTCGCCAAGAGCGTGACCGTCGAGTGACCGCACCCGACGTCGCCATCATCGGCGGCGGCATTATCGGCTGCTGCACCGCGTATTTCCTGCGCACGCTGGCGCCGGACGCGTCGGTGCAGGTGATCGAGGCCGATTCGACGTACGCGCTCGCCTCGGCGCTGCGCTCGTCGGGCGGCCTGCGCGTGCAGTTCTCGTGTCCCGAGAACATCGAGATGTCGCGGTTCGGCCTCGACTTCGTCCGTGATTTCTCCGCGCGGATGTCGCTGCCGGACGCGCCGGCCCAGGTCGATTTCGTCGAGGGCGGCTATCTCTTCATCGTGCCGCCGGAGCACGTCGGACTCCTCGAGTCGAATGCGCGCGTGCAACGCCAGCACGGCTGCGACGTGCGGCTGCTCGGTCCTGCCGAGCTGAAGGCGACGTTTCCGTCGATCCGCGTCGACGATCTGGGCGCCGGCGCCTGGACGCCGCACGATGGCTGGTGCGATCCCCACGGACTGCTGCACGGCACGCGCCGCAAGGCGATCGCGCTCGGCGCGCGCTACATCGAGGACCGCGTCGTCGGTGCGGACGTCTCGGCGACGCGCATCGACGCGCTGAAGCTCGCGAGCGGCGCGACACTGCGCCCCGAGATCGTCGTCAACGCCGCCGGCGCATGGTCGGGCGACGTCGCGGCGCTGATGGGCATGCGGCTGCCGGTGTCGCCGCTCAAGCGCTACGAGCACTATTTCAAGTGCGCGACGCCGGTCGAGCGGCTGCCCTACGTCAAGGACCTGGCGCGGCTCGCGTTCCGCTCGGAAGGCGTCGGTTTCTCGGGCGGCCTTGTCGACGGCTCGGCCGTGCGCGGCTATGACTTCGATGTCGACCACGACTATTTCGAGCGCGTCGTGTGGCCGGCGCTGGCGCATCGCTTCCCGGCGTTCGAGGCCGTTCGATGCCAGCGCACATGGTCGGGACTCTACGAGGTGTGCGAGCTCGACGGCAACCC
>JAICUU010000115.1 GCA_025935675.1 Burkholderiales bacterium
CTCGAGGGCAATCGCGTGCGCGGCCTCGGCATCGGCTGGGGGGTGACGCTGCGCGAGATGATCCGCCACATCCGCCATGGCCGGTATCCCGACCTGACCGTGTGCTCGATGATGGGCGGCGTCAGCACGGGGCTCGAGTTCAACACGTTCGACGTCTCCGCCGAGCTCGCGCGCCGGCTTCGTTCGCAGTGCCGCTATCTGGTCGCGCCCGTGTACGCAAGCAGCCCGCGCTCGCGCGACGTCATCATGGCGCAGCCGGTGTTCCGCGATGCGCTGGCGCGGATCGCCGCGTGCGACCTCGCGGTGCTGAGCGTCGGCGACGTCACGCGGCGCTCGATGCTGGTGCGCTACGCGCTTCCCGACGACGTCACGCAGGCCGAGTTGCGTGCGGCGGGCGCCGTCTGCGACATCAACGGCCAGCTCGTCGACGCGAAGGGCCGCGTCATCGACCATCCGCTCAATCGCCGCGCGATCGCACTGCCGCTGCGCGATCTCCATCGCATCTCGACGGTCGTGCTGGCGGCGGGCGGGCGGCGCAAGCTGCGGGCGATCGCCGCGGCGCTATGCTCGGGCTTCGGCTCGGTGCTGGTCAGCGACGAAACCACGGCGCGCGCGGCGGCGGCGCTCGCGCGCGGCGACAAGGACATCCAATGACCGGGGATTCGGGGGGGCTGCTCGCGCGCGCGGTGGCGGCGGCGTCGGTGACGCGCGTCGTCGAGGTCGCGCCGGGTGCGCTCGCGATGTTGCCGGCGGTGTTCGCACGGCTCTTTCCCGGCCGTCGCGCGACGATCGTCGCCGACCGCAATACGATGGACGCGGCCGGCACGCGCGCCGCGGCGCTTCTCGCCGCAGCCGGTGTCGCCGTCGGCGACCCGGAGATTTTCGAAGGACGCGAGCGGCTCGAGCCCGCGGTCGACACGGCGCGCGCGCTCGGCGCACGCCTGCACGAAGCGGCGACGGTGCCGGTCGCCGTCGGCTCCGGCGTCGTCAACGACATCGCCAAGTACGCCGCCGAAATCGCGTCGACGCCTTACGTATGCGTGCCCACGGCGGCGTCGATGGACGGCTACGCGGCGTCCGGCGCATCGATGCTCGACGGCGACTTCAAGCGCACGATGCGCTGCGCGCCGCCGGTGGCGGTCGTCGCCGACCTCGACGTCGTCGCCGCGGCCCCGCCGCCGATGGCCGGCTGGGGCTATGGCGACCTGAGCGGCAAGCTCGTCGCCGGCGCCGACTGGCTGCTGGCCGACGCGCTTGGCATCGAGCCGATCGCGCCAGCACCATTCGCGCTGGTGCAGGACCACGTGCGCGGCTGGCTCGCCGATCCCGCCGGCATCGCGACGGGGGATCGCGTCGCGCTCGGCGGCCTCGTCGACGGGCTGCTCGTCTCCGGCTTCGCGATGCAGGCGCATGGCAATTCGCGCCCGGCGAGCGGCAGCGACCATCAGCTCGCGCACGTCTGGGAGATGGATGGCCTCGCGATCGACGGCGTGCCGGTCGCGCACGGCGCCTGCGTCGGTGTCGCCGCGGTCGCGATGCTCGCGGCATGGGAATGGCTGCTCGCGCGCGACGTGCCGTCGCGCAGCGCCGAGCGCGCATTGCAATTGCCGGCCGACTGGGAAGTCGTTGACGCGGAGGTCGCGGCGGCTTTCGAGCCGTCGCTCGCGGCCGGTGCGCGCGCGGAGATGGAGGCGAAGCGTGTCGACGCCGTGCAATGGCGCGCGCGGCTCGCGCGCATCGGTGCGGCGTGGCCCGCGCTTCGCGAGCGCGCCTGCGAGCGCCTCGTGTCGCCGGCCACGCTCGCCGGCTGGCTCGCCGCCTGCGGCGCGGCGACGCGACCCGGCGACATCGGCGTGCCGATCGCCAAGCTCGTCGCCGACTGCCGGCGCGCGCGGCTCATTCGCCGCCGCTACACGGTGCTCGATTGCCTCGACGACCTGGGGTGGCTCGACGCCGCGCTCGCGGCGTTGCCCGACGCGTTTCGCATGGCCGCGGCGCCCGCACGTGCGTCCCGCGGCACGTCGTGGTCCGCCACGACGACCACGCGCTGACGATATCGCGCCTCTCACATCGGCGACGGGCGCGATGCACGACGTCGCGGCCAGCCCCGCGACCTTCTACGCCTGGCGCGCGTTCACCGCGGCGAGAATGCCGCGCAGGATGTCGATTGGCGTGGGCGGGCAGCCCGGCACGGCGACATCCACCGGGATGACGCTGGCGACGCCGCCTGTCGTCGCGTAGCTCTCGCCGAAAATCCCGCCGGTGCAGCCACAGTCGCCGACGGCGACGACGAGCTTGGGCTCGGGAGTCGCGTCGTAGGTGCGTTGCAGCGCGGCCGTCATGTGCTTCGACACCGGGCCGGTGACGAGCAGCAGGTCGGCATGCCGCGGGCTCGCCACGAAGCGGATGCCGGCCCCTTCGAGGTTGTAGTAGGGATTGCCGAGCGCGACGATCTCGAGCTCGCAGCCGTTGCACGAGCCGGCGTCGACATGGCGGATCGTCAGCGCGCGGCCCAGCGTCGCGAGGATGTCGCGCTGCAGCCTTGCGGCGAGCGTGGCCTCGTCGGCGGGCTCGGGGAGGGGCTCGGAGACGATGCCCGTCGCGGCAATCCGGCGCAGGATGTGCAGCATCCGTGTCCTCCGCTAGAGGTCGTGCCCGCTGTACGCGAGGTTGAACGACTTGTTGATCAGGGGAAAATCCGGGACGATGTTGCCGAGCGCCGCGTGCTCGACTGCCGGCCAGTTCTGCCACGACGGGTCGTGCGGGTGGCAGCGGCGGATCGCGCCGTCGGTGCCGGTCTCGACGGCGAACGTCACCGGCCCGCGCCAGCCCTCGACGCTGCCGAGCGCCAGCCCGGCGGGGAGTCGCGGCGGCATTGTCGCGGCGATCGCGCCCGGCGGCAGCGCGTCGACGATCGCGCCGACGAGGCGCAGCGACTCGAAGAGCTCGTCGAAGCGCACGGCGACGCGCGCCGCGACGTCGCCCTGCTCGCGATGCATCGCCCGCACGTCGAGTGCAGCGTACGGCACGCCGGGGAAATCCGCGCGCAGGTCGCGGGTGCCGCCGCTCGCGCGCGCGGCGAGCCCGGTCATGCCGAGCATGCGCGCGAGGTCGGGCGCGACGCGGCCGCAGGTGCGGAAGCGGTCCTGCACGCCCGCATGCTCGTCGTAGATCGTGCGCAGCGCGCGCGCGTCGTCCGCGATGCGTGTGCCTTCATCGCGCATTGCGCTCAACTGCGCGTCGGCGGGGTCGCGAGCAACGCCGCCCGGCACGACGAAATCCATGGCGAGGCGGTGGCCGAAGGCGGCACGGTTGCCGCGCAGCACGTCCTCGCGCAGGCGCGAGAACTGCGCGAGCCCGAACGCCAGCCCGGCGTCGTTGCCGAGCGCGCCGAGGTCGCCGAGATGGTTGGCGATGCGCTCGCGCTCGAGCGCGAGCGCGCGCAGCCACAGCGCGCGCGGCGGCGGCGCGACACCCGCGAGGCCTTCCAGCGCCTGCGCGAACGCAAAGGCGTACGCGACGGTGCTGTCGCCGCAGATGCGGCCGGCAAGGCGCGGCGCCTCGGCGATCGGCAGCGTCGTGAAGCGCTTCTCGATGCCCTTGTGCGTGAAGCCGAGCCGCTCCTCCAGGCGCAGCACTTTCTCGCCGACGACCTGGAAGCGGAAATGCCCGGGCTCGATCGTGCCCGCGTGCACGGGGCCGACGGCGATCTCGTGCACGCCTTCGCCTTCGACGCGCACGAACCGGTAGTCCTCGTCGCCCGGCTGCCAGCTCGGCGATGCCGCGAAGTCGCGGCGCAGCGGGAAGCGGTCGATCGGCCACGCCGCCATCCATAGCCACGGCCGGTCGTCGTCAGCCTGCGCGGCGATGCCGGTCAGGTCGAACGCGGCGCGCTGCATCCGCGCGGCGGACGGGAACACGCTCGCGAGGTCCGGATACCGCGACGAGGCGTCGGGGAGCCGGTGCTCGAGCAGCAGCAGACCATCGTCGGCGCGTAGCAGGACACGCACGCAGAAGCCCTCGCCGCGGTCGCTGTCGTCGGTCACCCACAGCGCGACGAGCTCGGCGCCCGCCTCGCGGGCGACGCGGCATGCGGACAAGAGCTCGCCGCTGCCGACCCGCGCGCGCTGCGCCGGCATCGGTGCCGCGAGCGGTGCCGGCACGAGTCGCAGCGCGCCGAGCTTCATCCGATGAGCGCCGCCGCGCGGTGGTACCACTCGGCGAGGAACGGCGGGATCCACAGGCCGAGCATCAGCACCAGCGCGAGATGCACGAACACCGGGATCGCCGCGGGCCGGTGCGGAAGGCGCGCGACGTTCGATTCGCCGAACACCATCGGCTGGATGCGTGACAGGATCGCGGCGAACGCCACGCCCAGCGCGAGCAGCAGGAACGGCGTCGCCCAAGGGTGGTCGCGCATCGCCGTCGTGACGATCAGGAACTCGCTGGCGAACACGCCGAACGGCGGCATGCCGAGGATCGCCAGCGCGCCGAGCGCGAGCGCCCAGCCGAGCATCGGGCTGACGACGACGAGGCCGCGGATGCCGTCCATCATCTGCGTGCCCGCCTTCTGCGTGGCGTGGCCGACCGCGAAGAAGATCGCCGACTTGGTGAGCGAGTGCACGGTCATGTGCAGCAGCGCCGCGAAGTTCGCCACCGCGCCGCCCATGCCGAACGCGAACGTGACGATGCCCATGTGCTCGATCGACGACCAGGCGAACAGCCGCTTGATGTCCTTCTGCCGAAGCAGCAGGAACGACGCGACCACCACCGAGGCGAGGCCGAAGCCCATCATCAGCACGCGCGCGAACGGCGTGGCGACGGCGCCATCGACGAGCACCTTGCAGCGCACCACGGCGTACAGCGCGACGTTGAGGAGGAGGCCCGAAAGCACCGCCGAGATCGGCGTCGGGCCCTCGGCATGGGCGTCGGGCAGCCAGCTGTGCAGCGGCACGAGCCCGACCTTGGTGCCGTAGCCGACCAGCAGGAACACGAAGGCGAGGGACAGCACGGTCGGCTCGAGGCTTCCCTTGACGCGGTCGAGCTCGGTCCACAGGAGTGCGCCGCCCGCGATGCCGAGCACCTTCTCGGCGGCGAAGTAGAGCAGGATCGTGCCGAACAGCGCCTGCGCGATGCCGACCCCGCACAGCACGAAATACTTCCACGCCGCCTCGATCGACGCCGGCGTCCGGTACAGCGACACCAGCAGCACGGTGGTGAGCGTCGCCGCCTCGAGCGCCACCCACAGGATCCCCATGTTGTTGGTGAGGAGCGCGAGCAGCATCGTGAACAGGAAGAGCTGGTACATGCCGTGGTAGAGGCGCAGTCGTGGCGCCGTGACGTGGCCTTCGTGCTGCTCGATGCGCATGTACGGCCGCGAGAACAGGGCCGTCGTAAAGCCCACGAACGCCGTCAGCGTCACCAGGAAGACGTTGAAGGCGTCAACGAAGAAAAGGCGGTCGAGCACGAGCAGCGGACCGCCGGTGGCCACGCGCAGCGACAGCACGGCCGCGGCGACGAAGGTCGCGAACGCCGTCGCGGTGTTGATCGCCGGCGCGTGCTCACGGTCACCGACGAGCGCGAGCAGTGCGGCGCCGACCACCGGGATCACCAGCACGGCAAGCACCTCAATCATCGTCGCGGCTCCGCTCGAGATTGGCGAAGCCCAGGCTGTCGAGCCGGTCGCGGATCTGGAAGAAGAACACGCCGAGGATCAGCACGCCCACCAGCACGTCGAGCGCGATGCCAAGCTCTACGACCATCGGCATGCCGTAGGTCGCGCTGGTCGCTGCGAAGAACAAACCGTTCTCCATGGCCAGGAAGCCCAGCACCTGCGAGATCGCCTTCCGCCGCGTGATCATCATCAGGAACGACAGCATCACGCACGCGAGCGCGATGCCGAGCGTCGAGCGCGTGACGGTGTTGGCGAGCTCCGCGATCGGCACCGCGAGGTTGAACGCGAACACGACGAGCACGATGCCGATCAGCATCGTCGTCGGGATGTTGATCAGGCGCTCGAATTCCCATTCGATGTCGAGCCGGTGGATCAGCCGGCGCAGGATCCACGGCAGCACCAGCACCTTGAGGCCGAGCGTCAGCCCCGCCGACCAATAGAGGTGTCGCTGCCCGGTGGCCCAGGCGACGATCGCCGTCGACAGCGCCAGTGCCGCGCCCTGTGCGGCGAACAGGTCGATCAGCGACAGCACGCGACGCTGCGACAGCATCGCGAAGGCGAGCAGCAGCAACACCGCCGCGAGGAGGTTGATGAGCTGCGCGTAGAGCGGCACGGCGGGCATCGATTCAGCTCCCGAGGAGCAGATTGACGAGCATGCCCAGCACGGCGAGCAGGAACGCCGTGCCGAGGAATTCGGGCGCGCGGAAGATGCGCAGCTTCGCCGACAGCGTCTCGATCAGCGCCAGCGCCGCGCCGCCGGCGGCGAGCTTCGCGATCAGAAGCGGCGCCGCGCCGACCAGCGCGCGCCAGTCGCTGCCGTCGGCGATGCCGAACGGCAGGAACAGCGCGAGGCCGATGCACGAGTAGTTGAAGAGCTTGAGCGCCGCCGACCACTCGATCAGCGCGAGATGGCGCGCCGAATACTCGAGCACCATCGCCTCGTGAATCATCGTGAGCTCGAGGTGCGTCGCCGGGTTGTCGACCGGGATGCGCGCGTTCTCGGCGAGCGACACCATCGTGAACGCGACGCCGGCGAACGCGAGGCTCGGGTAGATGCCGAAGTCGCGGTGCGCGAGCGCGTCGACGATCGCGGGCAGCGACGTCGAGCCCGAGATCAGCGACGCGGTGAACAGGACCATCAGCAGCGCCGGCTCGGCGAGGAAGCCGACGAACATCTCGCGCCGCGCGCCCATCGAGCCGAACGCGGTGCCGATATCCATCGCCGCCAGCGCGATGAACACGCGCGCCAGCGCGAACAGTCCCACCAGGGCGATGGCGTCGGCGGCGCGCGCGAACGGCAAGTCGGTGGCGAGCGACGGAACGATCGCCGCCGCGCAGCACATGGCGCCGAACACGACGTAAGGCGCGAGGCGGAACACCGGCGAGGCGTTGGTGGCGATCACGGCGTCCTTGACGAAGAGCTTGCGCAGCGTCCGGTAGGGCAGCATGAGCGGCGGCGCGCGGCGGCCCTGCAGCCACGCCCGGCACTGGTTGATCCAGCCGACGAGGATCGGCGCGAGCGCGAGCGCGACCGCCACCTGCAGCACTTGCGAGAGGTAGGCCGTCGCGGTCACGACTCACCCCCGAAGCGAGCCTCGCTCGCCTCCCCGCGAGGGCGGAGAGCGCCTCGGAGCGGTTCTTCGGCGCTCATCGCACGAAGAACAGCAGCACGATCAGCGTGGCGAAGCTCAACGCGAGGTACGCGGAGATCCGCCCGTGCTGGATGAGGCCGAGGTAGCCGGCGAGCTTCTCCATCACGCGCGCGATCGGCCGGTAGAGCCAATACCGGAACGGGTCGTCGATCGTCACGCGGTAGCGCGGTTCCGCGTCGAACGCCGACGGCAGCTCGCGCGTCATCCGGAAAAACGGCTCGAACACCTGGCGGATCGGCTGGCCGAAACCTTCTGCCGAGTCCTGCATCCGCGGCGTGGGCTCGGGCGATCCGCAATTCCACGCGCCGGTCGTGCGCACGCGGCCGTGGTAGAGGCGATGCACGACCTGGATCGCGAGCACCACCACGGCGACGACGACCGCCAGCATCACGAGCGGGCTGTAGCTTGCGCGCTGCGCGTCGATCGGCGCGAGCAGAAGCCAGCTCGAGACGCCGGGCCGGATGACGGCAGCGCCGACCAGCATCGTGTTGACGCGGTCGATGACGCCGATGACGAACGTCGGCAGCACGCCGAGCAGCACACAGGCCGCCGCGAGGCCGGCGAGCGCGACGCGCTCGTAGCGTCCCGCGTCGTGCGCGTGCGCGAGGTCGGGGTCGCGCGGCCGGCCGAGGAACACCACGCCGTAGAACTTCACCATCACGTAGGCGGCGAGCGCCACCGCCAGTACCAGCGCGCCGGCTGCGAGCGGCACCAGCATATTGACGAACGACTGCGGCAGCGACGGCGTGAACAGGAAGGCCTGCAGTAGCAGCCATTCCGACACGAAGCCGTTGAGTGGCGGCAGCCCGGCGATCGCCAGCGTGCCGACGAGGGCGAGCCACGCCACCCAGGGCATGCGCCGGATGAGGCCACCCAGCCGGCCCAGGCTGCGTTCGCGCGTCGCGTGCAGCACGGCTCCGGTGGCGAGGAACAGGAGCGTCTTGAACATCGCGTGGTTGAGGCAGTGGTACAGCACGGCGGTGAGCGCGATCGCCGCGAGCAGCGTCTTGTCGTGCGCGCGGAACAGGATCGCGAGGCCGACCCCGGCGGCGATGATGCCGATGTTCTCCATCGACGAGTACGCGAGCAGGCGCTTCATGTCGGTCTGCGCGGCTGCGAAGACGACCCCGAACAGGGCGGTGAGCAGGCCGACCACCAGCACCACGACGCCCCACCACCAGACCACGGCGTGCAGCAGGTCGAACGTGACGCGCAGGAGCGCGTAGATCGCCGTCTTCAGCATCACGCCGCTCATGAGCGCCGACACCGGCGACGGCGCTGCCGGATGCGCCTCCGGCAGCCACACGTGCAGCGGCAGCAGGCCGGCCTTCGCGCCGAAACCGACCAGCGCGAGCAGGAAGCCGAGCGACGGCCAAGCGCCCTGGAGTCGCGCCGCGCGCATGCCGTCGAACGTGTAGTCGCCGCTGCCGCCTTGCAGGACGCCGAACGTCAGCAGGATGGCGATCGCGCCGATGTGCGCGATGAATAGATACAGGAAGCCCGCGTCGCGGATCGCCGCGATCCGGTGCTCGGTGATCACGAGGAAGTACGACGCCAGCGCCATCGCCTCCCACGCCACCATGAAAAGATACGCGTCGTCGGCGATCAGTACGGTCGCCATCGACGCGACGAAGACGTGGTACTGGAACGCGACGAGGCCGGGCGCCGTGCCCTCGCTCGGGCGGAAGTAGTCCGTGGAGAAGAGCGACACCGCGCAGGTCGCGGCGCCGAGGAGGGCGAGGAAGAACGCCGACAGCGGATCGAGGCGCAGGTGGAACGGCAGGTCGGGTAGCCCGAGCGGCAGCACCAGCGTCGCCACCGGCTCGGCCGTCGCCAGCAGCGCGATGCCTGCGACCAACAGCGCGACGAGCGCGCCGAGCGGAAACAGCAGCCGGCTCACGAACGCGAACGCGAGCGGCCGCACGAGGCCGAGCGCGCCGATCGCAAGCCACGCGGCGATGGCCGCGGCCAGCAGGGGCAGCGCGTCAGCGCGCATGGTCGCCGCTGCGGCGCGGTTGGACCCCGGGCGTCGCCCGGGTGATGTCGCAGCGATGCGACGGCCGCCGACGAGTGCGGCGGCCTGGCGAATCAGCGCGCCGGCGCCTTCGGCGAAGGCGGGTGGCGAACGTCGGGCGGAGTGCGAGCGAGGTCATGGTCCATCCGGAACGAAACGGGGCGAGCGGCCGTGCGGGCGACCGGTGCCGGAGGGCCACAATGGTGACGGCGGGAATCGCAGAAGCGGCGGCGCGACATGCCGGCGCGCGCCCGCGCGCGACGCGCGGTCGGCGGGTCGCGGAACGGGGCGTGAGCAAGGTTCATCGTCGCCGGACTATCTGGCTGTTTCGCAAGCGAATACTAGCAAACGACCGGGTGGCGCGCGGCGCCGTCCCGTGGCCGTCGACGAGGACCCGGCGTTCGGCGACAATCCGGGGCGCGGCGCTTGCGCCGTTACCAGGGGAGATCCCGATGTCGAAATTCACGCGGCGATCCGTGCTTCGCAACCTCCTGCTCTGCGTGTGCGCGATGATCGGCGGGTCGGTGCAGGCCGCCGACATCGGCCAAGTCAAGGTCTCCAAGGGCCGCGTCGAGATCGAGCGCCACGGCGCGACGCTGCCGGCGCCGGTGGGCACGCGCCTCGAGGCCGCGGATGTCGTGAAGACCGGCGCCGACGGCTCGGTCGGCATCACGATGACCGACGACTCGCTCCTCTCGGCGGGGCCGGACAGCGTGCTCGAGCTGTCGCAATACGCGTATGACCCGACAACCCGCAAGGGCCGCTTCGAGGCTTCGCTCGGCAAGGGCACGCTCGCCGTCGTCTCCGGGCGCATCGCCAAGGCGTCGCCGGAGGCGATGACGGTGCGCACGCCGGATGCGGTGCTCGGCGTGCGCGGCACCGAGTTCGTCGTCAGCGCGAAATGATCGCGAGCGCCCGGCGCGCCGCCCGGCTGCTCGGCGCGGCGGCGTGCGCAATGCTCGGCGCGTGCGCCACCGGCACCGTCGTGCTGCTGCCGTCGTCCGACGGGCACAAGACCGCGGTCACGGTGCGCCAGGGTGACCAGGAAGTCGTGCTCGCAGAGCCCTATGCCGCGGCGACGCCGTCGCTCGCCGGCCCGTTCGCCTACAAGGCGTCCCCGCGCGAAGTCGAGGCGCGCTTCGGCGCGGCGGTGGCGGCGCAACCTCGGCCGCCGGTGTCCTTCACGCTCAATTTCGAGCTCGGCACCGATACGCTTTCCGACGCCGCGAAGCGGGTGCTCGACGAGGTGTTCGCCGAGATCGCGAAGCGCCCGGTGCCCGACGTGCTGGTAATCGGCCACACCGACACCACGGGCAACGACGCGCTCAACGACGCGCTGGGCCAGCAGCGCGCCGACGCGGTGCGCGACATCCTCGTGCGCCTCGGCGTCAAGCCGGCGGACATCCGCGCCGTCTCGCGCGGCCGCCGCGAGCTGGCGGTGCCGACCGGCGACAACGTCGACGAGCCGCGCAACCGCCGCGTCGTGATCGAGGTGCGCTGAGCACGGCAGCTTGCGTGACCGCAGCGAGGTGCGCGATACCCGGCGAGGTTTGCGCGCTGACGCTCAGCGCGTCATGGCGCTCGCGCCGTTCCAGCGCAGCGCCAGCACGGTGACGTCGTCGGCCGCGACGGCGCCTGTGGCGAACGCGCGCACGTCGGCGCACAGCGTGTCGACCAGCGCACGCGCGCTGCGCTCGCCGTGTCGCCAGCGCGCGATCGCCGCATCGACGCGCGCCGCGCCGAACGCCGCGCCTGTGCGGTCCTGGGCATCGGCGACACCGTCGGTGACGAGCAGCACGACGTCGCCGGCCGCGAGCCGCCGCACCGCGCCTTCGTAGGCGAAG
>JAICUU010000015.1 GCA_025935675.1 Burkholderiales bacterium
CCGAGGCGCGCCTTCGCGCGACGCTCAAGGAGCGGCTCGTCAACGCCACGGTGATCACCGTGCGCGAGGGGCCCGAGGGCTCGGCGATGCTCGAGGCCGGCTCGCTCGACGCGTTCGCGGGCGACAAGATCAAGCTCGTCGGCCTCGCCGCCGCCGCCAACGAGCCCGGCGCGCTGCGCATCCTGCCCGACGACATCTCCTTCGAACCGTACGCGTTCGCGGTGGCGCGCGGCGATTCGGCGATGCGCCTCGCCGTCAACCGCGCGCTGTCGCAGCTCACGACGTCGGGCGAGATCGAGGACATCTTCCGGCGCTGGCTCGGCCAGTACGGCCGCCCCACCGGCCTCCTCGCCGCGATGTACATCCTCAACACCATCCCCGAATAGCGGAGCGGCGCGTTGCCGCGGCGCCGGCCATGACCCACGGCAACCCGCGCCTCGAGCTCGCGGGCATCACCAAGCGCTACGGCGACGTCGTCGCCAACGACGCGATCGACCTTGCCGTGCATGCGGGCGAGATCCACGCGCTGCTCGGCGAGAACGGCGCCGGGAAGTCGACGCTGTCGAAGATCATCTACGGCGTCGTGCGTCCCGACGCCGGCACGCTGCGCTGGGAGGGCCGCGCAGTCGAGATCGCGAGCCCGGGCGACGCGCGCCGGCTCGGCATCGGCATGGTGTTCCAGCACTTCTCGCTGTTCGAGTCGCTGCGCGTGGTCGACAACATCGCGCTCGGCGAGGACGGCCCGGCGAGCGGCGCCGCGCTGTCGGCGAGCATCCGCGGCATCTCGCACGCGTACGGCCTGCCGCTCGACCCGTCGCGCTACGTGCACACGATGTCGGTCGGCGAGCGCCAGCGCGTCGAGATCGTGCGCTGCCTCCTGCAGTCGCCGAAGCTCCTCGTGATGGACGAGCCGACGTCGGTGCTGACTCCGCAGGCGGTCGAGCGCCTGTTCGCGACGCTGCGTTCGCTCGCCGCCGAAGGCACGGCGATCCTGTACATCAGCCACAAGCTCGCCGAGATTCGCGCGCTGTGCGATCGCGCGACGATCCTGCGCGACGGCCGCGTCACCGGCGAATGCGATCCGCGCGCGGAAGACCAGGCGTCGCTCGCGCGGATGATGATCGGCAGCGACCTGCCGCACCCGCGCCACCGCGCCGCGATTCCCGGCGCGACGATGCTCGCCGCGCGCGCGCTCGACCTGCCCGCCGGCGATCCGTTCGGCACGCCGCTCGCCGGCGTCGACCTCGACGTGAGGGCGGGCGAGATCGTCGGCATCGCCGGCATTTCCGGCAACGGCCAGCGCGAGCTCCTCGCAGCGCTCTCGGGCGAGCGCACGACGCGCGCCGACGCCGTCGCGATCGATGGCGTTGGCGTCGGCCATCTCGGCATCGCCGCGCGGCGCCGCCATGGCCTCGCCTACGTGCCCGAAGAGCGCCAGGGCCGCGGTGCCGTCCCCGAGCTCTCGCTGGCCGACAACACGCTGCTCTCGGCGAGCGCACAGGGCCTCGTGCGCCACGGCATCGTCGACCGGCGCGCGACGCGGGCGCGGGCCCGCGACGCGATCGCCGCGTTTCGCGTCAAGGCTGCCGGGCCGGACGCGCTCGCCGAGACGCTGTCCGGCGGCAACCTGCAGAAGTTCATCCTGGCGCGCGAAATGCAACAGTCGCCGAAGGTGCTGATCGCCGCGCAGCCCACGTGGGGTGTCGACATCGGCGCGAGCGCGGAGATCCGCCAGGCGCTCGTCGACCTGCGCGACGCGGGTGCCGCGGTGCTCGTCGTGTCCGAGGACCTCGACGAGCTTTTCGAGATCGCCGACCGCATTGCCGTCATCGCTCGCGGGCGGCTTTCGCCGGCGATGCCCGTGACCGGCACCGATCCCGAAGCGATCGGCCTTGCAATGGCCGGCGAGCCCGGCGCGCGCGCCGCCTAGATGGCGCCGTTCCGCCTCGAGGCGCGCAACGCGCCGTCGTCGCTCGCAAAGTGGCTCGCGCCGCCGCTCGCCGCCATCGCAATGGTCGCCTGCGGGTTCGTGCTGTTCGCCGTGCTGGGCAAGGACCCGGTCGCGGCGCTGCACGCGTTCTTCGTCGCGCCGGTCGCGACGCGCTACGGCATCGGTGAGCTCTTGCTGAAGGCGAGCCCGCTGGCGCTCATCGCCACGGGCCTCGCGATCGGCTATCGCGCCAACGTCTGGAACATCGGCGCGGAGGGCCAGCTCGCCGTCGGCGCGATCGCCGCGGGCGGAGTCGCGCTCGCGCTCGACGCGAGCGGCCCGCTCGTCGTCCTTCCGCTGATGTTCGTCGCCGGCGCGCTCGCCGGCGCGCTGTGGGCGGCGATCCCGGCGTGGCTGCGCACGCGCTGCAACGCCAACGAGATCCTGACGTCGCTGATGCTGGTCTACATCGCCACGCTGCTGCTGTCGTACATGGTGCATGGCCCGTGGCGCGACCCGGAAGGCTTCAATTTCCCGCAATCGCGGATGTTCGCGGCAAGCGCGCTCCTGCCCGTCATCGTCGAGGGCACGCGCCTCAACGCCGGCACGCTGGTCACGCTCGCCGTCGTCGCGGCCGCTTGGCTTTTCGTCGCGCGCACGTTGGTCGGCTTCGAGATGCGCGTCGCCGGGCTCGCGCCAGGCGCCGCGCAATACGCCGGCGTGTCGCCGGCGAAGGTGGTGTGGATCGGCATGTTGTGCGGCGGCGCCTGCGCCGGTGTCGCCGGCGTCAACGAGATCGCCGGGCCGATCGGCCAGCTCTTGCCGTCGGTGTCGCCGGGCTACGGCTTCGCCGCGATCATCGTCGCGTTCGTCGGCCGGCTGCATCCGGCCGGGATCGTCGTCGCGAGCCTCCTCATGTCGCTGCTCTACCTCGGCGGCGAGGCCGCGCAGGTCGCGCTCGCGCTGCCGTCTTCAATCACCGGCCTGTTCCAGGGGACGCTGCTCCTGTTCCTGCTCGCCGCCGACGTGCTGATCCACTACCGGGTCCGCATCGGCGCGCGCACCGCGATGGCGACGCCGTGATCGACACGCTGGTCGGCATCGTCGCACTCACGCTCGCCGCGGGCACGCCGCTCGTCATCGCGGCACTCGGCGAGCTTGTCGTGGAGCGCTCCGGCGTGCTGAACCTCGGCGTCGAGGGCATGATGCTGATCGGCGCGGTCGCCGGCTTCATCGTCACCGTGCACACGCACATGCCGTGGCTCGGCGTCGCCGCGGCGATCGTGGCCGGCGCGGCGATGGCGCTGGTGTTTGCCATCGTCGCCGTATCGCTGCAGGCGAACCAGGTGGCGAGCGGGCTCGCGCTGTCGCTGCTCGGCATCGGCCTGTCGGCGTTCGTCGGCCAGCCTTACGTCGCCGCGGTCGTCGATCCGATCAAGGCAATCAATTGGCCGCCGCTGAGCTCGCTGCCGGTGCTCGGCCCGCTGCTCTTCGCCTACAACCCGCTCGTCTACGTGTCGGTCGCGCTCGCTGCCGGCGTGCACCTCTTCCTGCTGCATTCGCGCGCGGGCCTCGTGTTGCGCGCGGTCGGCGAGTCACCGCGATCGGCGCATGCGATCGGCTACCGCGTGCTGGCGATCCGCTATGCCGCGGTGCTGTTCGGCGGCGCCTGCGCGGGCCTCGCCGGCGCGTACCTGTCGCTCGCGTTCACGCCGCTGTGGAGCGAGGGCATGACGAGCGGGCGCGGCTGGATCGCGCTCGCGCTCGTCGTGTTCGCGACGTGGCGGCCGTATCGCGTGCTGCTCGGCGCGTGGCTCTTCGGCGCGGTGACGCTCGCGCAGTTCCAGGTGCAGGCTGCCGGCATCGAGATCGCGCCGCAGCTCCTCGCGATGCTGCCGTACGCAGCGACGATCGTCGTGCTCGCCTGGATGAGCCGCGATGCCGCGGCGATCCGCCGCCACTCGCCCGCCTCGCTCGGCAAGCCGTTCCATCCGCAGCGCTGACGCCGCACCGGAGGGCGGCTCGCGCATCGCGCGTTGGCGTAGAATGCGCGTCCTCGGCGGAGCCGCGCGCTTTTGCGCAACGGCTCGCCGGTCGCCCGACCCTCCCGGAGAATTGCCGATGATATCCCGCCCGACGATCGTCGCCGCGCTCGCGGCCGCCGCGCTTGCGCTGCCAATCGCCTCGCTTGGACAAGCCCCCACGACGCCGATCAGCATCGGCTTCGTCTACGTGAGCCCGGTGGGCGACGCGGGGTGGACGTCGCAGCACGACCGCGCGCGCAAGAAGATGGAAGCGGCGCTCGCCGGCAAGGTGACGACGCACTACGTCGAGAACGTCGCCGAGGGCCCCGACGCCGAGCGCGTCATCCGCGAGATGGCGGCGAGCGGCGACAAGCTCATTTTCACGACGTCGTTCGGCTACATGAACCCGACGCTCAAGGTCGCGCAGCAATTCCCGAACGTGAAGTTCGAGCATGCGACCGGCTACAAGACCGCGCCCAACATGGGCACGTACAACGCGCGCTTCTACGAGGGCCGCTACCTCGCCGGCATCGTCGCGGGCCGGATGACCAAGTCGAACGTCGCCGGCTACGTCGCCGCGTTCCCGATCCCCGAGGTCGTGATGGGGATCAACGCCTTCACGCGCGGCATGCGCAGCGTCAACCCGAAGGCGGAGGTCAAGGTCGTGTGGACGAGCTCGTGGTACGACCCGGGCAAGGAGCGCCAGGCGGCCGAGACGCTGGTCTCGCAGGGCGCCGACGTGCTGACGCATCACACCGACTCGACCGCGGTCGTGCAGGCCGCCGAGGCGAAGCACGTCTACGCGGTCGCCTACCACAGCGACATGGCGAAGTACGGCCCGCACGCGCAGCTCACCGCCGTCACGCATGTCTGGGACCAGTACTACATCCGCGTCGTCAAGACGGTGCTCGATGGCACGTGGAAGCCCGACCACGTCTGGGGCGGCCTCAAGGAAGGCATGATCGAGATGGCGCCGTTCGGCGCGATGGTGCAAAAGCCCGTGCAGGACGAGATGAAGAAGGCGGAAGCCGCGATGATCGCCGGCACGCTGCATCCGTTCGACGCGCCGGTCAAGGACAACGCCGGCAAGCTGCGCCTCGCGTCGGGCACGCTCTCCGACGACGCGCTCAACAAGATGGACTACTACGTCGAGGGCGTGCAGGGCAAGCTGCCGTCCGCGAAGTGATCAGCCGTTGAAGCGGTCGAGGAGCGCGAGCAGGCGCTCGAAGCGCGCGCCGTAAGGCGGCGCGAGCGCGCGCGCGAACGCGAGGCGCCGCTGCACGAACACCGGCTTGCGGTGGCTGAACGCGAGGAATCCCGCCTCGCCGTGGTACGCGCCGTAGCCCGCCGCGCCGATACCGCCGAACGGCAGCTCCGGGTGCGCGAAATGCCACAGCGTGTCGTTGACGGTCGCGCCGCCGGCACGCGTGGCGCGAAGCGCCGCGGTGGCGCCCCGCATGTTGCCGAAGTAATAGAACGCCAGCGGATGCGGCCGCGCGTTGACGCGCGCGAGCGCATCGGCCTCGTCGCGCACGATCTCGATCGGCAGCAGCGGCCCGAAGATTTCCTCGCGCATCGCGTCCATCGACGCCTCGGCGCCGACGACGAGCGTCGGCGGGAACACGCGTGCGGCCGCATCCGCCGTGCCGAGCTCGACGAGCGTCGCGCCCTTCGCGCGGGCGTCGGCGGCGAGCGCCGCGAGGCGCGCATGGTGCCGCGGCGACACGATCGACGCGTAGTCGCGCGCGAGACCCTCCGGATACAGCGTCGCGACGGCGTCGCGCAATGCTGCGACCAGCGCATCGGCGCGCGCCGCGTCGATTTGCACGTAGTCGGGCGCGATGCACGTCTGCCCGGCATTGAGCCATTTTCCGGCGGCAATGCGCGCGGCCGCGAGCGAGAGGTCGGCGCCCGGCGCGATCAGCGCCGGCGACTTGCCGCCGAGCTCGAGCGTCACCGGGGTCAGGTTGCGCGCGGCAGCGAGCGCCACCTCGCGTCCCACCGCGGTCGAGCCCGTGAAGAAAAGATGGTCGAACGGCAGCGCCACGAACGCGCGGCCGACGGCGGCGTCACCCTCGGCCACCGCGAGCTCGTCGGCGGCGAAGCGTCGCGCGATCGCCTCGCGCAGCACCGCCGACGTCGCGGGCGCGAGCTCGGAGGGCTTCAGCATCGCGCGGCAGCCGGCGGCGAGCGCGGCGACCGCCGGCGCGAGCGCCAGCTGCACCGGGTAATTCCACGGGCTGACGATGCCGGCGACGCCGACCGGCTGGCGCATCACGAACGCGTGCGCGGGTTGCAAATGCCATGGCGTGGCGACGCGCTCGCGGTGCATCCAGCGCGGCAGCGCGCGCAGCGCGTGGCGTGCCTCGGCCGCGACGACGTGGAGCTCGGCGAGCCTCGTCTCCTGCGCGGGGCGGCGGCCGAAGTCCGCGTCGACGGCGTCGCACAGCCGCGCCACCTCGTCGCGCACCAGCGCGCGCAGCCGCGCCACGCGGTCGCGGCGCACGCGCAGCGTCGGGTACGGCTCGCGCGCGAACGCATCGCGCTGCGCGGCGAAGCGCGCGTCGAGCGAGGCGGAGCCGCCCGCGGCCGGGCTAATGGGCGCCGCGCTCGGCATCGAGGTCGCGCAGGAGGCGCGTGAACTCGGGCGACGTGCGCACGATCCGCCCCGCCGCCTCGCGCAGCCGGTCGACCGCCTCGTCGGGCAGCACGAACGAGGTCGGCAGGTTGTTGAGGTATTCGCGCTCGGCGAGGTTCTCGTCGGCGGCGATGCTGACGTCGACCGCATAGAGGTCGATGTCCGGCACGTCGACGGCGCGCTCGAGCGAGCGGCTGTTGGCGCCCGCGAACGCACCGGTGGCGCGCAGCGCGCGGATCTCCTTCCAGCGGAAGATGATGTCCTTCAGGAGCTCGACTGCCTCGTACGAATAGCGGTCGATCGGCACGCCGGTGGCCTTCAGCAGGATCTGCAAGTCGTTGGGCGGACGCTCGTGCGTGTCCCAGTCGGTATCGGGTACCGACAGCGAGTTGACGACGAACACGACGATGCGCTTGACGTTGCGCAGCCCGGTGCTGCTGCGGAAGCGCGGGCTCGCCTCGAGCTCCTCGAGCGCCTCCAGCACGGCACGCACGCCGAGGTTGTCGGAAAGGCCGCCGTCGACCAGGTGAATGAACGGCCGGTTCGCGCTGTCCTCGAACGAGCGCATCTCGTTGTAGCGCTGCAGCGCGCGTCCCGCCGGCCGCGACCGGTTCGTAGGATCGGTTACCGACGCTACCCAAACCGGGTAGCGATAGCCGCACCGGCCGCCGTAGTTGTTGATCGTCACCGGCGAGAGCGCCAGCGGCACCGCCGACGACGCCGCGGCGGCGCGCGACAGCGGCATCGTATCGAGGTCGGAGCAGATCAAGTCGAACTCGCCCTGCGTGAACGCGAGCCGCGAGCCTGTCGAGATGTCGGTCGCGGTCGCCATCACCATGGGACCGGGCCGCTTCTCGAGGTCGGCGAACGTGGCGCCATGGAAAAGGAGCTCGTCGTACAGCGACGACGCCATTTCCGAGCGCCCCCAGGTGCCGGTGGCGAGCGCGGGCCAGTAGTACGGGTTGAGGAAGCGCGCGACGAGGTCGCCCTGCACGTTGTGCTTGAGGAAATCCTTCTCGAAGATGTCGAACAGGCGGTCGCCGTAGAGGCCGTACGCAAGCGCGGTGAAGCTGCCGCCCGACACGCCGGTGACGATGTCGACCTGGTCGAGCATCCGCGCCGGCTTGCCGGCGATCGTCACCGGCGTGCGCCGCAGCTCCTCCAGCACGCCGTATGCGAACGCCGCGGCGCGCGTGCCGCCGCCCGAGAACGCAAGGACGACGACGGTGTCGGCGAGGTTGGCGACCGGGCGGGTCTCGATGCGGTATCCCGCGTGCAGGTCGACCTTGGCGAGCGGCGGGTTGACGTAGCGGCCGGTGCTCGTCGCGCAGCCCGCGACGAGCGCGATCGCGCACAGCGCGCCAAGCGAGCGGACGAGCGACGCCGCGCCCGTCACGGCGCGGCGAACCAGTCGCGTGCGGGCTTGCCCTGCGCCGACGCCACCGCCGCGATGCGCGTGGCGAACGCCTCGGGGCAGCGCGGCTCGAGTCGCGCGCATTCGCGGAAATCGCGTACCGCGTCGTCGTCGTCGCCGGCCGACATCTCGAAGAGCCCGCGCTCGCCATGCCATTCGGCATTGCCGGGCACGATCGCGAGCGCGGCCGTCAGGTCGTCGCGCGCGCGACCCACGTCGCCGTTGGCGAACCGGGCGCGGCCGCGCGCGGCGAGCGCGGCGGCGTCGCGCGGGTCGAGCGCGATTGCGCGCGAGAAGCTCGCGATCATCGTCGCGCGGTCGCGGCTCGCGAAGCCGCGCTGGCGCCACGCATCGGCCCAGTCGGGCCGGTGCGCGAGCGCGCGATCGAGGTCGGCGGCGGCGCCGTCCAGGTCGCCTGCGGCGAGCTTGGCGACGCCGCGCTCGAACGCGCTCTGCGTCGCCGCGCGCTCGTAGCCGCGCCAGGCGAGCACGCCGAGCGCGCCCAGCACCACGACACCGGCGACGATCCACGCCGGCGTGAGCCGCGGCCGGTCGAGGCTCATGATGTCGATGCCGCCTTCGCCGTCGTCGACGTCCTCGGCGTCGCCGAGCGGAATGCCGGCCGCCTGCTTCGCGCGCACGACGATGCCCTTGACCCGCTGCGGCAGCTTGCCGCCGGCCGCGTCGATCGACGGCGCGCCGCGCAGGAACGAGCGCAGCCCGGACGCCGGCTTCGCCTCGTCGACGCGCACGACGATCATCGGCAGACGCTTTCCCGCCGCCGCCTCGGCGACGCGCAGCATGCCGGCGTCACCGTTGGCGGCGCGCGAATGCACGATCACGACCACGCGCGCGATGGTGATCGCCGCGGCGATCGCGCTGCGCGCCGTGCCGTCCTGCGGCGCGACGTCGACCCCAACGCCGCTCCTCGCGAAAGCATCGCGCACCGTCTCGGCCGCGAAGCGGTCGGCCGGTGCGAACGCCAGCAGCACGGGTGGCATGTTGGGGCTCATGGCGCGCATTGTAGCCGCGGGTTGCGCGATTCCAAGCGCGCGCCGGAGGCGCGTCCGGGACTTCGGCGGAGGCATAATCGACGGCTTCGCCATCCGCGGAAATACCACGCCATGCTTCGTCGCTTCCTTTCCGTCGCGCTGGCCATGCTGGCCGCGCTCGCCGGCACGGCCCCGGTCGCGCATGCGCAGGCGCCCGAGCGCATCGTGTTCAGCACCGACTGGCTCGCGCAGGCCGAGCATGGCGGCTTCTACCAGGCCGTCGCCGAAGGCATCTATCGCCGCCACGGCCTCGACGTCGCCGTCCAGCAGGGCGGGCCACAGGTCAACGGCCTGCAGCTCGTCGCCGCCGGCCGCATCGACGTCGCGATGGGCGACGCGCTGCAGGTGCTGGCCGCCAACGGCGAAGGCGTGCCGCTCGTCGCGATCGCGGCGACGTTCCAGAAGAACCCGACCGTGATCATCACGCACCCCGACGTCGCCGCGCTCGGCGACCTCAAGGGCAAGCCGATCGCGATCGGCGCCGCGAGCAACACGACGTTCTGGCCGTGGCTCGTCGCGCGCTACGGCTTCACCGACGCGCAGAAGCGTCCCTACGGCTTCTCGGTGCAGCCGTTCCTCGCCGATCCGCAGCTGTCGCAGCAGGGCTTCGCGACATCGGAGCCCTTCTCGATCGAAAAGGGTGGCGTCACGCCCAAAGTGTTCCTGCTTGCCGACCTGGGCTACCCGCCGTATTCGGAGGTGCTGATCGTGTCGCGCGACATGCTGCAGAAGCGTCCCGCGCTGCTCGCGCGCTTCATCGAGGCCTCGGCCGAAGGCTGGAAGAGCTATCTCGCCGATCCCGCGCCCGGCAACGCGCTCATCCGCAAGGCCAACCCGCAGATGAGCGACGAGCTCCTCGCCTACGGCTACCGCAAGATGAAGGAGTACAAGCTCGTCGACGGCGGCGACGCCGCGACGCACGGCCTTTTGTCGATGACGGACGCGCGCTGGCAGGCGACGCTCGCGTTCCTGCGCGAGGCGAAGCTCGCCAAGCCCGGCGTCGACTACTCGAAGGCGTGGACGATCGAGCTCGCGCGCGACACCCGCGTACGGCCCTAGCGATGAGCGGTCGCGACGCTCGGCGCCGAAGCGCAGCGGCTCGTGGCCGCTGAGGGCGCGCTCGCCCCGCAGCGGGAAGCCGGTCGCGAGCCGGGCGAGCGCAACGCGATCGTCGTCGCGCGCGGCGTCACGCGCACCTACGCATCGGGCACGCGCGCGCTCGATCCCGTCTCGCTGACGATCCGCGAGGGCGAGTTCCTGACGCTGCTCGGACCCTCGGGCTGCGGCAAGACGACGCTGCTCAATCTCGTCGCCGGGCTCGACGCGCCAACCGAGGGCACGATCGAATGGTGGGGCGCGCCTGTGCCGCCCGCGACCGGCGACGCGCATCGGATCGGCTGCGTGTTCCA
The DNA here is from genome assembly GCA_025935675.1 of Burkholderiales bacterium. Classification (GTDB taxonomy): domain Bacteria; phylum Pseudomonadota; class Gammaproteobacteria; order Burkholderiales; family Casimicrobiaceae; genus VBCG01. Next base: position 10,468 of record JAICUU010000015.1, read on the forward strand.
GTCGCCGACGCTGATGCCATGGGCGCGCGTTCGCGCCAACGTCCGGCTGCCGCTCGACCTCGCCGGCGCGCCGCGCGCGCAGTCGGATGCCGCCGTCGACGCGGCGCTCGCCCGCGTCGGCCTCGACGGCTTCGCCGGCGCGTTCCCGCGCGAGCTGTCGGGCGGCATGCGAATGCGCGCGTCGATCGCACGCGCGCTCGTCACCGGCCCGTCGCTCGTGCTGCTCGACGAGCCGTTCGGCGCCCTCGACGAGTTCAGCCGCCACCGGATGGACGACGAGCTCGCCGCATGGTGGCGCGACGCGAGTCTGACGATCGCGTTCGTCACGCACAGCATCGCCGAGGCGGTCTACCTGTCGACGCGGATCGTCGTGATGGCGGCGCGGCCGGGCCGCGTGATCGCCGACGTGCCGGTCGACGCGCCCTGGCCGCGCGGCAACGCGTTTCGCGCGTCGCCCGCGTTCGCCGCGCAATGCGTCGCGCTGTCGGAGCTCGTGGCGCGCGCTTCGGAGGGCGGACATGGCTGAGCACCGAAGGTCCGCCGCGAGGCGCTTGCCTCCCAGGAGGGGGACGCGCGCGCAGCGCGCTTCGGGAGGCGTGGATGGCTGAGCGCGCGCCACTTCCCCGCGGCCTGCGCATCGCCGCGCCGCTGCTGGTCGCCGTGCTGATGGTCGCGGGCTGGCACTGGTTCGTGAAGGCGTACGCGTTGCCGCCGTGGCTCGTGCCCTCGCCGCGCGCCGTGCTCGCGACGCTCGTTGCCGACCGCGCGCTGCTCGCGGCGTCGCTGTGGGTGACGCTGTCGATCGCGCTGGCGGCGTTCGCGCTCGCCGTCGTCGCGGGCGTCGCGATCGCGCTCGCGTTCGCGCAAAGCCGCTGGATCGAGGCGTCGTTCCTGCCGTACGCGATCCTGCTGCAGGTGACGCCGATCGTCGCGATCGCGCCGCTCATCATCATCTGGGTGAGGGACACGCGCGTGGCGCTGGTGTTGTGCGCCGCGGTCGTCGCGCTGTTCCCGGTGATCTCCAACACGACGATCGGCCTGCGCAGCGTCGACCCGGGGCTCGCCGACCTCTTCCGGCTGATGCACGCGAGCCGCTGGCAGCGCCTCACGCGGCTGCAGGCGCCGTCGGCGCTGCCGTATTTCTTCGCCGGCCTGCGCGTCGCGAGCGGCCTCGCGCTGATCGGCGCGGTGGTCGCCGAATTCGTCGCCGGCACCGGCGGCCAGGGCGCGGGGCTCGCCTACCAGATCCTGATGGCGGGCATCCAGCTCAACGTGCCGCGGCTCTTCGCCGCGCTGGTGCTGATCGCGGCGACCGGCGTCGCGCTGTTCCTCGTCGTCGACCTTTGCGCGAAGGCGCTCCTCGCGCGCTGGCATGAAAGCGAGCTCGATCCTGCGCGGCGCTGAGCGCGCGAGATGTCCGGCAGCGCCGCGCGCGATGCAACGTGCCGTCGCGAAAGCGACGCCCGGCGGCGCCGCACACGCGCGCCGCTACGGCGTCGCCGCCTTGAGGCCGGCGATGCCGACGACGACGAGCGCGATGCACAAAAGCCGCATCGGCGCCGCCGATTCGCCGAACAGCGCGATGCCGAGCGCCGCCGTGCCGACGGCGCCGATGCCGGTCCAGATTGCGTACGCGGTGCCGACCGGCAGCGTGCGTAGCGACCACGCGAGCAATCCCATGCTGGCGACGATCGCCGCCGCGGTCGCGACGCTTGGCCATGGCCGCGTGAAGCCATCGGTGTACTTGAGCCCGATCGCCCAGCCGATCTCGAGGAGACCTGCGACGAAGAGCGCGATCCATGCAGACGACATGGTCCATCCTTTCACGGGGTGACGCGGTGGACCCAACGAGGGTGCCGACGCGATTGTAGGCACATGTCCGACAGACGTTGCACTGCACAAACGGTTAAGGTCGGGTGATGCGTCTCTCGCTGCGCTTCATCATCCCCCTGTTGATCGCCCTGGCCCTCGCCGCCTACGCGACGGTGCCGCTGATCGATCGGCAGATGCTGTCTTGGTTCTCGCGCGACCTCGACGCGAGGGCGACGCTGCTCGCGCATTCCGCCGAGGACCCGGTGCTCGCCCTCGTCAACAGCGGCGACAACGCCGGCATCGAGACGTATTTCGGCCGCCTCACCAACGACGAGCGGCTGTTCGCGATCGGCCTCTGCCCGCCCGGCGCGGTGATGCCGCTCGCCACCAGCGACATGCCGCCGCAGGTCGATTGCGCGCTGGCGCGCCGCCGCGTCGACCTGCCGGGCCAGCTCGTGCACAGCGGCCACGGCCTGCTCCACGTCGCCGTGCGCGCGATCCCCGCGCCCGCCGGCGCGTCGATGCCGCTGATCCTCGTGCACGACATGACGTTCGCCGAGCGCCGCAGCGAGGACACCAAGCGCTACATGCTGGTGTTCTTCGTTGCGCTGGGCGCCGTCATCGCGCTCATCACCGTGGCGATCGCGCAGATGTCGTGGCGCGGCTGGGTGACGGGACTCCGCGCGCTGTTGCGCGGCGAGGGCCTGTTCCGGCCTTCGGGCGGCATCGTCGTGCCGGAGCTCGCGCCCATCGCGCGCGACGTGCGCAGGCTCGTGCGCGACCTCGAGAGCCATTACCGGCCGCGCGACGAGGACCAGCTCACGTGGACGTCGACGACGCTGCGCAGCATCCTGCGCGGCGACATGCAGGGCAACAACGTCATCGTCGTGTCGAACCGCGAGCCGTACATGCACATCCATCGCGACGACCGCATCGAGGTGCTGCGCCCGGCGAGCGGGCTCGTTACCGCGCTCGAGCCGGTGATGCGCGCCTGTTCCGGGACGTGGATCGCGCACGGCAGCGGCGACGCCGATCGCGAGACCGTCGACGCGCAGGACCACGTGCCGGTGCCGCCCGAGGATCCCGCCTACCGGATCCGCCGCATCTGGCTCAGCGCCGACGAGGAGGCCGGCTACTACAGCGGCTTCGCCAACGAGGGGCTGTGGCCGCTGTGCCACATCGCGCACGTGCGGCCGATCTTCCGCGCGCGCGACTTCGACTACTACCGGGCCGTCAACCAGCGTTTCGCCGACGCGGTGGTCGACGAGGCGCAGCGTGACGACCCGATCGTGCTGGTGCAGGACTATCACTTCGCGCTGCTGCCGCGGATGGTGCGCGAGAAGCTGCCGCGCGCGACGATCATCACGTTCTGGCATATCCCGTGGCCGAACCCGGAGGCGTTCGCGATCTGCCCGTGGCGCGACGAGCTCCTCGACGGGATGCTCGGCAGCAGCATCCTCGGCTTCCACACGCAGATCCACTGCAACAACTTCCTCGACACCGTCGACCGCACGCTCGAGGCGCGCGTCGACCGCGAGTCGTTCGCCGTCACCCGCAACGGCCAGCGCACCGAGGTGCACCGCTACCCGATCTCGATCGAGTGGCCACCGGAGGCGCTCGCCGGCCAGCCGGACATCCCGACGACGCGCGCGACGGTGCGCCGCCGCCTCAACCTGCCCGCCGACCACAAGATCGGCATCGGCATCGACCGCCTCGACTACACGAAGGGCATCCTCGAGCGCTTCTCGGCGGTCGAGCGTTTGCTGCAGCTCGAGCCGCAATGGGTCGGCCGCTTCACGTTCGTGCAGATCGCCGCGCCGACGCGCGGCATGATCGACGATTACCGCGACTACGCGGCGCGCGTGAAGACGCTCGCCGACCGCATCAACGCGAGCTTCTCGAACGCGCGCCACCCGCCGATCGCGCTCCTCTCCGAGCACCACGACACGCGCGCCGTGTACGAGTACTTCCGCGCCTCGGACCTCTGCTTCGTCTCGAGCCTGCACGACGGCATGAACCTCGTCGCCAAGGAGTTCATCGCCGCGCGCGACGACGAGCAGGGGGTGCTGATCCTGTCGCAGTTCGCGGGCGCGTCGCGCGAACTCCCCGAGGCGCTGGTGGTCAATCCCTATGACGCGGACCAGTGCGCGGCGGCGCTGCATCTCGCGCTGACGATGCCTCTCGACGAGCAGCGTGCGCGCATGCGCCTCATGCGCGCGCTGGTGCGCGATTTCAACGTCTACCGCTGGGCGGGACGGATGTTGATGGACGCCGCGATGATGCGGCAACGCAACCGCCTGTTCCGCTTCCGCGTCCCGGAGGAAGCCGCCTGATGCGCGATCACGCGCACCGCCTGCCCTATGCCCAGCGCCGCGCGCGGATGCCGGCGCCGCCGCGCGTGCGCCGCGGCCCGCCGCCGCCGCTCGCGGTCACGCACGCGCTCTTCCTCGACATCGACGGCACGCTCGTCGACATCGCGCCAACGCCCGATCGCGTGCGCCTGCACCCGGGGCTCGCGTCGCTGCTGCCCGCTGTGGCGACGCTCCTCGACGGCGCGGTGGCGCTCGTCACGGGCCGCAGCATCCGCGACACCGACCGGCTGTTCGGCGAGCTCGTGCTGCCGGTCGCGGGCCAGCACGGCTGCGAGCGGCGCGACGGCACCGGCACGCTGCACCTGCACGCCGCCAACACCGCGACGCTCGCGCGGCTGCGGCGCCTGATCGCCGAGTTCGCCGCCCGCCACGAGGGCCTGCGGCTCGAGGACAAGGGCACCACACTTGCGCTGCACTACCGCGCCGCGCCGCACCTCGCCTCGCACGTCCACCAGGTGCTGCGCGCGCAGTTCAACGCCGCGCCGATGGAAGGCTTCCGGCTGCAGCCCGGCAAGCGGCTGCTCGAAGTCCGCCCGGAAGGCCGCGACAAGGGCACCGCGATCCGCGACTTCATGAGCGAGCCGCCGTTCCATGGCCGCGTGCCGGTATTCATCGGCGACGATCGCACCGACGAGCACGGCTTCGCGGTCGTCCGCTCGCTCGGCGGGCTCGCGATCAAGGTGGGCCCCGGCTCGACGATCGCCAACCATCGCCTTCACGACGTCGCCGCGGTGCGCCGCTGGCTCGACGACGCCGTGGCCATCGGCTAGCGCCGCTCGCCGCAGGCGCCGCCGCCCGCATTGCGCAGCGGCGCGCCGGCGCCGCAGCGCCCGTCTTTCCGCGCGCCTTCTGTAATAGAATCGCCGCAAACGTCCGGCGGCAGGCGGGCGCGGCGCGACGCCGCGGTCGCGCGCCCCACCGGGCGCGCGACCCGCACACGCCAACGGAGGCCCTCGATGGGTAGCAGCGATTCCCGCAACACGCTCATGCGCGCGACACGGCTCGCGCTTTGCACGCTCGTCGCCGCGCTCGGACTCTCCGGGATGGCGCACGCCGCGGACCGCACGCTCGTCATGTACTGCGCCGTCGACGAGGCCTGGTGCCGCGCGATGTCGAACACCTACCAGAAAGTGACGGGCGTCAACGTCGAGATGACGCGGATGAGCGCCGGCGAGATCTACGCGCGGCTACGCGCCGAGAAGGCCAACCCGCAGGCCGACATCTGGTGGGGCGGCACCGGCGACCCGCACCTGCAGGCCGCGGAGGAAGGGCTGACCGACGAGTACAAGTCGGCCGAGTTCGGCCAGCTGCGCGACTGGGCGCAGAAGCAGGCGGAGCGCGCGAAGTTCCGCACCGTCGGCATCTACCTCGGCGCGCTCGGCTACGGCTACAACTCGACCGAGCTCAACCAGCGCAAGCTGAAGGCGCCGGGCTGCTGGTCCGACCTCGTCAAGCCCGAGTGGAAAGGCGAGATCGAGATGGCCGATCCCAACTCCTCCGGCACCGCGTGGACGATGCTCGCGACGATGGTGCAGCTGATGGGCGAGGAGAAGGCGTTCGCGTATCTCAAGGAGCTCAACAAGAACATGGCCGAGTACACGAAGGCGGGCGCCGCGCCGGCGCTCGCCGTCGGCAAGGGCGAGACGCTCGTCGGCATCGCCTTCCAGCACGACGTCATCAACGCGGCCAAGCAGAACCCCGCGGTGAAGGTCGTGTCGCCGTGCGAAGGCACCGGCTACGAGATCGGCTCGATGAGCATCGTCAAGGGCGCGCGCCACCTCGACGAGGCGAAGAAGTTCTACGACTGGGCGCTGACGGTCGACGCGCAAAAGCTCGCGGCGCCCGCCGGCAGCTACCAGATCCCGTCGAACAAGGCGACGCCGGTGCCGCCCGAAGCGCCCGACCTGTCGAAGATCAAGCTGATCGACTACGACTTCGCCAAGTACGGCTCGTCCGCGGTGCGCACGCGCCTCCTGAAGCGCTTCACCGACGAAGTCCGCAACGGCCACTGACCGCCACGCGCCACGCCCGGGCGTCGCCGTCATCGGCGCCCGGCCGTCGCCTTCCGCTCCCGAACGCTGAACCCGCCGCGCCGCAAGGCGCGATCGACCTTGCCGCATTCGCCCGCGAGCCCGATCCGTCGCGACGTCGTCGGCTGGGTGCTGCTCGCCTTCGCGAGCGTGCTGCTGTTGCCGTGGTACAAGATCGAGAGCGGCTTCTTCTCGTTCGACTGGCTGTCGCACCCCGCGGAGGCCATGCCGGCCGCCGCGCTCTCGTTCGCCGGCCGGCCATGGCTCGCGCCGCTGCTCCTCGCGCCGATCGCCGCGGCGGCGCTCGTCGCCGCGCGACGCACGCGCGGGCTCGGCCTCGTTGGCGCGCTCGGCCTCGGCTGGCTCATTGCCGAGGGCTTCGCGATCATCCATTCGGGATGGGGCTACGCGTGGCTCGCGGCGCTCGCCGGCACGAAGGGGCCGATGCAGCCGGGCCTCGGCTGGGGCGCGACGTTCTATTGCGTGGCGATGCTGATGCTCGTCGCCGCCGACCTGGCCGAGCACGGCTGGTGCAAGGGCGACCGCTTCGTCGTCGGCGCGCTGCTCGGCGTGATCGCGGCGATGCTCCTGTTCGTCGCGTATCCGCTGGTGTCGATCCTCCTGTCGGCGATCAAGGACAACGAAGGCCACGTCGCGTTCGGGCTCTTCGCCGACAAGTTCCTGAGCCCCGGCATCTGGAGCCTGCGCTGCCTCGGCGGCAGCGGCAGCTGCGGGTCGGCGTGGAACACCGTCGCGCTCGCGGTGCTCGTCGGCGTGCTGTGCACCGCCCTCGGCCTGCCGCTCGCGCTGATCGCGCTGCGCACCAGGGTCAGGGCGAAGTGGCTGCTGCGCATGCTCTCGGTCCTGCCGATCATCACGCCGCCGTTCGTCATCGGCTTGGCACTCATCCTGCTGTTCGGGCGCGCGGGCATCGTGACGACGTTCCTCGCGACGCATTTCGGCATCCCGCGCAGCCGCTGGATCTACGGGATGCCGGGCATCGCGATGGCGCAGGTGCTGGCGTTCACGCCCATCGCCTTCCTCGTGCTGGTGGGCGTGCTGCAGGGCGTGAGCCCGAGCGTCGAGGAAGCCTCGCAGACGCTGCGCGCCAACCGCTGGCGCACGTTCCGCACGATCACCTGGCCGCTGATCCGGCCCGGCCTCGCCAGCGCGTTCCTGATCGCGTTCATCGAGAGCATGGCCGACTTCGCGAACCCGCTGGTGATCGGCGGCAACTTCAACGTGCTGTCGACCGACATCTTCTTCGCGGTCGTCGGCGCCGCGCACGACCAGGGCCGCGCGGCGGTGCTCGCGATCGTGCTGCTCGGGTTCACGATCGCGGCGTTCGTCGCGCAGCGCCGCTGGGTCGGGCGCCGCAGCTTCGTCACCGTCGCCGGCAAGGGCGACGGCGGGCTGCCCGCGGCGCTGCCCGACCGGCTGCGCATCGGCTGCTACGTCGCGACCGCGCCGTGGCTCGTCCTCACGCTCGTCGTCTACGCGATCATCCTGGGCGGCGGGTTCGTCACCGCGATCGGCCGCGACAACACGCCGACGCTCGAGTACTTCCTCACCGCGTTCTCGATCGAGAAAGGCGTCAACGGCTGGTTCCTGTCGGGCTCGGCGTGGCCGTCGCTATTGATGACGATCGGCCTGGCGCTCGTCGCGATGCCGCTGACCGCGGCGATCGGCATCCTCACCGCGTGGCTGCTCGACCGCCAGCGCTTCGCCGGGCGCGGGCTGTTCGAGTTCCTGGCGATGATGAGCTTCGCGATCCCCGGCACCGTGGTCGGCATCAGCTACATCCTCGCGTTCAACGTGCCGCCGGTCCAGTTGACGGGCACCGGCCTCATCATCGTGATCTCGTTCGTGTTCCGCAACATGCCGGTGTCGATCCGCGCCGGGCTCGCCAACCTGGCGCAGATCGACAAGAGCCTCGACGAGGCGTCGCTGACGCTGCGCGCGCGCTCGTTCTCGACGTTCCGCCGCGCGATCCTGCCGCTCCTGAAGCCCGCGATCGTCACCGCGATGATCTACTCGTTCGTGCGCGCGGTCACCGCCGTGAGCGCGGTGATCTTCCTCGTCACCGGCCGCTTCAATCTCTCCACCGTCTACATCGTCGGCCGCGCCGACGTCGGCGAGTACGGCATTGCGATCGTCTACGCGGCGGTGATGATCGTCGTGATGATGGCCGTGCTCGTCGGCATCCAGCTCGCGGTCGGCGAGCGCAGGCTCGGCCGCCGGCGCCCGGGCAGCGAGGCGATCGCGGCGGGGGCGTGAAACGGAGAACGCAATGAGCGACGCAACGCACAACGCGGCGAGCCCCGCGGTCCGCTTCGAGAAGGTGACCAAGCGCTACGGCGACGTCGCCGCCGTCGACGCGGTCAGCTTCGACATCGCGCCGGCGACGCTCGTCACGCTGCTGGGGCCGTCCGGCTGCGGCAAGACGACGACGCTGCGCCTCGTCGCCGGCCTCGAGCAGGCGAGCGAGGGCCGCATCTTCATCGACAGCGCCGACGTCACGCGCCTGTCGGCCGCCGAGCGCGACGTGTCGATGGTGTTCCAGTCGTATGCGCTGTTCCCGCACATGGACGTGATGGAGAACGTGTCGTACGGGTTGCGCTCGATGGGCATGAAGAAGGCGGAAGCCGCCGAGCGGGCCGCGCAGAAGCTCGCTCTGGTTGGCCTCGCCGGCTACGAGAAGCGCCAGCCGAGCGAGCTGTCGGGCGGCCAGCAGCAGCGCGTCGCGGTCGCGCGCGCGATCGTGCTCGAGCCCAAGGTGCTGCTGTTCGACGAGCCGCTGTCGAACCTCGACGCCAAGCTGCGCCGCCGCGTGCGCGAGGAGATCCGCGACCTGCAGCAGGCGCTCAAGCTCACCGTCGTCTACGTCACGCACGACCAGGAGGAGGCGCTCGCCGTCTCCGACCGCATCGTCGTGATGAACGCCGCGCGCATCGTCCAGGACGGCACCCCGTTCGCGCTCTACAACGAGCCGGCGAGCCGCTTCATCGCCGACTTCATGGGCGACGCCAACGTGCTCGACGTCGCGTGCGGCGAGCGCCGCGGCGACGTCGTGCGGGTCGACGTGGGGCCGATGCACCTCGACGTCCGCCATCGCGGCATCGCCGGCCGGGGCGCGGCGCTGGCGGTGCGCCCGCACTCGCTGCGCCTCGTCGACGATCCGGACCTGCCGAACGCGCTGCGCGGGCGCATCCGCAAGCGCTCGTATCTGGGCGACCATTTCGAGTACCACGTCGAGATCGCCGATCCGGCGATGGACCTCTACGCGTCGACGCCGGCGAGCGCCGCGCCGATCGCCGAGGATCGTGCCGTGTCGGTGACGTTCGATCCCGCCGAGTCGATCCTCATCGACGCCCGATGACGGGGCCAGGCGGCGCGATCGGAAGGAGCCTCGACCTCGCGCTCATCGGCAACGGCCGCATCGCGCTGCTCGTCGACGCGATGGCCAACGTCGTCTGGGGCTGCTTCCCGCAATTCGACGGCGACCCGGTGTTCTGCGCGCTGCTCGACGCCGCGCAGCCGGGCGAGGAGCGCGGCGTCCACGGCATCGTGCTCGAGGATTGCGTGCGTGCATCGCAGGCCTACCGGCGCAACACCGCGGTGCTCGTGACGCGTCTCGTCGACGCGCATGGCGGCGAGATCGAGGTGATCGACTGCATACCGCGCTTCGCCCAGCACGGCCGCCTCTACCAACCCGTCGTCCACGTCCGCCAGTTGCGGCGCCTCGCCGGCAGCCCGCGCGTCACCGTGCGCCTGCGGCCCGCCTACCATTGGGGCCATCGCCCGCCGCCGCCCGCGCGCGGCTCGTCGCACCTGCGCTACACGCTCGGCGAGCAGTCGCTGCGCCTCACCACCGACGCGCCGCTCGCGACGATCGCCGAGGAGAAGCCGTTCCTGCTGCAGGACGACGTCACGCTGATCTTCGGCGAGGACGCGACGATCCCCGAGGCGCCGCGCGAGCTCGCGCGCCGCTTCATCGACGAGACCACCGACGCCTGGCGCGACTGGGTGCGCCGCCTCGCCATCCCGTTCGAATGGCAGGACGAGGTGATCCGCGCGGCGATCACGCTGAAGCAGAACGCCAGCGACGACACCGGCGCGATCGTCGCCGCGGTCACGTCGTCGATTCCCGAGGCCGCCGGCTCGGGCCGCAACTGGGACTACCGCTACTGCTGGCTGCGCGACGGCTACTTCGTCATCAACGCGCTCAATCGCCTCAACGCGACGGGCACGATGGAAGGGTTCCTGCGCTACCTCGTCAACATCGCCGCCGATGCCGCGACGTCGCCGCTCCAGCCCGTCTACCGGATCGATGGCGATCCCGCGCTCGCCGAATCGGTGGTGCCGACGCTGCCGGGCTACCGCGGCATGGGCCCCGTCCGCCTCGGCAACGACGCCTACCGCCAGGTGCAGAACGACGTCTACGGCGCGGCGGTGCTCGCGGCGACGCACGCGTTCTTCGACGCGCGCTTGACCGAGCGCGGCGACGAGGCGCTGTTCGCGCGCCTCGAGGTGCTGGGCCAGCGCGCGCTCGAGTGCCACGCGCTGCCCGACGCCGGCATCTGGGAATACCGGGGGCGCGCGCGCGTGCACACGTTCTCGTCGGTGATGTGCTGGGCCGCGTGCGATCGACTTGCGCGGATCGCCGCGCGCCTCGGCCTCGCGGCACGCGCGGCGCGCTGGCAGGCCGACGCCGCGCGCATCCGCGACTTCATCGACCGCGAATGCTGGAGCGCGCAGCGCGGCGCGTTCGTCGCGGGCGTCGGCGGCGACGACCTCGACGCCAGCCTGCTGCGCTTGACCGACCTGGGCTACTGCCGGCCCGACGACCCGCGCTACGTGGCGACGGTGCTCGCGATCGAGCGCGAGTTGAAGCGCGGCAATTTCATCTTCCGCTACGTCGACGACGACGACTTCGGCGCCCCCGCGAACGCGTTCGTCGTCTGCACGTTCTGGTTCGTCAACGCACTGGCCGCGATCGGTCGCCGCGACGAGGCGCGCGCGCTGTTCGATTCGTTGCTGCAGGCGCGCAACCGCCACGGCCTCCTCGCCGAGCATCTCGACGCGGCGACGCGCGAGCCCTGGGGCAACTTCGTGCAGACCTACAGCATGGTCGGCATCATCGACTGCGCGATCCGCCTGTCGATGCCCTGGGACGACGCGTTCTAGGCTGCGCGATGGCGCGAGCCCGCGCGATCCTTACGGGGGTGTGCGGGGGGCGCCAGCCGCGGTCCCGGCGTCGGCACGATGCGGCACCCGGCGCCGCGTCGTCGCGGCGCCGTGGCCGGTCAGGCGTTGTCGACCGCCTCCACCTTGACCTCGCGCGCCTCTTGGATGAGCGCGAGGATCGCCTCGCCGCTTTGCGCGCCGGAGACGGCGAGCCGCCCGTCGAACACGAAGAACGGCACGCCCTGCACGCCGAGCTCGCGCATGTGCCGCTCCATGCCGGCGATGGCGGCGGCGCCCTCGTCGCCATCGAGGAAGGCGGCCGCCGCGGCACGGTCGAAGCCCGCCTCCTCGGCGATGTTGGCGAGGACCGCCTTGTCGCCGACGTCGCGGCCGTCCACGAAGAACGCCGCGAACAGCCGCTCGACGAGGTCGCCAGCGTCGTGGTCATGCTGGATGTAGCTGACGAGGCGGTGCGCCGCCAGCGTGTTCGGCTGCACGCGGATGCGCCCGAAATCGAACGTCACCCCGGCGGCACGGCCGACCTCGCGGACGACGTCGTGCGCCTCCTTGACGCGCGCGACGCCGCCGAGCTTGGCCTCGATATACGCATTGCGCTCGACGCCGCCGGGCGGCACGTCGGGCGACAGCTGGAAGGGATGCCAGTTGACGGTCACCGCGAACCCCGGATCGTCGGCGGCGAGCCGCGCCAGGGCCGCGTCGAGGCCGTGCTTGCCGATGTAGCACCACGGGCACACCACGTCCGACACCACGTCGATCTTGAACGCCACCGGCCGCTCCGCGCGAATCGAATGCGCCATTATCGCCGCATTCGCGGTCGCGGATAATCGCGCAATGCAACCCGACCTCCGCCGCTTCGACGTGTTCTGCCGCATCGTCGACAACTTCGGCGACGCCGGCGTCGCGTGGCGGCTCGCGCGGCTCCTCGCGACGCTGCACCGGCGCGATGTCACGCTGTGGATCGACGATACCGCGCCGCTCGCGGCGATCGTCGAGGGCGTCGCGGTCGACGCCGATGTGCAAACCGTCGACGGCGTGCGCATTGCGCGCTTCGACGCCGCCGCAGATGCAGCACCCGCCGACGCGGTGATCGAGGCGTTCGGCTGCGGCCTGCCCTCGCGCTACCTCGACGCGATGGAGCACCGGCCGCCGGTGTGGATCAACCTCGAGTACCTGTCGGCCGAAGCGTGGATCGAGGGGGTGCATGGCCTGCCGTCGCGGCAGCCGCAGCGGCCTCTCACGCGCTGGTTCTTCTTTCCCGGCTTCACGGCGCGCACCGGCGGCCTGTTGCGCGAGCGCGACCTTTTCGCGCGGCGCGCGGCTTTCAACACGCCCCGGCGCGACGCGGGCCTCGACGTCTCGCTGTTCTGCTACGCGAACCCGGCGCTGCCGGCGCTGTGCGACGCCTTTGCGCGCGGCGGCGAGGCGATCCGCCTGCGCGTCGCGGACGGCGTCGCGGCGGGCGATTTCGCGCGCTGGCTGGGCCGCCCGCTGCCGGCCGCGCCGGCGCGCGTCGAGCGCGGCTCGCTCGCGATCGACGTGCTGCCGTTCGTGCCGCAGCCCATCTACGACGAGCGGCTGTGGCGCTCGGACCTCAACATCGTGCGCGGCGAGGACTCGTTCGTGCGCGCGCAATGGGCGCAGCGGCCGTTCGTCTGGCACATCTACCCGCAGCGCGACGCCGCCCATCGCGCCAAGCTCGCGGCGTTCCTCGATCGCTACCTCACTGGCGTGCCGGACGGAGCCGCCGCGGCGATACGGCGATTCTCGGAGGCGTTCGACGACGGCGACGGCGCCGCCACTGCGGCGGCGTGGCCCGACCTTCGGATCGCCCTCCCCGTGCTCGAGACGCACGCCTCCGCGTGGGCACGACGCCTTGCCGACCTGCCCGAGCTTTCCACCTCACTGGTCGAATTCGCCGAATCGCGCTATAATTGAGGGCTTTGTTGGATATCCCGCCCGTGCGCATCCGCCCGCGGGCGCCATTCGCCGGGACAGGGTCATGAAAATCGCTCAGGAAGTGCGCGCAGGCAACGTCATCATGGTCGGCAAGGACCCGATGGTCGTGCAGAAGGCCGAATTCTCGAAGTCGGGGCGCAACGCATCGGTCGTCAAGATGAAGCTGCGCAACCTCTTGTCGAGCGGCGGCACCGAGTCCGTCTACCGCGCCGACGAGAAGTTCGAGACGATCCAGCTCGACAAGAAGGAAGTCACGTACTCGTATTTCGCCGATCCGATGTACGTGTTCATGGACGCCGAGTTCAACCAGTACGACGTCGAGAAGGACAACATGCAGGACGCGCTGCCCTACCTCGAGGACGGCCTCGCCTGCGAGCTCACGTTCTACGAGGGACGCGCGATCGCCATCGAGCTGCCGAATTCGGTGGTCCGCGAGGTGACGTACACGGAGCCGGCCGTCAAGGGCGACACGTCGGGCAAGGTGACCAAGCCCGCGCGCATCGCCTCGGGCTTCGAGGTCGCGGTGCCGCTGTTCGTCGGTACCGGCGACCAGATCGAGATCGACACGCGCACCGGCGAGTACAAGCGCCGCGTGTAGCCCCGCCCGGTTCGCGCGACTGCGACGCCGCCCCCGGGCGGCGTCGTCGTTTGTGCGGTCGTGGTGCGAGAGGTCCTTCGCGGCGCGCGCGCTTCGCTCGTCCGCGCGCGCCGGTCGCGCCGCCTATTTGAGCGAAAGATCGGCGCGCGACGGCGGCGCATCCTTCGCATGCGCTTTCGTGTCGGCGACGACGAACAGCCGCTCGCCGGCGATGCCCTTCGCCACCAGCGCTTCCTTGACCGACTGCGCGCGCGACGATGCGAGCTCGCGCAGCGCGTCGTCGCCGACCACCGCGTGCTCGTAGAGCATCGCCTCCATCTCGGCCGGCGGAATGTCCTTCAGGATGCCAAAAAAGTTGCGCGGCCGCTCCTTGATCGGCGCCGCCTTGTAGGCCGCGATGAGGAAGCGCTCGCGCTCGTCGGGCGCGACCACGACGGCATGGGCGTCGGTCGGCGGCGTGCCGGCGTCGATCAGCGACTTGACCTTCTGCGCGCGGATCTCGCGTGCGACGGCATCGCGGCGCAGCGCCTCGCGATCGGTGGCCGCGTCGCTGCGTCCGGCGATATCGAGCTTCAGCGCGGGCCGCGACGCCAGCGCCTTGCCGAGCTTGTCGACCTTGTCGTTCGCCGTGGGGCCGAGCGCGTGGCTGCCGGCGTCGAACACGATGTACGAGAGCTCCTCGCCGCTGCCGCCGAACGCCGCGCCCAACAGCGCGAACGGCGCCGTCACCGCCTTGGTGAGGAGATTCACGATGACGCGCACGATGAGCCCGCCCACGGAAAACTGCGGGTCGTCGAGCGAGCCCGAGATGGGCAGCTCGATGTCGATGACGCCGTTCACGTCCTTCAGCAGCGCCACGGCGAGCAGCACCGGCAGCCTGGTCGCCGTCGGGCTGTCGACGTGCTCGCCGAATGCGAGCTGGTCGAGCTTGAGCTTGTTGTCGGCGACGAGCTTGCGGTTGTCGATCCGGTAGTGGACGTCGAACGACAGCGTGCCCTTGGTGATCCCGTAGCCCGCGTATTTCACCGAGTACGGCGTCAGCGGCGGCAGGTCGACGTCGCGCGCCGTGCCGGTGAGGTCGAGGGCCAGCTCCTTCGCGAACGGATTCACGGTGCCCTTGACGGTGACGGGCGCGGTGCGCCCGACCTTCGCGGCGAGATCGACGGTGCCGGCCTGCGTCGCCGACATCGCCGACACCGTGCCCTGGACGTCGGCGAGATCCGCCGAATAGTTCGGGCGAATGTAGTAGTCGGAATAGCGGACGTTGCCGCGCGCGAGCGTGATCTTGCCGATCGATACCGGGAACTCGTGCGCCGCCGCGCCATCGTCGGCTTTCGTCGACGCCGGCGCTGCGGGTTGCGCGGCCGACACCCTTGACGATGCCGTAGCCGGCGCCGCCACCACTGCGCCTCCGCTGCCAGCAGCGGCGTCGCCGGCGACCGACGGGGTGGGACGCAGCAGGCGCACGAGGTTGAGCGTCGCGTCGTCGTAGACGATGACACGCGCGAAGTAGTCTTCCAGCGTGACGGCGCCGATCGCGGCCTTGGCCGGCGCGGTCGCGATGTCGATGCCGGTCAGCGTGAGCTTGCCCCAGCGCGCGAGGTCCTCGCGCAGCGGCTTGTCGAGCGACGCGAAATTGACGATCGTGACGTCGCCGGCGAAATGCGTGCGGTCGGACGCCGTGTCGGCGCCGAGGTCGCCGATGTCGAGCCGGCCGTCCACCGCCAGTGCGCCCGCGCTGATCGTCACGTCGATGTACGGGTCGAGGTACGGCTGCAGCGGCGCGAGCGCGATGCCGCTCGCCGTCACCTTGACGCGCGCGGCGAACGGATTGGTCGACATCGGCCCGTCGATCGCAAGCCGCCCGCCGTTGGCGGCTTGCGCAGCGATGCGTACTTGCGCGGGCTTGCCGCGCGCGTTGCCGAGATTGTCACCGCTGAAGTCGACGTTGGTGAGCTTCATTGCCACGGCCGGTTGCGGGACGGCATCGGCGAAGTCGATCGCGTAGCGGTCGAACACCGCGTGCCGGACGGCAAGCGCCCAGGTTGCGTCCGGTGACGGCGCGGCCGCGCTGCTCGCGGCATCGCTGCGCGCGCGCCCCGTCGCCGGCGTCGTCTTGACGAGGCGCGCGAAATTGATCCGGCCGTCGGCGGCGCGCGCAAGCGAGGCCATGCCGCCGCGGCTCGCGAGATTGGCGATGTCGACGCGCCGCGCGGCAACGTCGATCGCAAGGCCGCTCGCCTCGATGCGCGGCACGCGCCACAGCGGCGCGCGCTCGCCCGCGAGCGCGAGCTTCAGGTCGTCGAGCGAGCCTTTGCCCGCGGTCACGGTGAGCCTGGTCGCCTTGGGATCGGGCGCATACGCGAAATCGGCGGCGAGGCTCACCGTGCCGCTTTGCACATCGAGGTTGAGCGCGTCGCCGTAGTACGGATAGAGGCGCTTCAGCGACAGCTTGTCGACGTCGACGTGGCCGGTCGCCTCGAGCGTCGCCGGGATCATGTCGATGTCGGCCTTCGCCATCGCGCCGAGATCGCTCGTCATCGCCAACCGCACGTGCGCGCGCTTGTCGATGGCGGTCGACAGGTCGGTGGCGTCGACGGCAACGCTGCCGAATGTCGACCGGTACGCAGGCTTCACCGACGCGTCTTCGACGCGGATCGTGCCGGCGACGACCACCGCCTTCTCGACGTCGACGCGCCACGGTGCCGGCGCTTCGGCGTTCGGCCGCGCGGTGGGCGCGCGCTGCGGGGGCTCGATCCACGGGCCCGCGAGCTCGAGGGCGCCCGACGCGCCGCGCCGCACGTCGAGCACCGGCCGCTCGATGCGCAGCGAGTCGAGCACCAGCGTGCGATTGAAGAGGTCGAGCCGCGCGACATGCGCGACCGCGCGCCCGATGGCCGCCACCTCGGCGCCGTCCGCGCGCTGCAGCGCGAAGCGGTCGAGCGTGAACTCGCCGGCGAGCCACAGCGAGCGCGATGCGGGATCGCCCTCGCTGAACACGAGCCGCGCATGGGTGCTCATCGTCGCCGACGGGATGCGCGCGCGCAGCTTGACCGGCAGGTACGCGAGGTATTGCGTCAGCGGCACCGCATCGAGGTCGATGTCGAGCGACGCCTCGCGCTCGCGCGCGAACGGCGTCGTCGTGCCGGTCAGGCCGAACGCGCTGCCATTGACGCGCGCGGCGACGTGCGGCACGACCTCGACGCTCGTCTGGTACGGCAGGCTCGACAGGAACGGGATGCCGATGTTGAGGTCGCGGACCTCGTGCTTGCGACCCACCGGCCGATCGTCGAAGTCGATCTCGCCGCCGTGCACCTCGATGTTGTTGAGCGAGAACTTCGCCGGCGGGCCGCCGTCGTCGGCGAGCGCCGCGTCGACCAGGTCCTGGACGCTGTAGCTGCCGTCGGCCTCGCGGGCGATCGTCACGCGCGGATGCTCGATCAGCACGCGGTCGAGCACGGGCGCGCGATGCCAGATCGACGCGATCGACGCGTCGAGCACCGCGCGATCGAGCCGCAGGAGCGGCGGCGCGCCCGCCTCGCGCGCGCCGACCGACAGGCCGTCGATGCGAGCCTCGAGGTTGAGGGGGTTGAACGCGACGTCGGCGACGGCGACGGGACGCCCGAGCGCCGCCGCGGCCTTCGTCGTCAGCAGGTGCTTGGCGAGCGGCGGGACGCCGAGCCACAGCGCGACGAGCACGAGCACGACGATCGCGACGACGACGAGCGCCCAGCGCACGAGGCGCGGGACGCGGCGGTGAGGTTCAGCGGTCGCGGTAACCATCGCTCGGCAAGCATGTCGGCGCGCGTCGTCGACGCGGGATCGGCCGCCGGCATCGTCATTCTAGCGCGCGCTGCGCGGCCGCGATGCTGCGTTGTACGATGGCGTTCCAGCGCGCGACAGCGGCGCGGGTCATCGTCACTCACGACACGTCAAGGAAGGGAGATTGCGTTGATCGACGATCTCGACGGCAAAGCCGTCCTCATCACCGGCGCGAGCACCGGCATCGGTGCGGCCGCGGCGAAGGCGTTCG